>CAYWCJ010000263.1:0-6824 GCA_964456595.1 uncultured Gemmatimonas sp. | reverse complement strand
GTTCTACACGAGCGCGATCAGTTGGGCGTCGCTTGCCGGAGCGGGCATCGTGCTGGTGCTGCTGCTCGGACTCAACCGGGCGGGCGCGCGCAGGCCATTCACCTACGCATTGCTGGGCGCCGTCCTTTGGTTCCTGATGCTCAAGTCGGGCATTCACGCGACGATTGCCGGTGTGTTGCTCGCGCTGACGGTGCCGGCGCGCACGCGCATCAGTGAAGAGGAATTCCTCGCCAAGGCCGAGGGCAGTCTGGCTGAGTTTCGCGCGGCCGATGAGCCGGGAACGAACGTGCTCACCAATCAAGGGCACCAGCACGCCCTCCAGTCGCTCGAGAGTGCAGCGGACGAGGCCCAGGCTCCGCTGCAGCGGATGGAGCACGCGCTGCACGGCATCGTGGCGTTCGTCATCATGCCGATTTTCGCACTCGCGAATGCCGGCGTAACGCTCGGCGACGATGCGGGCATGGCGCTTACCAGCCCGATCGCCGTCGGCGTGGCGATGGGACTGCTGCTCGGCAAACCGATCGGTATCACGCTGGCGAGCTTCATCGCCGTGCGGAGTGGTGCCGCCGACCTGCCCAGTGGGAGCACGTGGATGCACGTGCATGGTGTGGCGTGGCTGGGAGGTATCGGATTCACGATGTCTCTCTTCATTGCCGGTCTGGCCTTCGCGAGTCCAGCGCTGCTCGACGTCGCCAAGCTCGGCATTCTTGGCGCGTCGACGGTGGCCGGTATCGTAGGCTTTCTGATGCTTCGCTTCTCACGGAAACGCGACATTGGTGTGGGGCTCACGACGTGAGCGACCGTCGGCGTCGCGCTTTACGACCGAAGCTCACCATCCAGGCTGGAGCTGGAAGCCGAATACCCAGTTCTTCTGATCGCGCTGGAACGGCTTGGCCAGATAGAACTCGGCCACCGCGTAACCCAACACATTCGCGCGCATGCTCACGCCAGTGCTGAACACGGGCACGCGCGTCGCGCTGCTGCGTGCGAAGCGAAGGTCCACGTCATCGCCGGCACTCCACGCCAGTCCACCGTCAATGAATGGCGAGACTTCGAGCGGCAGGTAGGGAAACGGAATGATGCCGTACTGGTTCGTGCCCAGGAGCGGAATGCGCAGTTCGGCGTTCAGCACCGCCACCCGGCTTCCACTCAGCCGACTGAACTGAGGGCATTCGTTGCTCCCCACGCCTGCACTGCACTCGGCCAGCGTGAAACTGTTTGCATCGTAGCCGCGGATGAAGTAGGGCTGGCCGACGAACAGCGACTGCAATTGCTCACTTCCCCGTCCCTCACCGTAACGGCCAAAGTGCATGCCGCGGAACGCGAACGTAAACGGCCTCGCGAGCAGGTATCGGCGATAGTCGGCCAGCAACGACGTGTAGTTGACTGTGCCGACATTTGGCGACACTTCGAAGCGGTAGCGACCGCCGGCGACGGGCGATGTGAAGCCCATGAACGAGTAGTCGCCGACAAACGCGGCCAAGGCCGTGCCGAAGGTGAGTGCGTCGGCACCGGCGAAGTTACGCCGTGTTTCCCGCACCCTGGTGTTGCCAACATCGTACAGCGAATCCACTTGGGTACTTGAGGAAATGCGCTGCGCGCCGACGCTGAACTCGAACCGACGCGTCGCGGTGAGCGGATACTGCGCGATCGCCTGCGCATTGTCGTAGAACACCCGCTGTAACGTGCGCGTATAGACCGTGCCCGGCAGAACCTCACCGCCCACGTTGACCGTCGTGTTGTCGAATGTGGCGAAGCCACCCACCTGCGGGATGTGATACGCCTGTCCGCCCCAGTTCCAACGTCGCGCCCGATTGAGGTACAGCATCTGTCCACCGATATCCTTCAGATCGCCTTGCGCCTGCAGCACGGTCTGAATCGAATTATTGCCAAGCTGGTCCGAGAACGAGGCCGCAATGCCACCCGAGATCCCCGTGCCGTAGCCACCGCCCACGGCGACTCCGAACTGCGGACCGCCGATGTAGTCGAGCTGCAGACCGCCCTCGTATCGGCGAGTGTCGCTGGGCGTCGCCGCTGGCAGCCCAGTCGTCGCGTCGGCCAGATACCGCGCCACCATGCCGTCGCGACCATCCGACGGGGGCAAGATGCCGGCTACGGCTGCCACCGTGTCCGTCAGCGCACTCGGTCGACCCTGCGCGGTCCGCGCGACGGCCGCCGCAGTGACCGCGGCAGGGTCCAGTTGTCGGATGCTGTACCCTTGCCGATCGAACACAGAGAACAGCAGTGCGCCTGTCCCACGCGCCACCGATATCGCGGGCGACAACGTTGAGATGCCCGACACGCCGGTCACGACATTCGTGATTCGAGTGACCGTGAAGGCGGGCAGCATCGCGCGGTACACGTTCGCGACGCCATCCTGATCGGACACGAAGAAGAGGGATCGCCCGTCGGCGGCGTACTGCGGATTGATGTGCTTCCCACCGCCGAATCTCGGCAGCAATTGCACGCGACCGGATTCGACATCCATCAGTGCGAGGCGCGTCGCGTCGAAGCTCAGGAGGGACAGATCCGTGGTTGGGCCCGCATCGGTCGCGAACACGAGCGAGCGTCCATCCGGACTCCATGATGGCTGGAGTTGCGCCTCGCGATCGTCGGACAATTGACGATCGGCACCGCTTTGCAGGTCGAAAACATGCAGATCGGACAGTCCGCCGCTGAAACCGGTGTACGCGATGCGCATTCCGTCAGGACTCCACGCGGGATCCGACATCGCCGTCACGCCACGCACCGAAATGCGTCGGAGCGTGCGACCGCTCGCGACGTCGATGATGTTGATCTCGTTATCACCGGCGGCGTACACCACAAAGGCCAGCTGCGACCCGTCGGGCGACCATGTCGCGGCTGAACCGATGAAGCTCAACGCGTCGAAGTGCCGATCGTTCGTGACCGACGTGAGTTGCCGAATGTTGCGACCGGTGGCGACGTCAGCGAGATAGAGATCGATGCCGAACAACCCGCGACTCGAGAAGTACGCCATGTAGCGACCATCGGGGCTGACGGCGGGGGAGATATTCTGTTGTCCGCGATCGGTGACAACAGCGACGCCGCGGCCGACGGAATCCGGCCGGCTCCGTCCCGCGAGGACCGGCGTGTATGCGCGTCGAATCGCGGCATGCCATTGCTTGCTCAGCGAATCGGCAGAAATTCCAAGTGTCGCCGTGACCCCCTTTTCCCACCCCTCCGCGAGCGCGGCGCGGTAGAGGCGATTCACCGACTCGTCGCCCCAGGTACCACCCACATACGCCCACAGCGCCTGGCCGTACCGATATGGGAAATAGCGGCGGTCGTTGGTGAGTTGATCGAGTGTCGGCAGATCGTCGCGCAGCAGTGCATCGCGCAGCCACATGGCCGTGTTCGGATCGTCGCGACCGAGTGACAGATACTCGGCCATGCCCTCGATCAACCAGAGCGGAATGTTGTTCAGCGAGCGAAGTCCGTTGCGTCCCTCCGCCGCAATGCGGTATTGAAAGACATGCACGAGTTCGTGGCCGAGGACGTGGTCGAACTCGGCGTAACCGCCCGTGAACGGCATGATGACGCGCTCGCGGCTTCCCTCGGTAATGCCGCCCGTTCCCTGCGAGATCTCGCCCTCGACGACATTCGACTGTTGAAAGTCCGGCGCGTCGGCGTAGAAAATGAGCGGACTCTCAGCGAACTCATGGCCCAGTGTGCGGCTGTGACGAGTATACCATCGTTCCGCCATACGCGCGGCGTCGGCCGTCGCGAGCGACTCAGCGGGGTAGAAGTGAATCCTGAAATGATCTGTCGGGAGGATGCGGAACGCAAAGTGATCGTACTGGACTTTGTTGCGCCCGAAGTATTGCGCCTCGGCCGGCGCTGCGGCCGAGGTCATTGCCAGTATCAGGACCGCAACGACAGCAGCGGACAGCGTCACACGAGTCACACAGGTCCGTGTGACATGAAATAGACAGCGGCACATTCGGCACCTCGCGATCACGTGGTTGGCGTTGGGCGGTTGGCCACGCCCTCGCGTTGCAATGGATGTGCCGCGCCGGAGCTGACGCGTCTGACTACAGGTCTTCGCTCTCAACCGAAACGGAGGGCTCGATGTGCTGCTCGAGCGCAAGCATCTCAGTGACGTAGCTCGCAATCGCTTCCTGTTTCTCCGTTGTGTTCGTCATGAATGAATACCGCTGAAAAGCGGAGTGGCACAATTATCGCTTTGCTTGTGCACAGCGTTGTCCATCTTCTTTCACTTTGAAGCAGACACGCACGTGTTTCGTCTGGATCTCACCTTCAACTTTCCAAGAGGCACGCATGGCCGAGATCAACATCGAGGAGAAGCGACGCTCATGGACGCCCTGGCTGTTGGGTGCCATCGCCGTTGCAGCCCTCATCTGGTTTGTCGCCGCGCAGCGCAGCCCGCAGAGCACAGCGGACCGCGGCGGAGCGATGGACACGAGCAGCGCCGCGGGTACGCTCGCACCAGCGCGAGACAGCGCCCTCATGCGGCGCGACACCATGACCGTTCCACCGCAACGATAGCGTGCGAGCCCGAGTGTTCACGACGCCGGGTCGATCAGCACTCACTTCTTTTCACGCCACATCCTACTCCCCGCAGTACGGAGATCCTAGCAATGAATTCCGACATGCACGACGACGCCGCGCGCAGTCGTTCCATCGACACTCGGCATGATTCGACGGAGCGCCCTCGCCTCGTTCACCTGAAGGACGCATCTCATCTTCAGGTGGCCGACGGCGATCCCGACATTCGTGGTTGGGAGCTTCGGACGTCTGACGGACACAAGGTGGGGAAGGTCGAGGACCTCGTCGTTGATACGAGCGTGATGAAGGTCCGCTACATCGAAGGTCAGCTCAAGTTCGATGATCGCACTGACGATGAGGATCGCCGAGTGTTGATTCCAATCGAGTCGGCGCACCTCGACGAAGAAGAAGACAACGTCATCATCGACTTCTCCACGATAGATGCCCGCACGCTGCCTGCATACGATAGTGCGTCGATGCCGATCTCGGAGGTGGACGATGACGACGCATTCGACGACCGAAGCTTTTTCGGCGAGCGCCGTCGTGGGCGCGAGGCCTCGCCGTACATCTCGCCAATCGGAAGTCGGGATGCACGCGACGTCGATCGGTCAGGCTCAGGGCTGATCTAGATCTGTCAACCAGAAAAGGCGAGCACGCGTGTTGATCACCTGCTAGCGGAGGACTGACTGATGCGGAAAGTGGATAGAAGTGCAGATTGTTGGTCCACGCTGGCGGCGTGTGCGCTGGTGCTCGTCGCCGCGGCGTGTTCGACCGACGACGCAGGCCGGAGCGACAACGACGGCAACGCCTCGGTGATTGCCGACAGCGCGAATGGCGTCATGGCTTCGTCCGTGCCGAGCACTTCCACGGCCGATGTGTCTGATTCGGATATGGCGAGCTTCCTCGCGGCCATCGACTCGTACGCGCTGGAAAGCGGACGGGTGGCGACGACGCGAGGACGCAGCGCCTCCGTTCGTTCGCTCGGCAACGAGATCATGAAGGAGCACCAGAGTTCGCTGGAGCGCGTTCGACAACTTGCAACCGCGAATACGTGGATGCTTCCACTAGCAGCGACGCCAACTGCGATCGGAAGTGCTCCTCGTGTTGCGACAGCGGACGATACCGCGGGGAACGCCGGCGGTACTTCCGGAAGCCTGTCGGGCACCGTGTCCGGCCAAGATTCGGCCGGCGCGATCGGTCCGAGTGTGGGCACCACTTCCCGCAGAGTGCTCGTCGCCACGGCCGCGCGGCTCCAACGCACCGAACAGGACCAGCTGGCGCATTTACGCAAGCTTCCGCGCGCGTCGTTTGACTCGGCGTATGTGGACGCGCAGTTGGTCGCACATCAGCAGGCGCTCGGCGTACTGCGCCAGTACGCTACCAGCGTGCAGAGTGCAGATCTGAGGTCGCATGTGCACAATGTCCAAGGCTCGATTGAGCGGCATCTCAGTCGAATAAACGACGTGCGCGCTCAGATTGGTGGCACGCCACCTCGCGTGCCCTGACGTCAGCCAATCGTCGCATTCTCCGGTGAACCTTACGGCGATCCTTCGTCGCCGTGCGTTGGAGGCTCTCGTCGTGGGTCGTCGTCGATGTTGCCTTCGTCAGGCCATCGTGGCGACGGGTCTTCCGGCTCTTCGATGATCTTCGGCGGAACCGTTGGGTCCTGGTCGAGCTCCGGGATCTGATCCGGCGTCGGGAAATCGATTCGACGCGGCACGTTCGGTGGCATGCGGACTCCTGAGGGTAGCGTCAACAGAGAAGGTACGCGTGAGATTTGTGGGCAACACATACTGCAATGCGCACGGAACAATATTCATCAGAACGTAGTCGTGAGCCACAGGGGCGGTTACCACGCGATAGTCCAGGTGAGCAGCGCGCCGAGTACCTGAAGCATTCGTGGCGTGAGCCCGCGACTGAGTGATGGCGTCGTTGCCTGCAGCCGTGTTTCCACGCTTCCGCGCGCGCGCAGCCGGTCACCAATGCGGTGCTCGATCGAGGCGCCCGGCACGGTGAGCGATGGTCGCACGCGGCCGAGCAGAAACGTGCGGTTGTTGAGATAGCGACCGAACTCGATCTCGGTGCCACGCAGCAACACTTCGAGTCCGCCCAGTGAGACATCGGCCGGCAGTTGTGCAGGCGTGATGTTGAGAATGTCGGCGCGCGTGGCGGTGGCGAGATCCGAACGCAACTCGTCCACCAGTGCTCCCACGCCTATCGTGGCCAACTGTCGGGTGGCGAGCGCCGCCACGTTGCCGGCCCGCGACGCTCCGCCAGCACCGCCGCCTTCCAACACG
>CAYWCJ010000262.1:3906-6944 GCA_964456595.1 uncultured Gemmatimonas sp. | reverse complement strand
CCGTTGCTGTCGCCGCCGGAGGCGCCCCGCACGCGCTCGCTGCGAGCGCCCACCCGACGATCACTGCGCGCGCCGCACGAGCACTCATGGCCCGGGTCGCGTTGCCCTGCACGGCCGCATTGCTGCGCATATCTCCTCCGAAGGTGGGCCCTTTGCTACCGATCCAAGCAACAGCGTGAAGATGAGTTCCGCCACTCTATGCCGACGACTGTTCGATACGCGCAAGGATGGCGCGCACGATCTCAACCGGCGACTCGCAGACGTCGAAAAGCCACGCATGTTCGTCCGCCGCGGGCAGCTCGAGCGTGGCGAGTTGACTGTCGAGCAAGGTTGTCGGCATGAAATGTCCGCTCCGGTTTTCGAGTCGATCAGCCAACAGCGCACGCGACCCGTGCAGCACAACGAACTGCACCGCGAGTCCATCACCTCGCAGCAGGGTGCGATACGGGCGCTTGAGCGCCGAGCAGGAGATCACCACGCCGCGCGACGCGCGATGCGAGGCGACCAGCAGCGCGGACAGCAACTTGAGCCATTGCTGGCGGTGGGCATCGGTGAGTGGAATGCCCGCCGCCATGCGCTGCACATTCCTGGGCGAATGATGCGCGTCGCCTTCGATGAAGGGGACACCGAGCGCGTGGGCCAGCGCCGCACCAATGACGCTCTTGCCGGCACCCGCGACACCCATTACGACATACAATCCCGTGTGCACAGGCGTGCGGTTGAGCTGCATCACTTGCGGTCTGCCGCCGGCATCGCCGCCATGCACATCACGAATACCTGATAGCGCGCCTGACCCTCGGTCACCGTCACTGCGCCGTTCACCATGCGCTCGGCCTTGGTGCCAAGCATCGCCTGTGCGTTGACGTTGAAGAGGCAATCGGACTGTTCCATCCGGAATCGCAACGACGCTTCATTGGGCGCGTCGCGCGGATCCGGTGTGCGCGTCCACCCCGCCGCTCGCACACGCTCATAGAGTCGTACTGCTTCCCGCGCCACCCCGATCTCGCTCGCCCCGGCGGCAGTGATCCGACATCCGCTGACCTGTCGCTGCGTGCGCCAGTCGTCGATGCTGTCCGCGTCGATCCGTGCCACCATGCGCTGCGTCTCGCGCAGAAAGCGCGCCGCCAGCTCACAGTGACTCGTGGCTGAAGGCTGCGTGATGTACTGGGCGAGGTGCTGCGTGATGTCCTGCGCATGGTACTGCCCCGGACGCTGCGCCGACATCGCCGGCAACGTCGGAAGCAGCAGGGTGAGGAGCAGGATGTGGACGGAGGTGCGAGCGGACATGACGAGGCGGAAAAATGGCGGACAGGGTGCATGGGAAGATGCAGCGGGGCACGGTCCATGCCCATCTCGTGACAGCAGTGAGTTTTCTGACGCTTCATCCTCCGCTCACGCACTGCTCACCGACTGATCACCGATGCGTAATCGTCGCGTAATGCCCGCGACATCGGGGCTTCATGCAGGCGCTCCACGTTGGAGACAGGTCGGGCACCCCGTCCGGCCGGTCCTTTCTGGAGATCCGTCATGTTCAGCAACCTGCTCGAGTCGCGTGCCGCCCGTATGCGACGCACCAGTGGCTCGCTCGTGTCCATTGTCATGCACGCTGGCATCATTGGCGCGCTGGTGATCGTCACCGCCAATGCCTCGCAGCCGACCGTCGATGACAACACGCCAGTGGACAAGCTGACCTTCACCAAGGTCGAGCCACCGACGCCCCTGCCGCCCCCACCCGCAGCCAATCAGGTGTATCGCAACACTCCCGTGTCGGCGGGTACGCTCTCGCTCATCGCGCCGATCGAGATTCCGAACATCATTCCCGACATCGACCTGAGCCGCGCGCCAACGGATGCATCTGACTTCGATGGCACGAAGCCGCGCGGTATGCCTGCAGGAGCTGGTGCCATCGCGTCGACGTCGGCACCACTCGACGGCGTGTACAGCGAGCTGCAGGTGGAATCGCCGGTGAGACTCGCGCCGGGCGCAATCGGGCCGAGCTATCCCGATATGCTGCGCACCGCAGGAATCGACGGTACCGTGCTCGCGCAGTTCGTCGTCGACACACTCGGACGTGCGGATGTCTCCACCTTCAGAGCCCTGCAAAGCGATAACGCGCTCTTCTCCAACGCCGTACGCGCGGCACTCGGCCGCATGCGATTCATTCCCGCGCAGGCCGGTGGCCGCAAGGTCGCCCAGTTGGTGCAGCAATCGTATCAGTTCAACGTCGCGCGCTGAGTGCGTCGCTACATTCCGATATGCTGCGCCACGTACTCCACTCATGAAGCCCTTCCGCCGACTCGGCGAAGCGAACGCACCCGACGGCACACTGCTCGCGCTCTTTGAGCACGACGGCGCGTATGTCATTCGCGTCAACGGCGTCGAGTTGATGTCCACGCGGCGACACCAATCGGAGGACGCGCTCGCCGAGCAGGTGTGTACGCCGCTGCAGGCCAAGCCCGGCGTGCGTGTGCTGATTGGCGGACTTGGGCTCGGCTTCACCCTCAAGCGAGCGCTCGAACTGTTGCCGGCCGACGCACGCGTGGTCATCGCCGAGTTGGTGGGCCAGGTCATCACGTGGAATCGCAATCCCGAGTATCCACTGGCACACGAGGCCCTGCTCGATCCGCGCGTCGAGGTGATTCACGGCGATGTCGCGCGCGTGCTCAAGACGCAGCAGGGTGTGTTCGACGCGATCATGCTGGACGTGGACAACGGGGCGGAATCGTTCACCACGAAAGGGAACGCGCACCTCTATCGCACGGTGGGCATTCACACGGCAGTCGCCGCGTTGCGACCCGCCGGACGAATCGCCTACTGGTCGGCGACCGACGATGCGTCCTTCGAAACCATGCTGCGACATTCCGGTCTCGAAGTGACGGTGACGCGTGTTCGGGCACACGCGACGTCGGGTCCATGGCACACGCTCTTCGTGGGACAGCGCACCGATCGTCCGGCGCCCGGCTCTCGTCTCAGCGCAGCCCAGCGCGAGCTCTGACGCGGGGCGCTGACGCGGGGCGCTGACGCGGGGCGCTGACGCG
>CAYWCJ010000262.1:0-3806 GCA_964456595.1 uncultured Gemmatimonas sp. | reverse complement strand
CTGACGCGGGGCGCTGACGCGGGGCGCTGACGCGGGGCGCTGACGCGATCGCTGACGTGATCGCTGACGCGCTGGCTATTTCTTGCCGCCGATGCGGAACGAGAGTCCTGCGTACAGCGCGAACGTACCGTTCCTGGCCGACTCGCGAACGTTCGACGTGTCGAAATCGATCACTTTGGAGACACCGAACTCGTAGCGCAATCCGCTTGTGAGCACCAATCCGCCCAGGTCCAGATCCACCCCACCGCCGACAATGCCACCAATGTCCACCGACTTGGTGCTGACACCGGGCAGGTCGTCGCAGTCGACATCGCTGCCCTGCACGGAGCAGTCCACCTGATAGCCGAAGTAGGGACCCGCGTACACATGTGGCGCGAGCATCGACTGGCGTGACACCGACAGGCGCAGCAGCACCGGCACTTCCGCGTAGGTGAGCTGCACACCGTTCGTGCTGGTGGAGAGCTGACCGTCCGCGCCCTTCGATACGACCAGCGCCTCGGTCTGCAACGAGAACGGTCCGGCCAGTGGCAGCACGACCGACACGCCGCCCATGGTGCCCGTGCGTTGATCGAGATTGTCGATGCCGGAAAGTTGGGAGTATGTGGCACCGATGATGCCACCGATGCGCACGCCCTGCCCATGCGACACGCGGGGGACGAGGGCAAGCAGCAACGTTGTCGTGGCGACGAAGATCAGTCGTGCGTTCCGCGTGGAACTCTGACGAAGTGCGAACATGAAGCCTCGGAGAAGCGGTGAAGGAGAGTGTGCGGATCAGCCACGAGCGAACGCACCTTCACATCTACCCAACTGGCCTTGGCGTTGTGCCATGGGAGTACCGCCTCGTCCGGCTGCCATACCTCGTCGAGAATGCCGCTGGCCCGCTTCGTCACGCCCCGATCGATGAACCGGAAGTCCGGGCGAATCCGAGCGATTGCAACGCGATCGTGATGTCGTCGAGCGTGGCTGGCTCGTCGATGGTGGGCGGCATCGTCCACGCATCGCCATCGGCAATGGCACGCATCGTCTTCCGCAACATCTTTCCTGATCGTGTCTTGGGGAGACGTGCGACGATCGCGACCTGTTTGAAGTTGGCGACTGGTCCGACCTGATCGCGCACACGCTGCACCAGTTCACTCGCCAGCGGTGTTGCATCGCGTTGGACACCCGCCTTGAGCACCACCAGACCCACCGGCAGCTGTGTCTTGAGCGCGTCGCGCACGCCGATGACCGCACACTCCGCGACATCCGGATGACTGGACAACGCCTGCTCGATGGAGCCGGTGGAGAGGTTGTGTCCGGCGACGATGATGATGTCGTCGACCCGACCCATGATGAACAGGTAGCCGTCTTCGTCGATGTATCCCCCGTCACCAGTGAGATAGTAGCCCGGGTATCGCGACAGGTACGTCTCGATGTACCGGGCGTCGTTGCGCCAGAGCGTCGCCAGTGTGCCCGGGGGCAGTGGCAGCTTGATGACCACCGCGCCTTCTTGGTTCGGTGGCAGCGCGTGTCCATCGTCATCGAGGATCTCGACCGTGTAGCCAGGCACGGGCTTGGTCGGCGATCCGGGCTTCACCGCATGCGCAGACAGTCCGAGACAGTTCGCGGCCACGGGCCACCCGGTCTCCGTCTGCCACCAATGATCGATGACCGGCTTCTGCAGCAGCGCACGCGCCCAGTGATACGTGTCGGGATCGAGTCGTTCGCCAGCGAGAAAGAGCGCACGGAATCGTGACAGATCGTAGCGCGCAAAGTGTTCACCCTGCGAGTCTTCTCGCTTGATCGCGCGGAACGCGGTCGGCGCGGTGAACAACACGCGCACGTTATGCTCCTCAATGACGCGCCAGAACTCCCCGGCGTCCGGCGTGCCCACCGGCTTGCCTTCGTGGACGACCGTCGTGCAGCCAGCGAGCAGCGGCGCGTACACGATGTACGAATGTCCAACCGCCCAGCCGAAATCGGACGCGGCCCAGAACACTTCGCCCGGCGCAACGCCGTAGACGTGCTGCATGCTCCACAGCAGCGCCACCGCGTGTCCACCGTGATCGCGTACGATGCCCTTCGGCACGCCGGTCGTGCCCGACGTGTAGAGGATGTACAGCGGATCGGTCGCCAATACGGGCACACACGCCACCGATTCGGCGGTCGCCACGGCTACCTGCCAGTCCACGTCGCGTCCGTGCACGAGCTCGCAACGCATCGTCTCGCGTTGCAGCACGACACACGCGGTGGGTCGATGCGTGGCCAGCGTGAGCGCCTGATCCAGCAGCGGCTTGTACGGCACCACGCGTTGCACCTCGACGCCACAGCTTGCGGTCAGCACCACTTTGGGCTGTGCGTCGTCGATACGAACGGCGAGCTCATGCGGCGCGAACCCGCCAAACACCACCGAATGCACGGCACCGATCCGCGCACAGGCATACATCCCGATCAGCGCTTCAGGCACCATCGGCATGTAGATGATGACCCGATCGCCACGCACGACGCCGAGCGAACGGAGCAGACCCGCCGTGCGCGCGACTTCGTCCTGCAGCGCTCGGTAGCTGATCGTGCGCTTGGTATTCGTGACTGGGCTGTCGTAGATCACGGCCGCCTGCTCGCCGCGACCAGCGTTCACATGCCGATCGATGGCGTTGAAGCAGGTGTTGAGCTCACCGCCGCTGAACCAGCGATAGAGTGGCGCGTCGCGATCGTCGAGTACACGGTCCCAACGCCGGTCCCAGTGCAACGCGTCAGCCGCCTGGCCCCAGAAGGCTTCGGGATCGGACTGGGCGGCGGCATACGCCGCATCGTACGCTGAGCGGTCGTTCACGGCGCTGATGGCTGAGGGACGTGAGGGCAGGAGCAACCGCTGACGTGGTGGTGCTTGGCGAGTATCGCGATCGCCGCAGCGACTGTCGAGGGTGCGCGGTTGAGGCAACGTCGGTCGTCTTCGAGGTTGGGGCATCGTCGGTGGACAACCGATGACGAACGACCGGCGCGGCGTCCTGTCGCGTTGACGCTTCGGGGGCCTTCGATATGTTTGGCCGAGTTCATCCAGGGAATCGAGTCCCATCGTGGCGAATCCGAATTCTGAGTCTTCAATGCTTCGCCGGTTTGTCGGCGCGGTCTTGCGTGCGCCACAGCTTGGGCCGATTGCCGTCTTGCTGCTGCTGGGGACGGCGCTCACGCTGGTCGCCGGTTCGCATGTCGACCCGCAGAGCGGTCGCGTCGTCAACAACTTCCTGAACGCGTACACGCTGATCCAGATGGCGACCGATGCGAGTGCGTTCGCCATCATGGGCGTCGGTGCCACCATCGTGATCATCTCCGGTGGCATCGATCTGTCGGTCGGCGCCATCTACGCGTTGGCCGGCGTGGCGAGACGAACTCGCGTCGCAGATGGGGAGCCAGGGCAAGGTCGCCATCATTGAGACCGCGCTGGTACACCAGATGATCGGGCGCGAACTGTCGCAGTACCATCCCGCGCATGCGCAGCAGGCGCGTGGCGAGGAGCGGCTGCGTGTGCGGGGACTCTCCTCACCCGGTCGCTTTGCCGATATCTCCTTCAGCGTGTACGCTGGCGAAGTGGTGGGCCTTCCCGGTCTGGTGGGCGCCGGACGTTCGGAGATTGCGCAGGCCATCTTCGGATTGGACGACACGTCGACGGGCGAAGTGTATGTGCGCGGCACGCGCGTCGTCATCTGCACCCCGCGCGACGCGATGCGCGAGGGA
The DNA here is from genome assembly GCA_964456595.1 of uncultured Gemmatimonas sp. GTDB lineage: Bacteria > Gemmatimonadota > Gemmatimonadetes > Gemmatimonadales > Gemmatimonadaceae > Gemmatimonas. The sequence continues at coordinate 92 of CAYWCJ010000262.1, read as the reverse complement.
ATCGGCTTCGTTCCCGAGGACCGCAAGAAGCAGGGCCTCGTGCTCGGCATGGAGAATCGCGAGAACGCGACGCTGCCCACACTCGAGCGCTT
>CAYWCJ010000261.1:0-6946 GCA_964456595.1 uncultured Gemmatimonas sp. | reverse complement strand
GACCTTCGATGAGACGGCAGATCGTCATGTACAGGTGGCCGACATGGTGATCGAGAAGGCCAAACGCCTGGTCGAGTCGGGGCAGGATGTCGTCATTCTGCTCGATTCCATCACGCGGCTGGCGCGCGCGCACAACGCCGTGGCGCCACAGGGCGGCAAAATCATGTCCGGTGGCATGGAAGCCGGCGCCATGCAGAAGCCGAAGGCGTTCTTCGGCGCGGCGCGCAATCTCAAGGAAGGCGGTTCGCTCACCATCGTAGCCACCGCACTCATCGAGACCAACTCGCGTATGGACGAGCTGATTTTCGAAGAGTTCAAGGGTACCGGCAACATGGAGTTGGTGCTCGATCGCAAGTTGGCTGATCGCCGCATCTTTCCGGCCATCGATATCCAGAAGTCGGGCACGCGTCGCGAGGAACTGCTCCTGTCGCCCTTCGAGCAGCAGCGCGTCTACCTGCTGCGAGCGTTCCTGGCGGACATGCCCTCCGAAGACGCCCTGCTCTTCCTCCTGAAGCGCATGGAGCGTGCGAAGAACAACCAGGAGTTCTTCGAGCAGATGGCGGAGCCGTGACCACCGACGCACCGAGCGTGAGCGACGCCGATCCCGCATCGCGTCCGCTCACCGGACGACTGCTTGCCGTGGACTGGGGCGACAGGCGGATCGGGCTCGCGGTCAGTGATGAACTGGGGATGCTCGCCTCACCTGCCGGCACGATCGTGCGCCGCGCCGGGAAGCGTCCACCCATCGCGGAGTTGATGCGACAGGGGGACGCGCTCCAGGTACTCGCATACGTCTTCGGCCTGCCGATCGATCCGAACGGCGACGAAACACCGCGCTGCGCCGAAGTCCGGGGGGTCGCCGGAAAGCTGGCCTCGCGACAGTCACGTCCCGTAGTGCTGGTCGATGAGCGGTTCACCACGTCGGCCGCGTTGCGTTCGATTCGGGAACAGGGCGGTTCGACGCGCGGCCGCAAGGATGACGTGGATGCGTTGGCGGCGGCGATCCTGCTCGAGGGCTATCTGCGCGCGAGTGCACAGGGCGTGAACGTGGGGGAACTGGTGGTCGCGGCGCCGCCTTCGACAGGCGACGCGGATCACGAGGCGTGAGGACCGCATGAACGCGGCGCGGCGTCGCGGACGTGGTCGAGGGCTCCGTCTGCTGCTGTTGATTGCCGTGGTCATCGTCGGCGTGTGGGTCTCGCGCGAGATCGGCGGCGGCTCGGACCCGACCACCGTGCGCGTCACCATACCCAGGGGTGTGACTGTGCGTGGCGCAGCCGACTCACTCGCCAACGCCAGCGTCATCGGGTCACCTCGACTGTTCCGATGGTATGTCGCCGCGCGAGGCCGCGCGCGCGTCATCAAGCCGGGCACGTATGCGTTCAACACGCACGCGTCATACGGCACGGTGCTCGACGCGCTCGTCTCCGGCGCCGGCATCATGCACACGGTGGTGATTCCGGAAGGGTTCGACCTGCGCGAGATCACACCGGTACTGGTGAAGGCACTGTCGGTGTCCGCCGATTCCGTGCGCGCGGCGGTCACCGATACGGCATGGCGACGACGGTTGAACGTTCCTGCGGCGTCGCTCGAGGGGTATCTCTTTCCGGCGACGTATGCGTTCGCCGCCGGGACAACCGCGCGGCAAGCGGTTGAGGCAATGCTCGAGCGCTTTGAGTCGGTGTGGAAACCCGAATGGGACGCACGCCTGCAGGCGATGTCGATCTCGCGCAACGATGCGATGGCGATGGCGTCCATCGTGGAGAAGGAGGCGCGCAAGGCGGAGGAGCGTCCGATCATTTCGGCGGTGTACTGGAACCGCGTGCGCATCGGCATGCGGCTGCAGGCCGATCCCACGGTGCAGTACGCGCTGCCGGCGCACGTGGAGCGCGTGTATTTCAAGGATCTGGAGGTCGACTCGAAGTACAACACGTACAGGTATGCGGGTCTTCCGCCCGGCCCGATCGCGTCGCCCGGCGAAGCATCCATCATTGCTGCGCTCACGCCCGCCAGCGTGCCGTATCTCTATTTCGTGGCGCACCCTGACGGCCATCACGAGTTTCGCACGACATTCAACGAGCACCAGCGCGCGATCCTCGATGTGAAGCGTGCGGCGCGAGAAGCGGCGGCGCGCGAGAAGCCGAAGTCGAGTACGAAGGCGAGCGGCACGCCCCCGAAAGGTCGATCGTGACGGCGATCGGGACGGCGGGCGCGCGCGTGCTCGATGCACTCGCCACGATTTCCCCGCGTGGCGTAAAACGTCTCAAGGGCGGCCACCCATGGATCTTTCGTTCGGACGTGATCGATCGTCCGAACGCGGCCGCCGGCATTGTGCGGGTCGAATCGGCGCGCGGTGAGCCGTTGGGGTGGGCGTTATGGAGTCCGGCGTCGGAGATCTCGCTACGGCACATCGAGGGAAATCCCGCGCGCACGCCTGACGCGGAGTGGTGGCAGGCGAAACTCGCAGCGACCATCGCCCGACGCGCTTCGATCGCCAGCGCGCCGCTGGCCGACGGGTCGAATGCGTATCGGCTGGTGCACGGCGAGGGCGACCTGCTGCCGTCGCTGGTGGTGGATCGCTACGGCGATCATCTCGTCGTGCAGATTCTTTCGGCGGGCGTCGATGCGTGGACGCGCGAGATCGTGGATGCGCTGCGCTCACTGACGGGCGCGACCGGCATTCTGGCGCGTAACGATGCGGCCGCGCGCGGACGCGAAGGACTCGTTCGCGAGGTGACGCTGCTGCACGGTGCGGTGCCTCGCACGCTCGACGTGGTCGAGCATGGCGTCCGATATCTGGCGGCGCCGTGGGATGGTCAGAAGACGGGTGCGTTTCTCGATCAGCGCGAAAATCGCGTGCTGATCGGCGCGCAGAGTCGCGGCGAGGCGCTGGATTGCTTTGCCTATCATGGATCGTTCGCGCTGCACATGGCGAAACGCGCGGCGCACGTGACGGCGTTGGATGTCTCGGCCGCCGCGCTGTCGCGCGTGGACGAGCACGCGCAGCTGAACGGCTTCGCCAACGTGAGCGCGGTGCAAGGCGACGCCTTTGATGTGCTGCGCGCGTGGGATCGCGAGGGGAGACGGTTCGACACCATCGTGGTCGATCCACCCGCGTTCGCGAAGACGCGCGGCGCACTCGAAGGCGCGCGACGTGGATACAAGGACATCAACCTGCAGGCGATGCGGCTGCTCGCACCGGGTGGGACGCTGTTCACGGCGAGCTGCAGCTTTCACGTGTCGCGCGGAATGTTTCTCGAAATGTTGCAGGAGGCAGCCAGCGACAGCGGTCGTCGACTTGCCTTGCGCGCGACGACGGGACAGCCGCTCGATCATCCCGAATTGCTGACGGTTCCAGAGACCGGCTATCTCAAGGGCGCCTTGCTGGACGCGCTGGACTGACGGTCGATGGACCACCCGCCAACGCAGGCCGCGCTCCACGTCGGCATCGAAGCAACGCGTCTGCTGCGCGACCGACGCGGGATCGGACGCTATGTGCGCAATCTCCTCCTGCAGCTGCACGTGTTGCGACCGTCGCTGCGTTTCACGCTGTACGTGCGCAATGAGGAGGACCGCGGGTTGATGCGAGCGCACCTGGCCTCGATGTCCGATGCGCTGGCGTCACGCAGCGCGGTGGCACATATCGACGACCTGCCGTCGAGTCGGGCCGACGTGATGTGGTATCCGTGGAACTGGCTGCATCCCGAGACGCGCACCTGCGCGCACGTGGTGACCGTCCTGGACGTCGCGCCCATGCTGCAGCTCGACCACCGCTGGTGGAAGTGGCTCAAACGCGTGAAGTACCGGCGCCGCTATACGCGCACCGTGCGGCGCGCCGACATGATACTTGCGATCTCCGCGTTCACGAAGCGCGAGATGGAGCGTTTCCTGCCGGTGGATTCGGCACGGGTTCGCGTCACGCTGCTCGCGGCCGACGATCTGCCGGGTCCATCCAGCGGGCCATCGGCGTCTCTCGAACGCGCTGGCATAACGGGCCCGTTCTTTCTCACCGTCGGTGCGCAGGAGGCACGGAAGAATCTGCACGTGCTGTACCAGGCAATGGAGCAATTGCATGCGCGCGGTGAGCGCGTTCCGCTGGTGCAGTGCGGCCCGAGTGCGCGCGCCGCACCGCGTCCGTGGCTGCATCACGTCGGTTTCGTGAGTGATGCCGAGTTGTCCACGCTCTATCAGCGCGCGACGGCACTCGTCTTTCCGTCATCGTACGAAGGCTTCGGCCTGCCCGCGCTCGAGGCGATGGCGGCGGGCGGGCGCGTGGTCTGCGCGAACGCGAGTTCGTTGCCCGAAGTGGTGGGCGATGCGGCGCTCGTGTTCCAGCACGACGACGCCGGCGCGCTCGCCACGCAGCTCTCACGCGTGCTGCACGACACGTCACTGCAACAGCAGCTCACACGTGCTGGAAAGGCGCAGGCCGCGAAATTCCGCTGGGCGACGACGGCGGCCCAGACACTCGAGGTGTTCGATGAGGCGGTCGTTCGACACGCGACATCGCGACGTTCCGGTCAACGCTGACAGTTCCGACAGGAGTACGTGCTGCGTCCGCTCTGCACGATGCGCGCGATGCGGGAGCTGCACCGGCGACATGGTTCGCCCTCGCGGTCATAGACGCGCCAGTTGTCCACCTGTGGACGCTCGGGCGACGTGGCGTCGCGTTCGAAGTATCGCGAACCGTCGGCGTGCTGCAGCACGAGTCGAATGGCATCGCGGAGCCGCGCCACGCGTGCGCGAGAGATCCGATTGGCCGGAGCGTCGGGCCGAATGCCGGCCTCCCAAAGCGCTTCGGCCGCATAGATATTGCCGAGTCCGGCGACGACGCGCTGGTCAAGGAGTACCGGCTTGATCGGTCCGCGTCGGGTGCGCAGCGCTACGGCGAGCGCGGCGGCGTCGAAGGATTCGTCGAGCGGCTCAGGTCCGAGCTCCGGCATACGAAACGCGCCAGGCTGATGAACGCGCAGCACGCCGAAGGCTCGACCGTCCACATAGGACACTCTGGTGCCGTCGTCGAAGACGAATCTGGCTCGCTCCAGAGTTGGCGGCGGTTCCGGGTCGCGACCGATCGCCCAGTCCCCCGTCATTCTGAAGTGCACCTCCAGCAGCCGTCCGTCGTCGAAGCGGACCAGCTGGATCTTGCCACGGCGGGCGACCTCCTCAGCTCGCCTGGCGACGAGTCCGCTACAGGCAGGCTGCGTGAGCGATCGCGCAATCGACGGGTGGAGCGACTGGGCCGAAAGGACGGTCTTTCCGACGATCGCGGTGCGCAGTCTCCGCGCCGCATCTTCGACTTCGGGAAGTTCAGGCATGCCGAGATGGTGAGGGGTGTCACAATACTGCCAGCGGCGCAACTCCATGAGCGGCATGCAATTGATGGCACTTTTGTGCGATTCTCCTCTTGCCGCCTCCGTGCAACATCCATACTTTATCCACATTCTTCCACACGGGGTACCCTCTTCAATTCTCCCCGGTCACTCAAGCACGAATACGAGCTCTACGTTGAGCGCGAGATCGAGGACTACAAGGACTCGATTACGCGGAGCGCGCTTCTGAAGATCGGCGACGAGGCGGTCGCGGTCCTCATGAAGCAGGCGCAGACGACGTTGACCGAGATTGTCGTGTGGCAGGAAGTGGATCGGATCATTTCGCGGCGACTTCGGATGTCGACGTATGCGACGTGGAAGCGCCGTCGCCTGAAGGTCCTCGAGCAGTATCGCCGTCCTGAGCACTGGGGAATCGATCCCGACGCTGCTCTGGTGCGGGCGCTCAAGGACTCGTCCGACCGGCACGTGCTGGTGGCCGGGGCTGAGCGAGAGGGCCCGGCACTGTACCTGGCGGCGCGTGGCTGTGCCGTGACCGCCGTGGAGCCCGGGCAGGACGCCATGGAGCGCGTTGTACGGGCCGCGGAGGCTGCGGGGCTGACGCAGCGCGTTCGGGGCTACTGTGCCGATCTGGGGGCGTGGGCACCCGATGTCCAGCTGCATGCGGTGGTTTGTTCGCCGAGTGCGTTCGCGGGTCTCGACGCGACCGACCGCGCCCGGGTGATCGAAGTGTTGCAGGGCGCGACGGTGGACGGCGGTGTGCATCTGGTGGAGACGATCGCTGCCGGCGCCGGCGGAGTGGCCGCCGATGGTATGCCAATGGAAGAGCTCGAGTCGAGCTACCGCGGATGGACCATTTCCATCGAGCGAAGCGTGGGACGGCGCGAAACGTTTCTGGCCCGTAAGGACATCGCGGTCGCCTAGCCAGCTCTGGCGTCTCCCGGCCGTGCGATCTGTCGCGCTCGTGTCACGCAGACACGCAGAACCGCCTTTCATGACGTGTCCTTCGGACACTCCGACCGATTCTTGACCGGAGCAGTTGCCCTAAAGCGTTTAACAGCAACGCCTTGGGAATTTCGCCACATGTGGCACCAACTCTGCATGGAGCTGGTGGTCGAGCGCCCGCGTCTGCGGGAGCGCTGGAGCAGGAAACATCTGGGGTAGAGGGCCACCCATGCGACTGAATCGTGTGAAGCAGCAAACTGAGCGCGAGCCTATCGGGATCGTGATCGCGGACGGAAGCCGCAGGGACGCCGTGCCGAGGTTTGCCGCGTTCGTATGGGGTCCGGTGCCCGACGACGAAGAAACTCCGCGCCCGCATCGGGAGCTCATGGCTGCGTCGTAACGCAGGGCAGCACGGGCACCAACGAAGCGGAGTGGCAGCGTGAACGTGAAAGGCGCCGGCAGACATGCCGGCGCCTTCGCGTTTGTACGGACGACATCCTGCAAGAACAAGCGAATTACATGGCGGCCGGAGGGGCAGCCGGTGCCTTCTTGGCGCGCTTGGCGGGCTTGCGGCCAGCCTTCTTCGCCTTCTTGGCGCCCTTCTTTGCGCCCTTCTTTGCAGCTTTCTTCGCGCCCTTCTTTGCCGCCTTCTTGGCGCCCTTCTTCACGGC
>CAYWCJ010000260.1:0-6946 GCA_964456595.1 uncultured Gemmatimonas sp. | reverse complement strand
GGCTTCGCTCACCACGACGACCTGGGGACGTGAACCATCGGGCGCCGCGTCCAGTTCGCGCAACGCCGCCTTCACCAGCGTTTCCGTCTCGCGACTGGCGGTGCCGTTGCCGATGGCGATCAACTCCGGCGTGAAGCGCGCGACCATCGTGCGAATGGCGCCGGCGAATCGATCTTCCTGATGCAGATAGAGCGTGTCGGTGTGCAGCAACGCACCCGTCGCGCTCACCACAGCCACCTTCACACCACTGCGGAATCCGGGATCGAGCCCGAGTACCTTCCGCTCACCGGCAGGCGACGACAACAGCAGCTGCTCGAGGTTGCGACCGAAGATGGTGATCGCTTCGTCGTCGGCGCGTGTCTTGAGCTCGACACGAAGTTCGACTTCGATGGCCGGTGCGAGAATACGGCGATAGCAATCGGCGGCCACCAGCGTGAGCTGCTCGTTGGCCTTGCGCGGGCCGATGACTTCACGCGCGAGACGTGCGTTGATGTCGTCGAGCGGCGCTTCCACACGCCACAACAACTCGCCTTCGGTTTCGCCGCGACGAATCGCCAGCATGCGATGACTCGGAATGGTGCCGAGTGATTCGCTGAAGTCGAAATAGTCCTTGAACTTGGAGTCGTCACTGGCCTTGTCGGTGAGCACCGTACTCTTGACGACACCTTTGGCGCGTGTGACTTCGCGCACCCAACCGCGGACGACCGCGTCCTCGGAAACCTGTTCGGAGAGGATGTCACGCGCGCCCTGCAGCGCAGCGTCGGCGCTGGGTACTTCAGACGGCTTGCCGTCGACTTCCGGGAGCACGAACTCCACGGCCATCACGCGCACCGCGGCGTCGTCGAGTGCGCCAGTCCACAGTGCGTCGGCCAACGGTGCAAGCCCGCGCTCGCGCGCGATCATGGCACGGGTGCGACGCTTGGGCTTGTACGGCAGATACAGATCTTCCAGCGCCTGCTTGGTATCGGCCGACATGATCGCTGCGCGCAGGACATCGTCGAGCTTGCCCTGCTCATCCACACTCCTGATGATCGCGGCACGACGGTCTTCGAGCTCATGCAAGTATTCGGCGCGCTCGCGTACATCGCGCAGCTGCACCTCGTCGAGTCCGCCCGTGGCTTCCTTTCGGTAGCGGGCCACAAACGGCAGCGTGGCGCCCTCGGCGAAGAGCGCGAGTGTGCTGCGCACCTGCTGCGGCGCGAGCGAAAGCTCAGTCGCGACGCGCGCGACGATATCGGAGGCAAGCGTTTCGGTCATGTGCGCGGAACGTATGCGCCCCGTTGACAGAATTCCACCGCTTGCGATTTCAGTGCACGGCAACCACGAGTGCAGCTTCAACTGCAAAAGCGACCGACTATCACGGATAGCATCGGTTGAACCGCTATGATTTCCGGGATACTGCAAGAACCATCGAAAAAGGTGGTTGGCTGAATCCGTGAAAATCCGTTTCGTTTCCGTTCTTATTCGTGATAGTCAGTCGCTTTTTGTTGTTGTTGCGCAGTCCGTCCCGCGACCGCGCGCGCGCCGAGCTTACGGGTCGCTGAGCTGCTCCTCGAGCACTTTGATCTCGGTGCGCTGACTCTTGATGCCCAGCCGGAGTCGGCCGTGAATGCTCATGTACTGATTGGCCACCCACACCACGGCCAGCCACGCGATGACGGTGCCACGCCAATCGTCGAGCAGCAAGCGATAACCGGTGCCGAGCACCGCCGCGAGCGAGACGTAATGACTGAAGCAGTACTCGCAGGTGCCAAGATAGAAGAACTTGCGCACCCACCAGCGCGGGTCGTTCGTGCTGCGTTCGACGCAGTAATCACGCGGCTCGCGAAAGAGCTCTTCGTGCGTCACGGTCCACGCGACACAGGCCACCGGTATGGCGAGTGTGATCAACCACACCAGCTGCAGCCCAATCGACAGGCCATCGGACAGTGGCTGCGCGGCCTGGACCATAGTGGTCGCGAGCGTGAATGCCGGCATGCTAGCGGAGAAACCGTCGTGCGAGCTGCTCCAGTCGATCGTCCTTCGCTTGCTCCGCCTCGAGCAGGATCACTTCGACATACGGTTTGAGCGCAGGCTCGCCCCAGTAGTACCCGGTCGCGCGTTCGGCGAGTTGCGTTTCACCGACGCGCGCCGCCTCGAGCATGGCGCGCGCTGCGACGCGATCATACGCCGGATCATCCCGCTTGGGGAGATCGTAGTTGCGACGCGGCATCTCGCCTTCCGCATCGTCCCGCAAAAATGCTCGTGACATGACGCTCCACTCTCAGTTGCAGCCGGCGACCGCGCTTTCCCAGAGCACGTGCCAACCGGCTCTGCCGCGCTCAAGGACGGCCGCGCCAAGGGCGACGCCGTCATCCCGACCGAAGAGTAGTCGCACGTGAGGCGAACCGTTTGCGCGAAACGCGAACAACGGCTCTGCAACCACCAGCTCCTCCTCGAGACCGGATGCCCGCTCGTGCCACGCCACGGTCCAGTTACGCGAGTCACTGCCAACGACATCCACCACAATGACGAGTCGTTCTTCCTTCGGGTCCGCTTCCTGATTGACGCGCCGCGCCAGTGTGGCCACCACGAACGTCGTGTCGAGCCCGCGAGCGCGATACGCGCGCAGTACCACGAACGGCAATCCACGAAACGTCGTACTGGTGTCGTCACGCAAGGCCGACGCGAGCCGTGTGAGATCGACAGCCAGGCGCACGGAGTCGCGCGTCCCCAAACCCTCGATCGAGTCGAGTGGAATCGCCGTCACCCGATCGGCGACAAACGCGGCGGTCCACGGCGCGACGCTGGCGTCAGCGACCACCGTGAGTCGGGCGACGGGCCAAGCGGTGCAACCGGCATCAACGCGGGGCGCTGCGTCAACCGTCAGTCGCACGGTGGCAACCTTGCCGCTGCGCGAGAAGAGATCCAGGCGACCGTCGGCGAGCGCGATACCCACACCCGTCGTGTCCGACACGGTGAGTTCCGACGCGTCCGCGCGCAGCAATGAGCCTGATGTCAGGCCGCCATCGACCGTGGGGAGCACGATGAAGGACCCCGCCGCACTATCCCAACCAACGGCGGTCACGATCGAGCGCACACTGTCGGTCGACAAGTCAGGCGTCGTGACAACGGTGCTGTCGCTCGCACTCGGTGTCGCAGTGCGATCGCAGGCGACGGCCACGCACGCGAGCAACGCGATGCACACCACTCGACGCATCGACGCGGTCACGACTTTCCCTGCATTGCTGGACAGACTCGGTATCGGCACAGACAATAATCTGCCCGGTACCGCCTCCCTTTACGAGACTCCGCATGACATCCACCCGGCCGCCATCACGCATCCTCAACGCGCTTGGCCTCCACCGTCGCGAGTTGCGCGCCTGGGCGATGTACGACTGGGCGGTCTCAGCCGCGCAGACCACGATCATGACGGCGGTCTTTCCGATCTTCTTCGTGAAGGTGGCCGCCGGCGACCTCGCGCCCACCGAAGCTTCGCAGTGGTTCGGATACGCCAGTACGATCAGCGCAGTGCTCATCGCCATCATGGCCCCGCTCCTCGGCGCGTTGGCCGACTTCAAGGCCGCGAAGAAGCGGTTCCTCGTGGGCTTCATGCTGGTGGGCGTCGCGGCAACGGCGGCGATGTTCTTCATCAGTCGCGGTGAGGTGCTCTTTGCCGCGATCGTGTTCGTCCTCTCGCTGGGTGGCGCGGCAGGAAGCATGACGTTCTACGAATCCCTGCTTCCGCACATCGCGCATGCGGACGAGATGGATCGTGTTTCCACGGCTGGGTATGCGTTCGGCTATGTGGGCGGCGGCCTGCTGCTGGCACTCAACCTGGCGTGGATCGCCAATCCCGGCGCATTCGGACTGCCGGCGGGTGACAACCTCACGGCATCGCAGGCCACACTCCCCGCACGACTCGCGTTCGTTTCGGTCGCCGTCTGGTGGCTGGTCTTCTCGATTCCCATGCTGCGCGGCGTCCCCGAGCCGCCACGCACGATCGAGCGCGATGAACGGCCCACACAAAGTGCCTGGACCGTCGCGTTCACCCGACTCGGCGAAACACTGCGCGAATTGCGCGGCTACAAGCAGGCCGCATTGGCCATGCTCGCGTTCACCATCTACAACGACGGCATTCAGACGATCATCAAGATGGCGAGCGTGTACGGCACCGAGATCGGCATCGGCCAATCGGATCTCATCACGGCCATTCTGCTCGTGCAGTTCATCGGCATTCCCTGCGCGTTCGGCTTCGGCATGCTGGCCGGAAAGATCGGCGCGAAGACATCCATCTTCGTCGGACTGCTGGTGTACGCCGGCATCTGCGTCTTCGCGTACAACATGACGACCGCTCGCGAGTTCTACATCCTCGCGATTCTTGTCGGACTTGTGCAGGGCGGCACGCAAGCACTCAGTCGTTCGCTCTTCGCGAACATGATTCCCAAGCACAAGAGTGGCGAGTTCTTCGGCTTCTACTCCGTCTTCGAGAAGTTCGGCGGCATCCTCGGCCCGCTTGCCTTCGCCATCGCCATCGGACAGAGCGGCTCGAGCCGCATCGCGATCCTGTCCGTCATCGGCTTCTTCGTGGTAGGCGGCGCGCTGTTGGCATTCGTCAATGTGCCCGAAGGCGAACGAGCCGCGCGCGAGGCAGATGCACGAGCGCTGGCCCCGTAGCCGCGAACAACGGGCGCGGGCAACTGCACCACCAACTGCAACAACAAGCACAACAACTGCAACAGACTATCACGGATATCAACCGATCAACTGCTAGGATTTTCGGGGATACAACGAACCCCTGGAAAATCAATGTTGCTGTATCCGTGTAAATCTGCGTGCTTCCGTTGCTACCCGTAATAGTCAGTCGCGGTTGCAGTTCTTCTTGCTGTTGCTTTTGTTGTTGTTCTTTTACCCGGGTGCTTCGCACCGTTTTCCGCCACTCGCGGCTTCCACGCTACTCGGCGACGATCGTCTCGTCCGGCGGCGGCAGCACCGGCCCGCCAAGATCCCAGTGCCACGCCGCCACGCGAATCCCTGTTCGCGGATCGCGCAGCGGCTTGTACTGCAACCGACGCTCAGGCATGCCAATTGCGCGACCGTACGTCAGCAGGCGCGCCCGATCGGTGCTGACGAGATGCACCATGCGATGGCCTTTCCACACGTGACGGTGCAGCCAGAGGCCGCCATCCATCGCGTGGATCATTCCTTCACGCCGTTTCACGAACTCGCGGGCACCGGACGCGCGCGTTAGTTCACGCAGGCGCGCCGAACGCCGCTCGTCGTCCTTGTCGTCAACGATGTCCGGAAGATGCGCTGGACGGGTGCGGTCGGTCATGTAACCTCAAGATACGCCCACCAACGCTACCGGCAGGTTACCTCGCCCTCCGCAGTGGCCGGAGCGACCGCTGCGGCGGCGCCGTAGAAGACCGCACAGGTAACCGGCGTTGCCTGCGGATGCGAGGTGAGCGCAGACCAGCCGATTGGCCCTGCTTCGACGATCGTCAGAATCACACCGCGCGACGGCGAGAAGTTGACCTGTGCCACGGAGGCGGCGTACTGCGAGTTCACGTAGTAGAAGTCCTCTTCGGACGACGCCAGATGATGCAAATCGCTCTTCATCGCGCTCACCTGCGCCTTTCCCTTGGTCGCCGAGAACTTCGGAATGGCGACCGCAGCCAGAATGCCGATGATCACGACCACGATCAGCAGTTCGATGAGCGTGAAGCCCTGAGCGGTGCGGGTGGAACGCATGCGCAATCCTCGAAGGTAGTTGATGGCGGAGCGCGACGGGGAGGCTTCTCCCCGTGCAGGCGAGTGCACCGGTGTCCTCAGTGCTTCGCCCTCCCTCATTGGCAACCTCGGTGCCGCGCCAAACCGCCGAGCGCAAGCGACGTATTGACAACGACTTAACAAACGTTGCCGCACACCGTGCCGGGGCCGAAACGCCGCAGCTCGGCAGAGATCGTGCAAAGTGCATGACGCCGCGCCGTGCACTTTTCACGCGCGGAGGCGCCGGAACGGGCGCGGACGGCGTCAGCTCTTGGCCGCCACCCAGTCGTCGCCAAGCCCCATCTCCACCAGTAATGGCACGTCCAGCTGCGCGGCGCCCTCCATCTCCCGTTTCACCAGCGCGCGCAACGTCACGTCTTCGGACGATGGCAGTTCGAAGATGAGCTCGTCGTGCACCTGCAACAGCATGCGCGACTGGAGCTGTGCTGCCGCCAACGCCGCGTGAATGTTGATCATCGCCACCTTGATGAGGTCTGCCGCGGACCCTTGAATGGGCGCGTTCGCCGCCACCCGTTCGCCGAACGCCTTGATGTTGCGATTGCGATCCTTGAGCTCCGGGATGTAGCGGCGCCGCTTGAACAACGTCTCCACGTACCCCTTTGCCTTGGCGTCCACCACGCACTGTTCGAGAAACGCCTTCACGCCGGCAAAGCGCTCGAAGTACGTGTCGATGAACGCCTTCGCTTCGGCGTTGGAAATATGGAGCTGACGCGACAGCGCAAACGCGCCCTGCCCGTAGATCGTCGCGAAGTTGATCGTCTTGGCGCGCGCGCGCATTTCGCTCGTCACATCGGCGATATCGACACCGAAAATGAGGGACGCGGTCTGCTTGTGAATGTCGCCGCCCGCCTTGAACGCGGAGACGAACGAGGCATCGCCGGACAGATGTGCCAGCAGTCGCAGTTCGATCTGCGAGTAGTCCGCCGAGAGCAGCTTCCAACCCGCGCGCGGCACGAAGCCACGACGAATCTCGCGGCCAAGCTCACGACGCACCGGAATGTTCTGCAGGTTCGGATCGGTCGACGACAGACGGCCCGTCGCCGCCACCGTTTGCGCGTACGTCGTGTGCAGGCGATGGTCGCGCGGATGCACGAGCCTTGGCAACGCATCGATGTATGTGCTCTCGAGCTTCGAGATCTCGCGATACTCCATCAGCAACGTCGGCAGCGGGTGCCCT
>CAYWCJ010000259.1:0-6948 GCA_964456595.1 uncultured Gemmatimonas sp. | reverse complement strand
GCCTCGGAGCGGCGATAGGCGGGACGCCACGCGCCCGTTTCGCCGGCGTCCATCAACGTGCGCGCATCGCGCTGATCGGTCTTGGTGCGGCGCGACCGATTGGCGGACATCGGCGCATCGTTCGGATCGGCCACGATCACCTGGTGCCCGAGCGATTCCAGGTGGCGGGCCACCCACTCGCGCTCGGTGCTCGCCTCGAGCAGAATCCGGGCCGGCGGCCACTCTCCGAATACGGCCGTGCACCGCTCCCGGCTGGTGGCGATCCGACGGTCGGTGATCGTGCCGTCGTCCGCCTTGATCGACCGCTGACGCTCGCGCGTGTGCAGATCCAGGCCGATGATCTCCATGGGGACTGGCCTCCCGGTGTGCACCCCGTCCGGCCGAGGTGAGCACATGGATAGTGGTGGGGCGATGCGTGTCTCCACGAGACCGCGGAGGACCAGCCCCCGCTTCATTCCAACTATCCTGAGCTTACCACGATCGCTATCCACACCGCTGTGGCAGCGAGTGACAGCCGTGGCACCCACGGCGCACTGGAGCCTGTCCCAGCGAGTCGGCCGCCCATCATCGGGGGCGGCTTGAGGAACAATCGACCGCGAGCACAGCCTCATCTCCGGTCATCCCCCGTTCGCAAGCGGGGGCCAACGTCTCATGGGTCTGATTCTACACGCCGATCTTGTACGCGAACGACATCATCGCCATTGGCATCACCCGCCACTTTCTGCCCGTGTCTGCTACGCCCGCGGTCTTTCCATCGCTCCCACCACATCTGTCAGAACGGGCCGGACGCGACTGCGGCACCGCTGCCCCGCGCGCTCACGGAGAGTTTGTACTGTACTGGGCCCGCACCGCATTACGCGCCCACGAAAATCCCGCCCTCGACGCGGCGATCATCGCCGCCCACGCGCTCGACAAGCCGCTGTTCGTGTATCACGGACTCTCGGAACGCTATCCGTACGCCAGCGATCGGCATCACATGTTCATCCTCGAGTGCGCGCGGGACTTTTCGCGTGAGTTGACCGCGCGCGGCATCGGCAACGCGTTTCATCTCGAGCGCGCCGGTCATCGCGGTCCACACCTCGCGACGCTCGCCGCGCGCGCGTCGCTGGTGGTCACGGAATTGATGCCGGTCGCGCCACTTTCGGCGTGGACGCACGCTCTTCGCACCCGGATCGATGCACCGGTATGGGAGATCGATACGGCGTGTGTGGTTCCGGTGCCACTGACCAGCGCGGCGTTCGAGCGCGCCTTTGTCTATCGCGACACAACCGCACGGCTCCGTCGCGCACGTCTGACCGCGCCGTGGCCTGAAGTTCCGCACCGCGACGCGCCGTTCATTCCAACACTGCCGTTCGTACCGGTCAGTCTCGCGGACGCGAACTTTGCCGCGCTGCTCTCGGAGTGCCAGATCGATCACGCCGTTGGTCCAGTTGCCGATACACGCGGCGGGTCGGTGGCTGGCTACGCTCGCTGGCACGACTTTGTGCATTCGGGGCGCATCGACCAGTACGATCGCACCCGCAACGATCCGACACGTGCCGACGGAGTGAGTCGCATGTCGGCGTATCTGCACTACGGCGCCGTGTCGCCGTTCCGGCTCGCGCGCGAGACCGCGAATCTCGCGAGTGAGGGGGCAGCCAAGTGGCTCGACGAACTGCTGGTGTGGCGCGAACTGGCCTACACCTTCTGCTATCATCGCGCCGATCACGACACGATCAACGCCATCCCGGCGTGGGCACGCGCAACACTCGCCGAGCGAGAATCTGATGCCCGTGTGCTACTCACCTGGGAGCAACTCGCGCGGGGCGAGAGTCCCGACGCGTTCTGGAACGCGATGCAGCACTCACTGCTCGCGCACGGCGAATTGCACAACAACGTGCGGATGACGTGGGGCAAAGCGTTGCTGTCGTGGACACCCAACGCGCAGCGTGCGCTCGCCATGCTGGTCGACCTCAATCATCGCTACGCACTCGATGGACGCGACCCCGCGTCCTTTGGCGGCATCCTCTGGTGCCTCGGCCAGTTTGATCGGGCGTTTACTCCGTCCACGTCGGTACTGGGCACCGTACGCACTCGTGCACTCAGTGCGCAGGCGGAGCGTATCAACGTTTCGCGGTATTCAGCTCATGTGCAGCGGCCAGTGCATCGATCGCTTCAGCGCGTGGCGGTGATTGGTGCCGGAATGTCCGGACTGATGTGTGCGCGCACGCTGGCTGACCACAATGGCAGCGTGACGGTGTTCGAGAAATCTCGTGGCTTTGGCGGGCGCTGCGCCACGCGCCACGAAGGGATCTGGCAATTCGATCATGGCGCGCAGTACTTCACCGTGCGCGATGCACGCTTGTCTCCGTTGATGCAGAGTTGGCTCACGGCCGGGATCATCGCCGAGTGGCAGGGCGTGTTGCGTGTACGCGAAGGCGGCGAGTGGTCCGCGCCAAAGTCTGTCGTGCGCCGTTGGGTCGCTGTGCCTGGCATGAATGCGTTGGCAGCGCACCTGGCAACTGATCTCGACGTTCGGCGTGAAACGCAGATCGCACATGTGCAGCACGAAGGTCGGCAGTGGCGTCTGGTGGCCGACTCGGGTGCCGATCTTGGGACGTACGATGTGGTGCTCTGCGCCATTCCAGCCGCACAAGCGCACGCGCTCCTGTCACCGATTGCGCCGGCACTCGCGGAGCAGGCTGGCGGTGCGGTCATGCATCCGACAATCGCCATGATGTTGGTACTGGAGACCCGGCCTGACGTGCCGTGGGACGGCGCGTTTCTCAACGATGACGACGTGCTGTCATGGATCAGTCGCGACAACAGCAAGCCGCAACGTTCGGAAATGGAGCAATGGGTCTTGCACGCGACGCGGCGTTGGAGCGCCGAGCATCTGGACAGCGACAGAGCGCAGGTTGGCGACGCGATGCTGAGCGCGTTCGCCCGCGTCACGGGTGAGTCCCGCGCGCCGGTGTTCAGCCAAGTGCATCGCTGGAAGTATGCGCTGCCCGATCCCGTCACCATCGCGACGGCGCTCTACGATTCGACGTTGGGGCTTGGTGCGGCCGGTGATTGGTGCGGTGGGCCTCGCGTCGAAGGCGCCATGCTGAGCGGGCTCGCGCTTGCCGGTCGCGTGCTCACACATGCGCACTGCGGCAGTGCTCAGGTCCCACTGTGAATCATCGCACGTGCACGGGCATTGATCGCCGCCGTCCGGATTCTGCACGCGGCCGTGCTGCTGCGACTCGACCCGCTCGGCGGACTGACTGTCGCTGCCTGTGCCTTCACTCACCCGACAATTGCCGTGTCACGAACCCGCAGTTATTCGCGAGTTACAGCACTGGCGTTTGCGGTGGCGGCCTCCATTGCGTCTGATTTCGTTTGCCGGGGAGGTTGCGCCGGTCGCGCCGGACACCTTGGTGCACGTGTATCAGCAGCTCGTGCACGACACCTTCGCGCTGTATGCGCGAGCGAGTGACGCTTCACCAGCTGTCGCTACATCACGTGACGCTACGCCAGCGGACGCCGTGGCCATTGCCGGCACCGACGCGCTCTCGACCGAGGCCGAAGGAGCGGAAGAACTCCTTCACCGGTCATATCTTACCTCACGCGTTAGCATTGATCGATCCGCCTTTCCGACTTCGGAACGATCTCCCCATTCTCCCAACCGGTGTCTGTATGCTTCCCTGCAAACTCCTTCGCCGAGCACGCCTGCGCGCCGCGTGCATATGCCGACCTGAGTTCTCACGGCGAGGCCCCGGCACGCTGCTCTTGTCATCGCTGCTGATCGCTGCCTGCGCCGGCGACAAGGCCCCCGGCGCTCCGGGCGCATCAGCCGCCGCGCCCGACTCTACAACCATTGCCCCCGCACTCGCCGCCATCACGGCCGACGACCTCCTCCGCCACACGAAGGCGCTCTCCGACGACTCGCTCGAAGGACGCGGACCAGCGACACCCGGCGAAGACAAAGCCATTCGCTATATCGCCGATCAGTTCAAGGCGATGGGACTCGTATCGGGCACACCTGACGGTTCGTACCTGCAGGACGTGGCGCTGCGCGGATTCCAGGCCCATCCCGAAGCCACCTTCAACATCGGCAGTCGCGTCTTGCCGCTCTCGTTTCCGAGCGACTACATGGCGATCACGCGTCACGACTCGGCAGTCGTCGATGTGAATGCGGAGATCGTATTCGTCGGCTACGGCGTGGTCGCGCCCGAGTACGGGTGGGATGACTACAAGGGTGTGGACGTGAAGGGGAAAGTGATCCTCATGCTCGTCAACGATCCCGCCGTACCCAACCCCAACGACTCGACGAAGCTCGACGCGTCGATGTTCAAGGGGAACGCGATGACGTACTACGGTCGCTGGACCTACAAGTACGAAATCGCAGCGGCGAAGGGTGCAGCGGGCGCCATCATCATTCACGAGACCGGTCCGGCCGGCTATCCGTATCAGGCCATCAGCGGCGTCGCGCGCGAGAACTTCGATATCGTCGCGGCGGACGGCAACCGAGGTCGCGCGAAGATCGAGGCGTGGTTGACGCAGCCGAAGGCCGAAGAACTGCTCAGGGCGACGGGCAAGGACTTCGCCACACTCAAGGCGGCGGCACGTCGCAAGGACTTCACCCCCGTCCCCCTCGGCGCAACCGCGAACATTCACCTGCGCACCGACTCGCGTCTCGTGAAGTCGCACAACGTCGTGGCGACGCTGCCGGGCAGCGATCCGGCGAAGGCATCCGAGTACGTGGTCTACACGGCGCATTGGGATCACTTGGGCCGCGATACCTCGATCAAGGGCGATCAGATTTTCAATGGGGCACTCGACAATGCATCGGGCACCGCGGTGCTGCTGCAGCTCGCCAAGGCGTACGCTGCGCTACCGACGAAGCCCGCGCGCTCGGTGATGTTCATCGCGCTCACGGCGGAAGAGTACGGACTGCTGGGTGCGAAGTACTACGCTGCCAATCCGCTCGTGCCGCACACGCAGACGCTGGCCAACATCAACATGGACGGCTTCAACCAGTGGGGTCGCACGCAGGACATCGTCGTGGTCGGCGATGGCAACTCGACACTCGAGGACGTGTTGGGTGATGTGATTGCGCCCGCCGGTCGCGTGCTCGCGCCCGAGCCCGAGCCCGAGAAAGGCTACTACTTCCGCTCCGATCATTTCGAGTTTGCGAAAAAGGGTGTTCCCGCGCTCTACCTCGAAGCAGGGTCGCGCTTTATCGGCAAGGACTCCACGTATGGCGCCACCAAGCGCGAGGAGTACGTCACCAAGGACTACCACCAGCCGAGCGACGAAGTGAAGCTGGATTGGGAGCTCAGTGGCGCGGTGGAGGACACACGCGCGTTGTTCGAGGTGGGATATCGCGTGCTGACCACCGACTCATGGCCGACGTGGAAGCCCGGCACGGAGTTCAAGGCGCGTCGCGATTCAGCGATGGCGGGAGTGAAGCGGTAGAGGGCTCGCAGGGGAGGCGATGTCGCAACATCTGTGTTGCGCGTCACCAACACCTTGTCTCCGACGCACATCGATGTGGCGTGTGCAACTCCTTTCCTCCCAGCGGGTTGCGCTTTCCAGCAGCCGTCGTGCCGACAGGCACAACTATTGCTTGGTCTGGGACGAGTGCCGCAGTGAGCGGCGCCACTCGCGCCCGTACCTTCGCCCTGGAGAGCGCATGACTGGTCGTCTTTCGTTCGGAACGCTTCGCGCTGGTCTAGTTGCTGCCGCCTTGGTCACCGTCAGTTCCGTAGCGCAAGCGCAGTTCTTCGTGAATACGTTTGGGTTGACCAGTCCGATATCGACCGTGACGTTCAGCGAGTTTGCGTTTGCGCAGGGCACCTCGATCACGAACGAGTTCTCGTCGTTGGGAGTCACGCTCTCGCCCGGGCTTCAATACAACTCGCAGGGTGGCACGTTCGGCTTCCCCGGAATCACGGGAGACTACGTCGGGAACAACGGCGGTCAGTTCATCAACCCGTTCTCCATCTTGTTCAACTCCGCGCAAACGGCGGCAGCCTTCGCCGCGGCGACGAATCCTACCACGACGTTCTTTGAGGCGTTGCTCGGAGGCAGTGTCGTGGCCAGCGGAACCTCGGCCACGAATTTCAGCGATCCGAATGCCTACTATGGCTTCACGGGCGTCGTGTTCGATGAGATTCGCGTGACCGTAGGTGGCGATCAGCAGATGCTCGTGGACAACGTGCAGCTGGGGAACGGAACCGTGGTTCCCGAACCAGGGACATTCGCGCTGTTGGCCGCGATGCTGATTCCTGGCGCGGCCCTACTGCGTCGTCGCGCGAAAAGCTGAGGGTTGCGCGGGATGGCGCTCAATGGCGCGATGGTGCGTGACAGCGAGCGTTGCACCGCGTCTGGTTGAGAGCATTCACGGGTTGCCGTCCTCCTTGGCATCGGCCACGATGGGACGGCGACCCGTTGTTCGTTGCGGCATAGGGGGTCAACCTCTATCGCGGGTTCGAATTCCGCTTCCTCCGCTCCGCGGGTCCGCTGCTCTTGCCGGCGGACCCGCGTTGTCGTTTGACCACCAAGCGCGAGGAGGACGTCGTGTCGAAGGACTGTCCACAGCCGAGTGATGACGTGAAGCCCGGGGCCGACGTTCCAGTCCGTCCCCCACTGCAGGTAGAGTCCGGTAGTGCTGGTCGTCGCGAAGTTGATGCGCTGCGTCGACGTGACGCTTCCAGTTGCCGAGAAGACCGAGTTCCGATTCGTGTCGTAAAGCCGAACGTCGTACGGGCGCGACGGACCGACTCCATTGGCGGTGCGGCCGCGGCGCACGCACCGTGGATGTCTCCTCAGAGACGCGCAGATCGTGCAATGCGCGGCTCACGCCGGCGGAGCATCGAGACACGCGTGGTTGTGTGCTGCGCACCGGTTGACCCCGGCGAGCCACCCGGCCAGATTGTACCTCTGTCCGAGCCACCGTACGTGGACGAGTCAGAGGAGGGA
>CAYWCJ010000258.1:0-7031 GCA_964456595.1 uncultured Gemmatimonas sp. | reverse complement strand
CCGACATCGAATGCACGAACGGCGTCATTCACGTCATTGACTCCGTGATTCTGCCGCCCGCCTGATTTTCGAGGTTCGGCGTACGAACGCGCACCCCTGGAGCTGTTTCCAAGGGTGCGCGTTTGCGTTGGTCGGTCGGCGTGGGTCTTCGCGTGGCCGCATTCCTCCTGCCCAGGATCGGACGGTATATCGCCATAATGACGTCGACTGATGTCGCGAAAGCGCTCCGCGTCAATGACCGGACTTCGATGCAACGCCGACACGATCTGTTCGAAGTGCGCGTGAACGACGGACACGCATCCGGAGCACGCAACACGACCAGCTGAATTGCAGACCCAATGCCTTCAGCCATCGATCTCGGATTTCCTGAAGACGCGTACGAGGCAGGCGCGCATCCTGTCCGGGAACTCGTCAATGCCGAACGGCTCGGATCAGGTTGTGCAAGACGCATTCGCGGTCGTGTTCCTGGATCACAATCACACCGCGGCGCGCACGCGAGCGTTCGGAGCGCTCGGCGCGAACTGGATCGACCCACAGTTCACGCTCACGGTCGATGGCTTCGGTGGTCGCTGGACGACGCGCGCGCCGGTAGGATCCGCTTCGAGCTTCGACTCGGCCGGACGCTGGGTGGCGACGGGCGCAATGTCGCGCGAGGACGGGAATCCGCGGGGTGGTGCGCCCGGTGGTCCCACCGGCGATCCCTGACGTCCCGCGCGCACTGGACGCACCGGCCGGAACGGTGAGATTGCACGAGTGACCACGCCGGATCGCACGCCCACACGCATCACGCCGCGCGAGTTCATCATCGCGTCGGTCAGCGTGCACGTGCTGTTCTTTCTGCTGCGCTTCACGTACATGTGGCTCGACGACGTGGTGCGCGGGATGTCGAACACCTTCCTGCCGACGTTCGTCGAGGAGGGGAGCGGCGCGCTCGGCTCAGCGCTGCTGAGCGTGTTCATCTACCTGGCTTGGCGGCGGGCACCGTTGCGCGAGGAGCATGCATGGCGGCGCGCCCCCGGATATATGGCGCTCGGCGTGCTCATCAGCTTCGCCAACACCTCGTTCATGTGGGGCTCGCGTTCGGTCGCCTTCCCGCTCCTTGGTCTGGGAGCGTACGACTACGGGCGCATGCCGCTGCGCTACCTCATGGAGCTGCCGGTGTCGCTCATCGGCTTTGCGACGGTGCTCACCTTGATTGCGCTCTCCGACGAGGTGCGTGCCCGGCGAGCGCGGCAGACGCAGCAACTCGAACTTGAGCGCGAGCTCGCCGAGAGCCAGCTGCGGGCCTTGCGGCTTCAGCTGCAGCCACACTTTCTGTTCAACGCACTGAATACCATCTCCGCGCAGCTGCACGAGGACCCACTGGTGGCCGACCGACTGATTGGTCACCTGTCGGACCTGCTGCGAGCCTCACTGCGCTCCACGCAGGGGCCGGAGGTGCCGCTGCGCGAGGAACTCGCCCTGCTCGACGACTACGCGGCGCTCATGCACGCGCGCTTCGGCGAGCGACTTTGTCTGGTGGTGGAGAGCGACCGCAGCCTCGCCGACGTGCTGGTGCCGCCGGTGCTGCTGCAGCCGCTCGTGGAGAATGCCATCCGGCACGGTGGACTCGAACGACAGGGGCTGGCGTGCATCCGCGTGCACATCGCCCGCAACGCGGGGACGCTCACGCTTCAGGTGCACGACGATGGACCAGGTGTGGCGGACGGGCGCGATCCGCTGGCGACGGGGACGGGGCTCAGCACGACGGCGCGCCGCCTCGAGCTGCTGCACGGGAGCGCCGCCCGAATACAGGCAGGCAACGACCCGAGCGGTGGATTCCTCGTGCACATCACGCTGCCGATCACATGACCATGCGCGTGCTTATCGTGGACGACGAAGCGCCCGCGCGCGCGCGCCTGATGCGCTTGGTGGCGGCGATTCCAAACGTGGAGCTGGTCGGTCAGGCGGAAGACGGTGAGGCTGCCGTGCAGGCGATCACCTCGCTCGCGCCGGATTTGGTGCTGCTCGACATTCGCATGCCGCGGCTCGACGGTTTTGGCTTGGTGGACGCCGTGGGTGACGAGATGCCGCTCACGGTTTTCTGCACCGCGTACGACGAACACGCACTTCAGGCGTTTGATGCGCGCGCGGTGGATTACCTCCTCAAGCCCGTCAAGCCCGAACGCCTTGCGCTCGCGGTGGAGCGGGCGCGCGCACTGCTCGCCGGCACTGCCGCCTCCCGGTCCCGCGGCATGAAGTCGGTCACCGACATCGTGGAGTCGCAGGCCGGTTTCCTGGCGCGCCTGCTCGTGCGGGACGCGAACCGTGCCTACCTCCTCCCGATGGATCAGGTGGATCACATCCGCGCGGATCGCAATCATTGCGACGTGTCCGCGCGTGGACACGTGTTTCGTGTGCGCCGCACGCTCACCTCGCTCGCGGAGCGCCTCGATCCGGCGCGTTTCCTGCGCATCAACAAGAGCGATATCGTGCGACTCGATGCAGTGCGCGAAATCCAGCCGTGGTCGCACGGCGACTATCGGGTGGTGCTGCACGACGGTCGCACGCTGAGCTGGAGCCGGCGCTTTCGGGCGACGGCGGAGTGAGTGGCCTGCGCCTGCCCTCGATCTCTCCGGTGGTCCGCGCGGAAGTCCCGGTGGTCCCGCTCTGTTCGGTGTTGGTGCCGTGAACGGGTGAGACTTGGGCATTCACTCACCAGGAGTCGTGCCATGGCGCTCGCTGCACTGTCCTACGCGTTCGTTCACTCAATGCTCTCCCGCCGCATCCTTGTCGCCGGCCTGCTCTGCCTGGCGGCCGTTCCCCTGTTCGCGCAGTCCGCGAGCCTCGTCACCCGTGCGGCGTCGGCTGCCACAGAATGGCCCGCCTATGGCGGCGATGCGGGTGGCAGCCGCTACGCGCCGATCGCGCAGATCAATCGCGGCAACGTGGCACGGCTGCGCGAGGCCTGGCGGTTCAACACCGGCGAGCTTGATGAGGGCGAGCGGTCGTTCGAGGCAACCCCCATTCTGGTGGACGGCACGATCTACCTCAGCACCCCGCTGGGCAAGGTCTTCGCGCTCGACCCGGTCACCGGCACCACCAAGTGGAAGTTCGACGCCGGCGTGCCCGTGCGCAGCGGCTTCGGCGACTTCACCTCCCGCGGCGTGTCCACCTGGCTCGACAGCACGACCGCTGCCAACTCGCCCTGCCACCGTCGCATCATCGTGGCCACCACCGATGCTCGACTCATGGCGCTGGACGCGCGAACGGGGACGCCGTGCGACGAGTTTGGCGACAAGGGCACCGTGTCACTCCGCGAGGGGCTCCGCAATGCGCCGTTCGAGTTCGCGGAGTACGAGGTCACGTCTCCGCCGGCGGTGCTCAATGGCGTGATCGTGGTGGGTTCGGCCGTGGCCGATAACAATCGCGTCGACGCCGCCAGCGGCGAGGTGCGCGCGTACGATGCGCGCACGGGAGCGAAGCGATGGACATGGGATCCGGTGCCGCAGGATGCGCGGGATGCCGCGCACGCAACGTGGCGTGGGGACAGCGCCCATCGCACCGGCGGCGCCAACGCATGGAGTGTGATCGCCGCCGATCCTGCCCGCGGCCTGGTGTTCGTTCCCACCGGCTCGGCCAGCCCGGACTACTTCGGCGGCAAGCGGCTGGGGCGCAACGACTACGCCAACAGCGTTGTCGCCCTCCGTGCCGCAACGGGCGAGGTCGTCTGGCACTTCCAGACCGTGCATCACGATCTGTGGGACTACGACAACGCCTCACCACCCGCTCTCGTGGACGTGACGATCAACGGCCAGCGGCACGCTGCCGTGCTGCAGGCCACCAAGACGGGAATGCTGTTCGTGCTCGACCGTGACACCGGCAAGCCACTCGTTGCCGTGGAGGAACGTGCCGTGCCTGCGAGTGACGTCGCGGGTGAGGAAGCGTGGCCCACGCAGCCGTTCAGCACGCTGCCACCACTCAGTCCGCATTCGCTTGACGCGTCGCAGGCATTCGGCGGTTCCGACGCCACGCGCGGCGCGTGTGCCGCGCGCATTCGTGGCCTCCGCAATGAGGGCATCTTCACGCCGCCGTCGCTGCGCGGCACACTCGCCATGCCGTCGAACATCGGCGGTGCGCACTGGGGTGGCGTGGCCTGGCACGCACCGGGCAATATCGCCATCGTCCCGGTGAACACCGTGGCGGCGTACGTGCAGCTCGTGCTCGCGGAGGGAACGGACATCACCGCGCTGCGGCATACGGCAGCAGCGCACGGCGGTCAGGTGAACCGGCTACGCGGCACGCCGTTTCTGCAGGTGCGCGGGCTGCTCATCGGCGACGACGGTGTGCCGTGCACACCACCTCCGTTCGGCAAGCTCGTCGCCGTGCACATCGCCGACAAACGCATCCTGTGGGATGTACCGCTCGGCAGCATGGTGCCGGGCTCGACAGAGGACACGGGCTCCCCGAACCTCGGCGGACCCATTGCCACGGCCGGCGGTCTCGTCTTCATCGCGGCCACGCTCGACCGGCACTTCCGCGCCTTCGATGTGGACACGGGCCGTGCGCTTTGGAGTACCGTGTTGCCTGCAGGCGGCAAGGCCACGCCCATGACGTACGTCGGTGCCGATGGTCGCCAATATGTGGTAATCGCCGCCGGAGGCGACGGGAGTCGCTTCGGTCGCGGCGATGCGGTGATCGCCTTCGCGCTGCCGTAGGGTACGCAGGAAGACCGTGACCGGAAGCGATGATGGCCCGGCGAAGTCCCACGCAGGACTCCGCCGGCACTGCAGACTTCATGCCCTACGGCACGATCACGTTCACCGGCCGGCCCTTGTACTTGAGATAGAGCCGGTTGTGTCGATCGTCATCCGGCACCTGACGGCCCTTGATGAACACTTCGACCACCTGCGTGCGCAGATCCAGCGGGTCACCCGTGGTGATGAAGAGATTGGCGAGCTTTCCCGGCGCGATGCTGCCGATCTCCTTCTCGGCACCAAGGATTTCCGCCGGCCAGATCGTCAGCGCCTTGAGCGCGCCTTCGGGCTTCAGTCCGTACGCGACGGCGAGCGCCGCATGAAACGCCACGTGCCGAGCATTGGATCCGTTGCCCGTGGAGAACGCGAACTTCACGCCGGCGTCATACAACAGACCCGGCTGCGCATAGATCACATCGTACGGCACATCGTCACCCGGCGCCGATTCGATCGAGCCGAGAATGAGCGGGATGTTCTTCTCGGCGAGGAGCGTTCGCACCTTCCAGGCATCGCTTCCGCCCGAGATCACAACCCGCACGCCCCACTTCTCGCCGAACGCGATGGCGCCCTTGATCGCCGAGTCGGAGTTGGCAGTGATGATGGCCGGGACCTCCTTCCTGAACACCGGACGCATCGCTTCGTAGATGAGATCCAACTTGGCCGTGCCGGCTGTACGGCTCGCGTCGTACTCCTTGGCCGTCGTCATGAATGTCTCGAACTCGGCGGCGGCACGCGCGGCCGCGGCGGGATCGGCACCGCCCCCACCTCCGCGACCACCACCACCACCGCCGCCACGACCACCGCCACCGGCGTTCAGTCCCGGCGGATTGATCATCATCCCGGCGGATTTCGTGACCGCGAGATCTTCCCACGTCCAACCGGCAGTGTTGATGAGCGCGGCCTGCCCGCTGATCGCGCCACCCGTGGGCGACGTCACCACCGACGTCACGCCGTTCATGCGCGTCACGCCGAGGATTTCACTTTCGACGTTGAGCGCGACGAGCGCTTTCATGTGCGGATTGAACTGCCCCATCTCGCTGCGCAGGTTCATCGTCTGGAAGCCACCGATCTCCTGCAGACCGATGCCCGTGTTGGCGTCGATCATGCCCGGATAGATGAACTTGCCCGCCGCATCGATGATCTTCGCGTTCGTGGCGGTCGCACCGGCACCGATGGCGACGATGCGATTGTTGCGGATCAGGATGTCGGTGTTGGGCATCCGCTGTCCGTCCGCATTCACCACCGTGCCGCCCTTGATCAGGTACGGCCCTTCTTCACCCGGTGCCGCCTGCGCCGCTGCGAGCTGTGCGGCGCCCAGCACCGCCGCCGCACCTAACGCCGCCGTGAGGAGTGTGAATCGTGTCGACGGCATCAGCGCGTGCCTCCCGACGTCTGCGTCGCCGCCTGCTTGCGCAGCGTGTTGGCTTCGGTACGATCGAAGAGCACCTTGCCGTCGACGATCGTGTACACCACCATCGCCTCGGGCGCAAACGGATGCGCGGAAAAGACCGCGAGATCACCGTCTTTTCCCGTCTCCAGCGTGCCGACCATCTTGTCCACACCAAGCTGCTTGGCCGGATTGAGCGTCACCATCTTGAGTGCTTCGTTGACGCTCATGTTGCCGTACCGCACGCCGACACCCGCTTCCTGATACAAGCGGCGAATGCGTTCGTCCGAATCGGAGTTGACCGACACGACCACACCGCGCGCCGACATCAGTGCCATGTTGTACGGGATCGCGTCCCACGCTTCGGCCTTGTACGCCCACATGTCGGCGAACGTCGACGCCATCGCGCCGTGCTTCGCGATCTCGTCGGCCACCTTGTAGCCCTCGAGCACATGCTGGAACGTGTGCACCTTGAAGCCGTTCTCCTCGGCGACGCGAATCAGCATCAGGATCTCATCGCCGCGGTAGCTGTGCGAATGCACTTTCAGATCGCCGTGCAGAATGTCCGCCAGCGCTTCGAGCCGCAGATCGCGTCGCGGCATGATTGCGCCGGGATTCGCCTTCACTGACGCACGATAGTCCTTCCAGTTCTGGTCGTATTCCTTCGCCTTCTGGAACCAGTAGTTGACGGTGAACTCGACGCCCATGCGGCTCATCGGAAAACGACGCTGGTCCTCGGGTGCCGTCGAGCTGGCGCGCGTGACGTTTTCACCCAACGCGAACTTCACGATGCGGAACGCGCCCTTGAAGTACATCGAGTCCACGGGCGCGCCCCACCGCATCTTGATCACGCGGGCCTGTCCGCCAATCGTATTGGCGCTGCCGTGCAGCAGCAGCGCCAATACGAT
>CAYWCJ010000257.1:0-7045 GCA_964456595.1 uncultured Gemmatimonas sp. | reverse complement strand
CCGGACCGAACACGTGGTCGGGCTGGCACTCGCTCCTCGACGGCGTCTCCGGCCTCTGGTGTGTGAACGCCGGGCATTGCCGAGATCAGATCGTGGACGCAATCCGGACGGCAGCGGGATCGCTCGACTACGCCCCCGGTTTTCAGATGGGACATGCGCTGTCCTTCGAACTGGCCGACCGACTGACGAGTATTCTGCCCGCCGGACTCGATCGCGTCTTCTTCACCAACTCCGGCAGTGAAGCGGTGGACACGGCGCTCAAGATGGCGTTGGCGTACCACCGGGCGCGCGGCGAACCGGAACGCGTGCGATTTGTCGGGCGGTTGCGCGGCTATCACGGCGTGGGCTTCGGTGGCATCTCTGTCGGCGGGATCGCGCCCAATCGCACGGCATTCGAAGCGCAGCTGCTGCCGCATATCGATCACATCGCGCATACGCACGCCCCAGAGCGCAATGCGTTCAGTCACGGCCAGCCGGCCTTCGGCGCGGAGTTCGCGAACGATCTCGAACGGGTGATCGCCGAACGGGGCGCCCAGACCATCGCGGCGGTGATCATCGAACCGGTGGCCGGCAGTACGGGCGTGCTTCTCCCGCCGGTCGGCTATCTGGAGCGCCTGCGTGCACTGTGTGATACGCACGGCATCCTGCTGATCTTTGACGAAGTCATCACCGGATTCGGGCGCACCGGCGCGCCGTTCGCGGCACAGCGCTTCAAGGTGACGCCCGACCTGATCACCGCCGCGAAGGGAATCACCAACGGCGCCGTCCCGATGGGCGCGGTGATGGCGAAGCGCGAGATTCATGACACGGTGGTGCAGCGTGCGCCGAACGGGATCGAATTCTTTCACGGCTACACGTACTCGGGTCACCCGTTGGCCTCGGCGGCGGCGCTGGCGATGCTCGACATTTGTGCAAGCGAGTCGCTGCTGACGCGCGGCGCGGCGATGTCGGAATACTGGGAGACGGCGGTCCACGGTCTGCGCGCAAAGCCGAACGTGATCGATATCCGCAACGTGGGGCTCGTGGCCGCCGTCGAGCTGCAGGCCAAGACTGATCAGCCGGGCGCGCGTGCGGCCGCCGTCTTTCTCGAGTGCTTCAAGCGCGGCGTGCTGGTGAGACAGACCGGCGAGACGATTGCGCTCGCGCCGCCGCTCATCATCTCACGCGAGCAGATCGACGAGATTGTGACGGTGCTCGGCGAGGTGTTGGAGCTTGAGGCGTAAGAGAACCACCCAGCGGTGAGATGTGAGTTCGGGTTTCGAGTTGGTGAGTGGGCGTCGGACCCGCGGATCCCCGCGCGCCGACGGCCGACCCGCCCCAGCTCAAAACCCATACTCACAGCCGGCAACTGGGTGGTTGCAGTTCCCAAACTGGGTGGTCTCAGTCGAGCTTATGGAACGCCCACCTGTCCCCGGATCTCCCCCCCCGGAAACGCAGACGAGTGCAGGTTCACGTACGCATTCCCGTTCCGGAGCAGCACCAGCATCGAGTCCAACGAAACACCGGTCGTGCGAATGTTCGTCGCACTGAACGTTCCCGTTACCACACCGCTCGTCGCGGTGACTGGGGTCGACAGCAGATCGACGCTGACTCCGACCGAGGCGTTGATGCCGCCGGGCGAGTGGATGTGCAGGCCCGTTGGCGCACTCGCGATCCCCTGGAAAGCCACTGTGTAGTTCACCGTCGTGCCGTTCACCGAGAGGGTCGCGGCGCCGCTGCCAGCCGACGTGTTTGGTGTCGGTCGCTCGTTCGCGCCACTGAGGAGCGCAAAGAACGACGGTGCCTGCACGATCACGGTGCCGGTCATGCCGGCGTGCAACGTGCAGTTGTACGGGAAGGTGCCCACGGTGGCAAACGTGCGCGAGGCTGCAGTAGCCGACGTTGTCGCAATCGACTGCGGCGCGCCCGTCACCGCGTTGAACGAGACGTTGTGCGCAATGGCACCGATATTCCACGTGACCGTGCCACCGAGTCCGATGGTCACGGACGGGACGGTGAACGTATTGGCCGTGGTTCCCACGGCGGCCGCCAGTACGCTGCTTGCCGGCGCGTTCACGGTGACGCTGGCCGTCCCGGTCGCCGTGACGCCATCGCGCGTGAGGGAGGCCGTGATGGTCGTCGCGCCCGGCGTAATCGCGGTCACGACGCCGGTCGAGCTCACAATCGCCGTGGCGGCCCGTGCGGTCGTGAACGTGAATCCGGTCGCACCCGTGATGCCGTTACCCCGCGCATCACGAGCCGAGGCCTGTAGCGGGGCCGTCGCCCCAATGGCCAACGCCGGGGACGCGGGGGTCAGCGCGAGCGTCGCAAACCTCTGGGCCACCGTGAAATCGACCTTCGCGCTCACCGAGCCGCTGGTGGCCGAGATCGATACGGCGCCATCACCGACGGATGTCACCGTGGCGCTGGTTCCGCTGCCCGTCACGGTCGCGACGCTGGCATTGCTCGAGGTAAACGTGACCGACGGATTGGCCAGTGCGGACTGACTGGCGTCGCGAACGAGCGCCGTGATCGTGCGTGTCTCTCCAAAAGACGCGAAGGCCGCCGTGCTGGCGGGCGTCAGCACGATGGACGTAGCGGTTGGTGCGGTTGGTCCTCCGCCGCCGTCATCACTGCCGCCACACGCGGTAAGTCCGGCGAAAACGACCAGCGCAACAACTCGACGTGCAATTCGAAACATGGATGCGACTCCTTTCAGCAGGACACAGAGGGCGTTCGCCGTAAGCACGGACGGCGGCATCGGCGATATAATTCCCAGCCAAGCTCCGCTGTGCGCGCAAATCTTAACGCTCCTCCTGGCTTGCCGCAGCGACCGCGCGCGAGATAGCCTGCGTTATGCAGACACCATCCACCACGCCAACAGGCCCGCGCCGCGTACTCTGGTCAGCGCTGGCCCTTGGCGTGCAACTCAGCGCGCCGTTCCTCGGGCAACTCGGGGGCGCGCGCGTCATCGGCGCACAGGCGGCACCTGGTGCGCCGGCGCGCGCACGCGCATCGCAGTCGTCCAGCATCGAAGCGCCACGCAGCACGCCGGGCGTGTCACGCGAACTCGCCGAGTACCGCGCGAAGCATGTGCGCGACGTTCGCTACGAGCTGCAGCTCGACGTGACGCGACCCGATACCGCAATGGGGCGTGTGACCGTGAAGCTGATGCAGGACCGCACGACCGATATCGTGCTCGATTTTCGCGGGCAGGCGGTACGCACCGTGGTGGCCAACGGTGTCGCGCTGCAAGGCGCGCCGCACGATTGGTGGGATGGCGCGCACGTGCGCATTCCCGCCGTCTACACGCGTGCTGGGGGAAATCGCCTTGAGATCGTGTTCGCGTCACCCATCGCGGCGGCAGGGGCGAGCATCATCCGCGCACGCGATGTCACCGACGGTGCCGACTATCTGTACACGTTGCTTGTGCCCTCGGATGCGAACCTGCTCTTCCCCTGCTTCGATCAACCCGATCTCAAGGCGCGCGTCTCGCTTTCGCTGATCACCCCACCATCGTGGCGCGCACTGGGCAACGGCTCACTCGTGCGCAGTGATTCCACCGCCTCGCACCGCACGCACACGTTTGGGGAGACTGCGCCACTCAGCACCTACCTGATTGCCTTCGCGGCGGGGCCGTGGAGCATCGTCACGCGCAACGCGGTCATCGCGCCGAGGGCAGCGCCGACGCCGCTCAGTGTCTGGTCGCGTCGCTCGCGCGCCAGCGAAGTCGAAGCAGACACGCTCATTGCCATGAACGCGCGCGCGCTCCATTGGCTGGGCGATTGGTTCGGAGTGCCCTACCCGTTTGGCAAGTTCGACTTCCTCCTCGCACCGGTTTTCCCGTTCGGCGGCATGGAGCATCCGGGCGCGGTCTTCTACAACGAGGAGAGCTTCATCTATCGTGAACGTCCGACGATGTCGCAGCTGCTGGGTCGCCAGGCGACCACCTTTCACGAAGTCGCGCACCAGTGGTTTGGCGACTACGTCACGATGCGGTGGTTCGACGACCTGTGGCTCAAGGAAGGCTTTGCCACGTTCATGGCGGCGCGCATGCAGGCGTCGCTCGACCCGACCTCGAACGCATGGAAGACGTTCTACCTGCGCAACAAGCCCGTTGCCTATGCCACGGATGCCACGGCGGGCACGACACCCGTGTGGCAGAGTCTCGGCAATCTGGATCAGGCGAAGAGCAACTACGGACCGATCGTCTACAACAAAGCGCCCAGTATTCTACGACAGCTCGAGTATCTCGTGGGCGAGCGCGCCTTTCAGCGCGGCGTGCAGGCATTTTTGCAGAAGCATGCGTACGCGAACGCCACGTGGCGCGATCTGCTGGGCGCGATCGGAACGGCGGCCGGACGCGACCTGACGCCGTGGGGCACGCAGTGGATCCTCCGCCCCGGCATGCCGGTGGTCGAGCAGCAGCTCACGGTGCGCGCCGGTCGGATTTCGCATCTGGCGCTCGTGCAACGACCCGCGCAGCCCAGCGTGTCCGGACGGGGTGCCTGGCCGATCAAGATGCAACTGCTGCTGTACTACGACGGTGGACGTACGTCGACGCGACTTCCCGTGCTGCTCAACCGCGACACGACGATCATTCGCGAAGCCATTGGACGGCCGGCACCATCGTTCGTTTTTGCCAACGCGGGCGACTATGGCTACGCGCTCGTGCTTCCCGATTCACTGAGTGTGGGCTGGCTCGAGCAGCACATCGGATCGGTGCGCGACGATCTTGAACGCGCGATGCTTTGGGGCGCCTTGTGGGATCTGGTGCGTGAAGCGCGGTTGGCGCCGGCGCGCTATGCGGCATTGGCGCTCCGCGAGCTGCCCAACGAGCGCGACGAGCAGATTGCGAGCGCGCTGGCGGGCCGCGTGAGCACGGCGTTGACGCGCTACAGCGAACCGGCCGCGGCCCACGCATTACGCGCGCGTGCAGAATCCGTCTTTCTGCGCGGAGCGGCGGACAGCACGCTGCCGTATGGTCAACGCAAGTCGCAGCTGGACGTCGCCATCTCGCTGGCGCGCGACTCGACGTCGATGGCACGACTGACCGGATGGCTCGATGCGAACGTGGCGGCGGGGTTGCCGCTCCGTCCACCCACCCGATGGGCCATCGTGACCCGATTGATGGCGCGCAACGCGATGGACGCCGACGCCCGATTGCGCGCAGAATCGTTGCGCGACTCCACCTCCGAAGGCAGGCGACTAGCGTTTGTCGCCGAGGCGGCGCGCCCGATGGAAGAGACCAAGCGACGCTACTTCACCCGCTGGTTTGCCGACCAATCGCTCAACGAGGAATGGGTGACGTCGAGCTTGCGTGCGTTTCACGATCCCGAGCGCGCGGAACTGTCGCGACCGTATCTCGTTCCCGCGCTCGATACGTTGTCTTGGATTCAGCAGAACCGACGCATCTTCTTCCTCGGCAGCTGGCTGAACGCAACGATCGGTGGTCAACAGAGCGCCGAATCGTTGGCGGATATCGATCAATGGCTGCGCGCGCATCCATCGCTCGCCACCGACCTCCGTCAAAAAATCCTGCAGTCGCGCGACGAACTCGAACGCACCGTTGCGATCCGACGCACGTTCCATGTGGTGACACCGTAGACGCGAGTGCGCGTGAGGGACGCGGTGCTGGTCCAGGGCTCCATGCAACGGGCGGTCTCATCCACCTCTCGTACCGGGACCAGCCGTGCGCTTTCGTGACGCAGCGTCACATTTCCGCGTGGATGAGCAGCGAGTCCCGGGACCGATACGCTCGCAGCTTAATGGCGCATGAACAAACCAGCCCCCCTCGGAGATCATGGTTCCGAGTAGGTGCGTTCTGTCCATTCCGATGGGCGTTTAAACCCGGTCCGATACGGTGACGTGAACTGGACTGCTGTTGTTCGTGACGTAGTTTGTTGCGTCTCATCGAATCGGGATTTGTGCCGAGCGCTCCGTCCCGTCGCGGCGCTTCAGGTCCGATTTACGATCCGACGCAGCAACACCGTTGCAGAATCTGTTGTCAATTTTCGCTCCGCTCCCCTCCTTCGGAGACCCTCTATGGGCAGGCTTTTCAAGTTCCTGGCCGCCGCCGCCATTGTCGCCGTGCTGCCGCTTCGTGCGGACGCACAAACCCGGGACATCTCGGGCAAGGTGACACAGGCTGGCAGTGGTCTACCCCTTCCAGACGTCACGGTCAGCGTGGTCGGTCAGCAGATCGGCACCCGCACCAACGAGCGCGGTGAATTCCGCCTCCGTGTGCCCTCCGCCGAAGTCGTCCTATTGGCGCGCCAGCTTGGCTTCAAGCGCCAGACGGTCCGCGTCGGGCCAAACGAAACGGCGGCCAACTTCGTCCTCGAGAAGGACGTGCTGCAGCTCGAAGGCGTGACCGTCACCGGTCAGGCGACAACGACCGATCGTCGCGTCGCCGCGACGGCGGTCGCCACCGTGAGCGCGGCCGAACTGAACCGAGTTCCCGCGCGGTCGGTCGAAGGAAATCTGGCCGGCAAGGTTGCCGGTGCCCGCATTTCCGATAACAGCGGCGCGCCCGGCGGCGGCGGTCAGGTGCAGATCCGCGGCGCCACCTCCATTCTTGGCCAGGGCGATCCGCTCTACGTCGTGGACGGCGTCATCATCTCCAACGCAGGCACGTCGTCAGGCGCCAGCGCGATTACCCGCGCCGGCGGCACCGTTGGCTCCGTGCAGGACCAGGTCGTGAATCGCCTTGCCGACCTGAATCCGAACGACATCGAGAACATCGAAGTCCTCAAGTCGGCCGCGGCCAGCGCCATCTACGGCTCGCGCGCGACCAACGGCGTCGTGGTCATCACCACCAAGAAGGGCAGCTCCGGACAGACGCGCTGGAACGTCACGCAGCGCGCCGGCACGCAGCAGATGATGCGCTCGCTCGGCCATCGCCAGTACGCCACGCTCACCGACGTACTGCCGTTTGTCGGTGGCCCCGTTGGTGAAGCGGCCGCTCGGGCCAAC
Organism: uncultured Gemmatimonas sp.; assembly: GCA_964456595.1. GTDB lineage: Bacteria > Gemmatimonadota > Gemmatimonadetes > Gemmatimonadales > Gemmatimonadaceae > Gemmatimonas. The sequence continues at coordinate 91 of CAYWCJ010000257.1, read as the reverse complement.
TGCACGCCCAACTGCACCAACTACGACTGGCAGGACCAGCTGTACGGCCGCACCGATCCGTCGTGGGAAACACTGCTGTCGGCCTCCGGCG
>CAYWCJ010000256.1:0-7057 GCA_964456595.1 uncultured Gemmatimonas sp. | reverse complement strand
CGTTCGAGTACACGCGTCCCGTCGTGATGTTGTTGGCCTGCGACAGCGGGCGATCGAGAAAGCGTTCATAGTGCCCGAGATCGAGGTCCGTTTCGGCGCCGTCATCGGTCACGAACACTTCGCCATGCTGGAACGGCGACATCGTCCCCGGATCGACATTGAGATACGGATCGAGCTTCATCATCGTCACGCGGAATCCGCGATCGACGAGGAGTCTGCCGAGTGATGCGGCGGCGATGCCCTTGCCGAGGGAGGAGACCACACCGCCGGTGACAAAGATGTACTTGGGTGTGCTGTTCGGCGTGCCGGCCTGACCGGACGCAGTCTGGTTGATCGTCATGAGGCGTCTCGCAGGCTGGTGGTGGAAAGTGGAGAATGCACGGACATGGCGTTCTGAATCATCCAATGCGCGTTCGCACGCGCGAGATCGTCTTCGGTGTCGATACCACCTTCGGCTGCATCGACTTCTGCGACCCCGATGGCAATACCGTGCGCCAGGGGGCGCAGCTGTTCGAGTCGTTCGATGAGTTCGAGCGGGTGCGGCGGCAGCGCAACCCACTGCGCCAGCGCCTGCTGGTTGTACGCGTACACGCCAATGTGCTGCAGCATGAGCGGCGTGCGGATCGCCGCGTCGGACGGATCACGCAGGAACGGTATTGGCGCTCGGGAAAAGTAGAGCGCGCGCTCACTATCGGCCCGCACAACTTTCACCACGTCCGATCGATCGAGCAGCGCTGCCTCCATTCGCACGGCCGCCGTACCGATCGGCGCGCGCCCGCTTGCCACAATGCGAACCGCTCCCACGAGTGCGGCGTATGACACGAATGGCTCGTCGCCCTGTACATTGAGCACGATGTCGAAGCTGGCATTGGCCGCGCGCTGCGCGACCTCGGCGACGCGATCGGTGCCGCTCGGGTGACTCGAGGCGGTCAGTGTCGCCGGCACATGGTAAGCGGCGCAAGCGTCGATGATTTCCGGACTGTCGGTGGCGACGACGCAGCGGTCGGCCACGGCAAGCGCCACGACTCGTTGGTAGACTCGAACGACCAGCGGCACGTCGCCCAAAAGGCGCAACGGCTTGCGGGGCAATCGTGTGGCACCGAGGCGCGCCGGAATCACGGCCAGAACGGGCATCAACGAGTCACGAGAGGCGTGTTTGCAGCAAAATTCACGCCAGTTAAGATACGAAGGAGCCCGCACGAAGGCAAACCACCGGGCAGTAATTCTCTTCTTCAGCGGACGGCATGCCGAACATCTGGTGGTGGGTAGGCTTCAATGCGTTGGTGTTGACGCTCTTGGCGCTGGATCTTGGCGTCTTCAACCGCAAAGCGCATGCGGTATCCGTCAAGGAAGCGCTGGGATGGAGCGCCGTCTGGGTCTCGCTCGCGATTGCCTTTGGCATCGGCGTGGGCGCCACAATGGGACGGCAGTCGGCACTCGAGTTCTTCGCCGGCTATCTGGTCGAAGAGGCGTTGTCCGTCGACAACCTCTTCGTCTTCATCCTGATCTTCGGCTACTTCAAGATTGCGCCGGCGTTGCAGCACCGGGTGCTGTTCTGGGGCATTCTGGGCGCGCTGCTCATGCGCGGCGCGATGATCGGTGCCGGCGCGATTCTCCTCGAGCGCTTCCATTGGATCATCTACGTCTTCGGCGGATTCCTGGTGATTACCGGCATTCGCATGGCGTTCGGCGGAAACAGTGATATCGAGCCCGAGGCCAACCCGGTCATTCGGCTCGTGCGCCGGTTTGTGCCACTCACGACGAAATTCCACGGCGAGCATTTCTTCGTTCGTGAGGCGCTGACGCCAGGAGGCGCGAAGCGACTCGTGGCCACTCCGCTGTTTGTCGTGCTGGCGCTGGTGGAAACGACCGACGTCGTCTTTGCGCTCGATTCGATTCCCGCCGTCTTTGGTGTGACGCGCGATCCGTTTCTCGTCTATACGTCGAACGTCTTTGCCATTCTTGGATTGCGATCACTGTACTTCGTGCTGGCCGGAGTGATAGGCAAGTTCCATCTGCTCAAGTATGGCCTGTCTGTCGTGCTGTCGTTCGTCGGCGTGAAGATGCTCGTCTCCGAGAAGTGGCCGATCCCGATCGGTGTCGCGCTCGGTGTTGTCGGCGGAGTGCTCGCGCTCAGTGTCGCACTGTCACTCATCATCAAGCCGAAAGCGAAGGCACAGCCCGTGAACGACGGCGCGGCGCACTAGGCGTTCTGCCCAGGCCCGTCGTCAGTACCGTCCGCTCCGACGGGCAATGCATGCACCTCGCCGCGAGGCGGGCGATCTATGCGGCGCCCGGCGCGGCTGCGGACCGCGCACTCCGCGCCATCGCCAAAAAGTTCACCAGCAGATCGCGCCCGAACTCCGTCAGGATCGACTCGGGATGAAACTGCACGCCCCACACGGGATGCGAGCGGTGACCCAGCGCGTGAATTTCCGACGGATCGTCCTGTGCGACGGCCGTGACTTCCAAATCGGCTGGCAGTGACGCGCGCTCGACGATCAGCGAGTGATAGCGCATCACGCCGAGTGGCGATGGCACGCCCGCGAAGAGGCCGGTGCCATCATGTTCGATATGCGACAGCTTGCCATGCATCACGCGCGATGCGCGAATGACCTTGCCGCCGTACGCTTCGCCGATGGCCTGATGCCCGAGACAGACGCCCAACAGCGGAATCTCTGCTCCCCAGCGCTTGATCACGTCCACCGAAATACCCGCTTCCGACGGCGTGCACGGGCCCGGCGAAATGACGATCGCCTCCGGCTGCAGGTCGCCCACCTGCGCTACCGTCAGCGCGTCGTTGCGATGCACAGCCAACGTTTCGCCCAGCTCGCCGAGGTACTGCACGAGGTTGTAGGTGAACGAATCGTAGTTGTCGATGACGAGAATCATGAAGTGCTCGCGATGCGCAGAGGTGCAGATGCGGCCGGTCAGGCACGCGGATGGAACTGCCGGTGAACCGTTCGAAGATACTCGCGATCCACGTGTGTGTAGATCTGCGTGGTGGCGATATCGGCGTGGCCGAGCATTTCCTGCACGGCACGAAGGTCCGCCCCGCCCTCGAGCAGGTGTGTGGCAAACGAGTGTCGCAGCGTATGCGGCGAGACCGACCGCTCGATCCCGGCCATGGTGACGTACTTTCGCAGGATTTTCCAGGCGCCCATGCGCGAGAGTGGATTTCCCTGCGCGTTGAGGAAGAGAAGTCCCTTGCCGTTGCCACGTTCCAGCAGCGGTCGCAGTTCACGCACGTACACGGCCACCGCACCGATGGCGGAGCGACCGATGGGCACCAGCCGCTCCTTGCTTCCCTTGCCGAAAACGCGCAGCAGGCTCTCCTCGAGCAGCACATCCTTCACGGCGAGCCCGATCCACTCCGACACGCGCAGCCCGGCGCCGTAGGCCAGCTCCAGCATCGCGCGATCGCGGAATGCCAGTTTCTCGTCGAGTCCGGGCGCCGCCAACAGGCGCGTGACTTCGTCCACCGTGAGCACTTCCGGCAGCGAGCGCCATCGCTGCGGTGAATCGAGTCGTTCGGTGGGATCGTGCGTCACGAGCCCTTCGGCCAGCATGATACGAAACCAGGTGCGCAGCGCGGAGATGTTGCGCCGGATGGATGAACCGGCAAGTCCGAGATCCTTGAGGTGATAAACGAATTCGCGCAGCGCGCCGGGTGTGATGGCCGACGCGCTGACAATTCCCTGTGCGCGCATGAACGCCGCGCAGCGAACAACGTCTCGCCGATACGCCTCGATCGTGCGCGGTGAGGCACCGTCCTCGAGTTGCAGCGAGTCCTCGAAGGTGCGCAGATGAAACGCACGCTGCAGCACCGGATCGTCGGCGGCTGGCGTGGGTGGGTCGGCAGGCGATGTCACGACGACGCTCCGCGCGCCGAACGGCGACGCCACCAGATCACACCGCCAATCACCACCACGATGCCGACGGCGACGAAACCGATCGTGCGCTGCTGCTGCGCGACGCGTGCGAGCAGCACCTCGGCATTCGCACCGGCGCGAAAGGCGAGCCAGCAGACCAGTCCATACCAGGCACCGGAGGCCACGCCCATCGCAGCGACGGCACGCACGGCACCCATTCCCATTGCGCCGACGACCGGCGGAACCACCGCGCGCACCGCGGGCAGGAAGCGGCTGACAACGACGGCGAACGTGCCCTGGCGGTTGAACCGCTCGATGAACTTCTCGCTCGACTTCCCTGCAAAGACAACCGGAAACTTGTGCTGCAGCCATGGCATGCCAAAGCGCCGACCGAGCGTGAACATGAGCATGGCGCCGCCGATGTTGCCGACCATCGTGGCGCTCCACGCACCGAACGCCGTGCCGTTGCCGCGCGCGGCGACGAAGGCACCCAGCGCGACGACGGTATCGGCTGGCAGTGGAGGAAAGACGTTTTCCGCAAACGCCGCCAGCATGATGGCACCGTACAGCAGTGGCTCGGGAAGTGTTCCCAGCCAGGTCAGCAGGTCATGCACGACCGCTCATGGACGCGTGCGCCGGCGCGTGGTCGTCACGCCAGTGTGCTGGCGCCGCATCACGCACGAATCAGCGTGGCCACCGATAGCACGGCCAGCCCTTCCTCGCGACCGATCCAGCCCATCCCTTCGTTCGTCTTCCCTTTCACGCTCACCGCATCGACGGGCACCTGCAATGCCGCGGCGAGGCGTTCGCGAATGTCGCTGCGATGCGGTCCGATCTTCGGTCGCTGTGCGATCACGGTGATGTCCACGTTGCCCACCTGCCAGCCGTTACGATGCACGCGCGCTACCGCCGCCTCGAGCATCACAATCGAGTCTTTACCCTTGTTCGCCGCGTCCGTGTCGGGAAACATCTCGCCAATATCTCCGAGTCCTACGGCGCCGAGGATGGCGTCGGTGACGGCGTGACAGATCGCGTCACCATCGGAGTGACCGGCGCAGTGCACGTCGGCCGGGAGATCCACTCCGCCCAATCGCATCGGTCCACCGGTCGCGAAGCGATGCGAGTCGTAGCCTATGCCGGTGCGCGAAGCGAGCGTCGACGCTGACATGCGCTACGCGGCCACGGATGCGCGCGCGCTGTCGGCGACTGCATTGGTGTTGCCGTCGGGCAGCAGCGAGTAGTCCTGACGACGACGCGCTGGCGTGAAGCCCGCATCGCGAATAAGTCCCTCCAGTTCGGCGACAGTCGTGCGATGCGTCGTGTTGGCAGCCGACACGACGTTCTCTTCGATCATCAGCGAACCGAAGTCGTTGCATCCGAAGTTGAGCGCCATCTGCCCAACCTTCATCCCCATCGTCACCCAACTCGACTGGAGATTGGGCACGTTGTCGAGCACAATTCGAGCGAGCGCCACCGTGCGCAGATACGTCATCGCGTCGGTCTTGGGCATGTGCGACATCGTCGGCGTGTTCTCGGGCTGCAATGGCCAGCAGATGAACGCCGTGAATCCGCCCGTGCGCGCCTGCACCTCGCGCACGCGCTGCAGATGCTCGATGCGTTCGGCCAGCGTCTCGCCGATACCGTACATCATCGTCACCGACGTCTTCATGCCCTCGTTGTGCGCGAGCTCCATGATCTCGAGCCAGCGATCGGCGCCGGCCTTCTTGGGCGCGGCGATATCGCGCACACGCTGCACCAGAATCTCGCCACCGCCACCCGGAATCGAATCGAGGCCCGCCTGCTGCAACTCGCGAATGACATCGCGCGCTTCCATGCGAAAGCGCGTAGCGAAGAAATCGACTTCGCTGGGCGAAAACCCGTGAATGTGAATCGGGTGATTACGCTTGATGTAGCGCATCAGGTCCAGATACCACTCGAAGGGAATGTATGGATTGTGTCCACCCTGAATGAGGATCTGTACACCGCCCAGCGCTTTCGTCTCTTCGATCTTCTCGCCGATCTGCTCGAACGACAGCGTATACCCTTCGTTGTGCTTGGGTCGGCGATAGAATGCGCAGAATCCGCAGTCAGCCACACAGACATTCGTGTAGTTGATGTTGCGATCGACGATGTACGTGACGACGCGGGCCGGATGTTTGTCGGCGCGCACCCGATCGGCCTCGAGACCGAGTTCGAGGAGCGGTGCGTTCGTGTAGAAATCGAGCAAGTCGCGCATGGACACCTGTCAGGCCGCGGGCAGGAACGAGAGCGTTCCGTCGGGAACGCGCCCGGCCAACACCAGTCGGCGGAAGAACTCCGTGAGACCCGCCAGATGCGGGTACGAAAGCCGATAGTCGAGCCCCGAGAAATACACCGCACAGGTCTCGCGTGGTACACCGCTGGCCAACGACGCCTGTGCCGTGAGCTGGTCGAGATGCTCGAGCCCCCAGTCGCGGGACGTAATCAACGACGCGTGCGCCGACAGTGCAGCATGCACTGGGGTGCTGCGCTGTGCGACCCAGACGGCGAAGACGAACGGCAGGCCGGTCCACGCCTTCCATGCCGCGCCGAGATCGACGCGGTACGGATAACGCTCCGCCCAGGGTCCACCGCGATTGGCCTCGTCGGAGAGCTTGAGCGCCGCATCACCGATCACGAGTCGTGCGTCGTGCGGCTCGTCGTCGAAGCGCGACACATCGGCCAGTTCCGCATCGCCGGGAACGAACTCGGGACGACAGCGCCACACATGCTCGAAGAGCAGTTCCAACAGCGCGACACTCGTCATGGAGCTCCGACTCACGAGCACACGCGCGCCGCCCAGTGCCTGAGGTGCGCGACGCGAGAAGAGCATCACACTGCGCACCGGCCCATCGCTGGTGATGCCGAGCTCGGGCAACAACAGGTAGCGACGGGCGTCGCGCGCATACTCCACCGTCGACACGACGCTCACGTCCAGCTGACCCGCCGACATGAGATGATTCAGCTGCGTCGGAATGCCGTTCACCAGCGTCCCGTTGAGCGGCACGATGCCGCGATCGATCCCGCCGTAAACGGGATAGCAGTTGATGTACGGGATGCGTCCGACGCGAAGCATGGGAACCGACCTAGCTGGCCGCGGCGTGCGCAGGCTCCGGCGACTCGAGCAATTCGTCGTCGCCGAACTCGCGCAGCACGTTGTAGAACGA
>CAYWCJ010000255.1:0-7116 GCA_964456595.1 uncultured Gemmatimonas sp. | reverse complement strand
CCTCGATGCTGCCGTGCACAACCTCCCACGCGCCGGTGCAACGCACACCGACCGACCGACACAGGGTCAGGACCCGCCATCGCTCCCGACGGCCCGCTGCCGCTGCGGTCAGCACCACCACATCGACGATTCCCACATCCACGCGCGTGGTCCGCGAGCGGAGTCGATCGTTCGTCATGAAGCGGGTGCGCGTGTTCCCCGTCGTGCGCTGGTCATGCGCGAATGCTACCGAATCGCTTGCCTCACAGCGAGCGCGGCGGCGAACTTCAATGATTGCCGCACCTGCCCTCCCCCGACACTTCGCTTGTGACCTCTTTCGCCGACTTTCGCGCCCACGCCACGCAATGCCTGGCCCATGGCGGCCTGGTGCCCGTCTGGCGCGATTGCCTGCTCGATCAGTGCACACCGGTGGCCGCGTTCGCCAAGCTCCGATGCGGCCCGTTCGCCTTCCTGCTCGAATCGGCACCAGCCGGCGGGGAGACGTGGGCGCGCTACACCTACCTCGGCACCGAACCGCGCGGTGCGTGGCGGTTGCGCGATGGCGTCGTGGAAGACTGGACCTCCGACCTGGGCTGGCATGCAGCGCGCAGGCCGGCCGATCCGATCGCGGACCTGCGCGATCTCGTGCGCGACATGCGTCCGGTGGACGCGCGCGATCTGGGTCCGTTCTGGAGTGGAGCCGTGGGCTTCTTTGCGTACGACGTGGTGCGACACATCGAACACCTTCCGCACCCGCCTCCACGCACGCTCGACTATCCCGACGCCTGTTTCGTCTTCACGAATGCGTTGGTGGTGATCGACAACTGGCGTGGCCAGGCGCGCATCATCGTGTCGGTGCCGGTGCCGGCCGGCGCAAGCGAGGTGCACCTCGAAGCGCTGCACGCCGACGCCACGCGCACCCTGGAAGACACCATCCGTCGCTTGCACGGGCCTGACGTGCTGGAGCCGCTCGCGCTCGACGCGGCTGCCCCGGCCGCCGTTGCCGCATCCAACTACACGCGCGAGAAGTACATGCAGGATGTCGCGCGCATCAAGGAATACATCCTTGCCGGCGACGCTTTTCAGGTGCTGCTGGCGCGTCGCATGCAGATGCCGCTCGATTTCGAGCCAACGGCGTTGTATCGCGCGCTGCGTGCGCTGAATCCGTCGCCATACATGTATCATCTCGTGCTCGACGGTCTCGAACTCGTGGGCAGTTCTCCCGAGTTGCTGGTGCGCGTGGCCGATGGCACCCTCACCGTGCGACCGATCGCCGGAACGCGCCCCCGCGGTCGCACGGCGGAGGAAGACGCGTCGCTGGCCGCCGAGTTGCTGGCGGATGAGAAGGAGCGCGCTGAGCATGTGATGCTGGTGGACCTGGGTCGCAATGACGTGGGCCGTCTCGCCAGGTATGGCACCGTTCGCGTCACCGACCTGATGACCATCGAGCGGTATTCACACGTCTTCCACATTGTCAGTCAGGTGGAAGGCGAACTGGCCGACAATACGAGCGCGCTCGACGCGTTTCGCGCCGTGTTTCCCGCCGGCACCATGACGGGCGCGCCGAAGGTCCGCGCCATGGAGATCATTGACGAACTGGAACCGGAGCGTCGCGGTGCGTACGCCGGTGCGCTTGGCTTCATTGGTGCCGGCGACACGCGCATGGATCTTGCCATCACGATTCGGACGTGCATCATTGCCGATGGCGTGGCGACCGTCCAGAGCGGGGGTGGCATCGTACACGATTCCATTCCCGAGATGGAGTGGGCGGAGACGGAGAACAAGGCGCGCGCGCTGCTGACGGCGATCGGTCGTGTGCGTGCGGCGACGGCGCGGCAGCGTGCGACGACCGCCGCGACGTCGGCGTAAGCATGATGTTCGTGCTCGTGTCCCCCGAGGGCGACCGCCGCTTCGAGCTGCCGGTGGAGACGACGTTGGTGGCGGGTCGCGAAGTGGCGTGTGCGTTGCCGATTCTCGACCCGCGCGTATCGCGGCGTCATGCCGAGGTTCGCGCGCAGGTCTCGGGAGTGGAACTCACCGATCTGGGCTCACGGAACGGGACGTGGGTGAACGGTCGTCGGATCGAGCATGGGGTCGCGGCCGTCGGCGACGTCATTGCCTTTGGTGGCGTGTCGTTCGTCGTGATGGATGCGATTCGTGAAGGTACGTCGCGCGTGACTTTCGCGCCGGCCGTTGACGCATCGCCGACGATGATTCGCGAACGGTCGATGCCTCCGCGCAGCGTGGCTGTCGCCGAAGTCGCGGGTCAGCGGCTGGCACAGTTGGTGGCGAGCGCACAGCGCCTGGGTGCGGTGACCAGCGTGGAGTCGATGCTGCAAACGATCGTCGACGATCTGTTCTTTACGTTCTCGGCAGACCGTGTCGCCGTACTGTTGCCTGACAGCGCCGGCGCGCTGACGCCGCGCATCGCACGTGATCGCCGCGGTGGCGATGTCGTTCGCGCAGTGCCGCGCGCGATTGCCGACGGGGTCGCCTCGCGACAGATGGCGCTGATCACCCACGACGCGCGCGAAGATGCACGGACGGCGGGCGCTACCGTGTTGCAACAGGCAGTGCGTTCGGCGATGGCGGCTCCGCTCATCGGCGAGGGTGGGGTGACGCTCGGTGTGCTGTACGTGGACAACATGCACGATACGTACGCGTTCGCCGATGGCGATCTCGATTACCTCATCGCGTTCGCCGGACTCGCTGCGGTGACCGCGGAGCGTGAAGTAACCGCGCTCAAGTTGCATCAAGCGGCGCAGGTTAGGGAAAACTTCGAGCGCTACTTCACGCCGAAACTCGCCGAACGCATCGCCCGTGAAACAGGACGCGTGACGCCGGGTGGTGTTCGTCGACATGTCATCGTGCTTTTCAGCGACATACGGGGGTTCACGCCGCTCGCGGAGTCGTTGCCGCCGATGCAGATGGCGGCACAGTTGAATGAGTACTTCGAAGCGATGGTCGAGTGCGTATTCCGGCACGATGGCGCGCTGGACAAATTCATCGGCGACGCGCTGATGGCCTACTGGGGCGCGCCGGACTCGTTCGTCGACGACGCGGACCGAGCGCTCGCGGCGGCGCTGGAGATGCACCGTGAGTTGCGCCGGCTCAATGAACGCTGGCGTGCAGAAGGGCGGCCCACGCTGGAGATCGGCATCGGGGTGCACAGCGGTGACGCATTCGTAGGCAACATCGGTTCGCCCCGACGTCTGGAATACACGCTGATCGGCGATACGGTGAACGTGGCCAGTCGACTGTGCTCGAGTGCGGACCGCGGCGAACTGCTGGTGAGCGACCCGGTCAGACTGGCGCTGCGTGCTCCGTTGGCGATGCAGGCGCGCCCGGACATCGTCCCTGAGCGTCGCCCGGGAACCGTGGTGCATGTCTGGTCGGTGGACAGCGACGCGTGAACATCGACCATGACGTGCCAGACGTGCCAGACGTGCCAGACGTGATCACGCGTGTCACCGCGACGGGCGATGTGACCGCGATGCGCGCCGTGGTCGACACGCTGGCCGCGCTGGTGGCCCAACACGGCACCTTGTACGAGTGGGCCGCCGAACGTCCGCAGCCGCGCGCGTTGCGTGGTCGCGCACCGGTGTTCGTGGCAACGCTGCCTGACGACAGCGAAACCGTCGTGGTGCGGCACGCGTGGCACGGTGGACTGCTGGCACCCGTGACGGGCGATCGCTTCCGGTCACCAACGCGCGCGCCCACCGAAATGCTGCGGTCGCGCCTCCTGCGCAAGCTCGGCATTCCCACCTCCGAAGTGCTGGGATTCGCGCGCTATCGCGCCTGGCCGGGACTGCGACGCGTGGACGTGGTGACGCGGTTCATTCCCGATGCATACGACCTCGGCATGATTGCGTCAGGACTCGCACCGCAGATCGATCGCGATGCCGCGCTGGCGGCCACCAAGACGCTGCTGGTGAAGCTGGCCGCGCACGGTGTCATTCACCCCGATCTCAACGTCAAGAACGTGCTGCTGCGTGCCGACCGGCGTGCCGACCGGCGTGGCGACGTCGAGGCGTTGGTGATCGATGTCGATGTGGTGCAGTGGAAGCCCGATCGTCCGCCACTCGAGACCATGCGGGCCAACACCTCGCGACTGCTGCGTTCCATGCGGAAGTGGCGCACGCACTTCGGCTGTGACGTCGGTGAATCACGCATGCAAACGCTCGAACAGGACTGCATCGCGGCGACGCCGCCGCTGGCGACCATGTCCGTGTCGGACCTGCATCGCGTGGAGCGTGTGTGAACGCGCCCGTTCCACCATTGTCCCGCGACGCCAGGCAGATCGGCATCGTCATGATGAGTGCCGTCGGCGACGCGGTCCACGTCATGCCGATCGTACACGCCCTCAAGGCGCATGCGCCGGCGGCGCAGATTTCGTGGGTGCTGCAACCGGGGCCCGCCACACTCGTTCGCGGCCACCCGTTGGTGGACGACGTCGTGCTCTTCGATCGCGCACGCGGATGGCGCGCCTTTCTCGACGTGCGTTCGGCGCTGCATCAACGACGGTTCGATGTGGTGCTGGCATTGCAGGTCTACTTCAAGGCGGGCGTCGTCACGCAGTTCACGCGATCACCGGTCAAACTCGGCTTTGATCGCGAACGCGCGCGTGATGCCAACTGGCTCTTCACCACGCATCGCATTCCCCCGCATGCGGGACAGCATGTACAGGATCAGTACTTCGAGTTCCTCGATGCCCTGCAGGTGGCGCACGGCGCGCCGCGGTGGACGCTTGGCCCGTGGAGCGACGAAGAGCGGGACTGGCAACGCGCGTTCCTGCAGCAGTTCGATCGGCCGATCGCGCCGCTTGTCGTCGCCACCAGCAAGGCCAACAAGGATTGGATGCCCGAGCGGTGGGCTGCCGTCTGTCGGCTGCTCTGGCGTGAGTACGGGCTGCAGCCCGTACTGGTGGGCGGGCGGTCGCCTCGCGAGGAAGCCGCCGAAGCGGTGATCCTGCGCGAGGCCCCGATGGCGCATTCGGCGCTGGGCAGCGGCCTTCGCAGGCTGGCGGCGATACTCGACGGCGCGGCGGTCGCGCTCTCACCGGATACCGGACCACTGCATCTGGCGGTCGCGCTGCGCACACCGGTGATTTCGCTGCTGGGCTACACAAACCCCAAGCGCGTCGGCCCGTATGACGCCTCGCGCGATCTCATGATCGATGCCTACGGCGAACCCGGCGAAGACTATCCGCTGGACATGAGCTATCGCCTCGATCGAATGCCGCGTATTACGGTGGACCATGTACACGCGATGTTGCAGCGGTGGCGCGAGCGATACGAAGCGGCGCGCCTGACCGAGCTCGCGCACCGCTTCGCGCGGTAGGTACGCGAGATATGTACGCGCGCCGACTACGCGGTCGGAGACGTGTGGCTGATCGGCCCGTACTGGTAATGCAGACCGTGATCGCGAATGAGGCCGATCATGCGTCCGAGGGGTAGTCCCATCACGGCGAAGTAGTCGCCGTCGATGCGTTCAACGTTGGTGGCGCCGTACCCCTGAATTCCGTAGGCGCCGGCCTTGTCCATGGGTTCGCCGGTGGCGACGTAGGCCGCAATGCGTGCCGCGTCCATATCACGAAATGTGACCGACACCATCTCCACGCTGGAACGTGTCTCTCCGCCATACGCGACCGCGACCGCAGTGAAGACGGTGTGCGTGCGTCCGCTCAGTCTCGCCAGTATCGCCTCGGCGTCGGCGGCATCGGTCGGCTTGCCGAGGATGTCTCCATCGATGACGACGATCGTGTCGGAGCCGATGACGACGGCGTGTGGATGCTGCACCGCGAGTGCCTCGGCCTTGGTCCGTGCGAGTCGTTCGCAGTGGGGCACGGGCGCCTCGTCGGGGTGCACCGTCTCGTCGATGTCGGCCGGCTGCACGGCGTGCGGAATGCCGATCAGCGTGAGGAGATCGCGACGCCGAGGCGACTGCGACGCGAGAATGACCGGTGGTAACGTGCTCGGAGATGCGCTCGGGTGCGCGTGCTGGCTGTGCATGTTCGATAAATTACCCGGTCCGCGCACGTTCCCGACACTCCGCAGACCCATGGCCGACGACCCGCAGCCGACCGCACCCGACGCTGCATCCACGAGCGACTCCGCGCACTTCGAAACATTGGCGATTCGCACGCAGGCGCCGATCACGCAGGAACGCGAACACTCGGTGCCGTTGTACCTCACATCGAGCTTCCGCTTCGACGACGCCGAGCATGCGCGTGCCCTGTTCGCGGAAGAGGTGCCGGGGAACATCTACAGCCGCTACTCGAATCCGAACACCGACGAATTCGTTCGCAAGTTGTGCCTGCTCGAGGGGGCGGAGGATGGCATTGCCACGGCGTCGGGAATGTCGGCGGTGTTCACGGCTCTGGCGTCGCGATTGAGTGCCGGAGACCATGTGGTGTCGTCGCGCGCGCTGTTCGGTTCCACGCATCAGATTTTCACCCGCATTCTCCCCAAATGGGGAGTGAGCACGACCTACGTCGATGGCCCCGATCAGGCGGCGTGGGAAGCGACCATCCGTCCGGAGACGAAGGTGCTGTTCATCGAGACGCCGTCCAATCCCGGGCTGGAACTGATCGATCTCGCATGGCTGGGTGAACTGGCGCGTGCGCGCAACATTCCGTTGCTCGCTATTGAGTGGCTTCGCAGGATGCCATCGAGCTTTGCCCCGAGACGCTCGATCGCGCGGCGACTCTGGTGGTTGAAAAAATGCGTCCGAAATTCAACAGCGATGCAGTCCAGTGCTTCGAAGGCGTGGCCCAGCAGAAGGAGCTTGCAATCGGTGTTGAGAGGCCCGCGCTGAACGCTCGACAATATCCACGTGGAGCCGATCTCAACACGCTTGCTGGCGGCATCGATGTTCATGTAGGTCGTCATTCCGACGGCTAGGCCTTTGCCGTCTCGAACCGTGAAGGGAAGCATTGATCCGCTTGCCTTTAGGTCAAGGCGGCGGCCAATCTCAGCGTCCATGTTGTCGGGGCCTGGAATGGACGTGTACCAAAGCTTCGACAGTTCGCCGTCGCTGGCGGCCGCAATCAAATCGTCACGATGCGCTGCGCTCAGCGGCTCCAGCGAGCAATGTTCGCCCGCAAGGTAAACAGGTTTAGGCCAAGTAGCCATCGGT
>CAYWCJ010000254.1:0-7140 GCA_964456595.1 uncultured Gemmatimonas sp. | reverse complement strand
GGATACAAGGGCATCGTCGGCAACCGCTTCCGTTTTGACGTATCGCTCTGGGGGCAGGAGCGGGGTGACGTTGGCACGCCGGCCGCGCTTTCCACGCCGAATGTGTTCTTCGGCAACCCCGCGCAGCTCGGTGGATATCTCGGTCAGCAGCTCGGTCTCAACCTCGGCCCGCAACTCGGAGCACGCGGACTGACGCCGGCCCAGATCGGGGCCATCGTCAGTGGCGTCGCCGGCGCGCTCACGCCGTCCGTTGCATCGCTGCCGCTTGGTGTCGTGACGTTCAACGATCCCAACACAAGGCCAAACGCCATTTACGCCACGTATCTCACGTCCAAGCAGAAGCTGTGGGTGCGCGGTCTCGATCTCGCCGCAGACGTCGTCGCCACCGACCGCATGACTTTCGACGTCGCGTTCAGCTATCAGAGCAAGAACATCTTCACCGGCATTCCCGGCGGCAACGGATCGCCTCTCATGTCCAACTCGCCAAACTCGCGCGGGTCGCTCGGTATGCGCTATCGCAACGAGGATAACGGCATGGGCTTCGAGATGCGGACGCGTTACAGCGAAGCGTATCCGGTCAATTCCGGCGTGTACGCCACGAATGTCGCCTTCCCGATCGCGGCGGGTCAGGTTGGCGCGCCGACCTCCACGCCCACGGGCACTGGCTTCAATCGCTGCTCGCCGACGCCCGCCACCGGCACGTTCTGCTATGAGAATGTGCCCGAGGCCGTCACCTTCGATGCGCAGGTCTCCAAGCGCTTCAACGTTGGATCGCAGCGCCTGCTCTGGTCGATCAACGCTACCAACGTGTTCGACAATCGTCTGCGTACCTTTCCGGGTGTGCCGGAGATCGGCCGCTTGGTGATGACGCGTTTGCAGTACTCGTTCTAGTCCGCAAGTTTCTGCCCGCGCTCGTGCGTCGCTGATTCAGTTGCAGCGCACGAGCGCGGGTGTGAACGGTTGAGCGCAACGTCATGATACTCCTCGACCCCGAAGCGAAGCCGGTGATCGGGCATCGTGGAAATCGGGCGCACGCACCAGAGAACACCCTCGTCTCCATGCTGCAGGCGGTCTCGCTCGGTGTGGACGGACTCGAGTTTGACTTGCACGTCTCTCGTGACGGCATGCTGGTCGTGATGCATGACGACACGCTCGATCGCACGACGAGCGGCAAGGGACCCGTCGCGACACACACGCTGGCCGAACTGCGCACGCTTGATGCCGGCGCGAAGTTCACGCCGGATCACGGGCGCTCGTATCCCTATCGCGGACGCGGGGTCGGCATCCCGACTTTTGATGAGGTAGTGGAATCGGTGCCGCGCGACCTTCCACTCATTGTCGAGCTCAAGACGTCGGCCGCCACCGCGTTCATCCTGAGCGCGATCCAGCGGCACAACATTGCGCGGCGGGTCATCGTCGCCGGATTCGACAGCACGAGTCTCTGGCCGCTGCGTGGAGCGGGCTTTGCACTTGGCGCGAGTTCCGGCGAAGCGTTTGCCTTGCTGAGGCGCGCCATCACCTGGCGGAGAATCAAGCCACAGCCTTTTCAGGCGCTGTGCATTCCGCCGACATGGAACGGCCTGCCACTCCCGCTGCTGGCGCTCGCCAGAGCAGCGAAACGCGCCGGAATCGTCACGCACGTGTGGACCATCAATGATCCGGCCGACGCGCTCAAGCTGTGGCGCGGCGGCATTCAGGGAATCATCAGTGACGATCCGGGGCTCATGCTCGCTGCGCGCTCGGGTCTCTGACGCGTCGGCATTCCGGTAGCGCGACTACGGACCGCCGCGCGGACGCGGTGCCGGCACTGGTTTGCGCGGGAGCGGCTGATCGCGCATTGCCGTCAGGTAGGCCATCGTCGCGACGACCGTGGCCATCTGCTTCATGTCCTCAGCCTGCACGCGATCGAAAACGTCCATGTTGGAGTGGTGGGTGCGCGAGTTGTATTCGTAGCGCTCCTGCACGAACTGAAACGCGGGAATACCCAACGCGTCGAACGGCGAGTGATCCGTCGATGCAACGGATCGCGGACCAAGCACGGTGACCCCAAGGTCGGTGAGCGGGGAAGTGAACGCCCTGAAAACGGGTTCGATGGCTGAGTTTCCCTGCATCCACACACCACGAATCTTGCCCGTGCCGTTGTCGATGTTGTAGTACGCCACGAGCTTCGCGTGCTCGGGTTTCAGCGCCATCGTGCGTGCATCGCCAAGGTGCTCGCGCACATACGCATTGGAGCCGAGTAGGCCTTCTTCTTCGCCACCCCAGAGTGCGATGCGGATCGTGCGGCGAGGCTTGGCGCCGACGGTGGTGAGGATGCGCATCGCTTCCATCATTGCGCCGCTCCCCGTCGCGTTATCGGTGGCACCCGTGCCGCCGTGCCACGAATCGAAGTGCGAGCCGATGAGGACGTACTCGTCCTTGAGCGCCGGGTCGGTGCCGGGAATCTCGGCGATGATATTGAAGCCGCGAGGCGTCGTCTCGTCGAGAAACTGCACGCCGATATCCAGCTGCATGCGCACCGGAACCCCCTTGGCGAGGACGCGCACCATGCGATTGTAGTGCTCCACCGCCAGCGTCACGTTCGGGAGGCCACTCCCCGCCGTGGAGTCTCGTGTGCCGCCAGCGCCCACGAAAATCGTACCACCGTCGGTACGCTGCGTCATCCAGGAGAGATCACTTCCGCCGGCGGACGAATCGGCATCAGAGCCCCGATCGAGCAGGGCGACGACGCCCTCGGACTTGTAAAACTCAGTGACCGAACGCGTGAATGCCGCCGCCGGCGCGCCTCCGCCGGCAGCTCCTCCACCGCGACCCGCTGGTGGCGGTGGCTCGGTCATCGCTTCCGCAATTTCCTTGTCGGTCATGCGCAAGACGATGCGCCCGTCGAGCATGCGCACCGCGCGCAGCGGCTGGGTGAGAACGATCTTGCCGCGCAGGGTGCCACGGTACTTCGCAAAGTCCGCGTCGCTTTCGATGATCGGACGCACGACGTCTGCAGTCACGTTGCCGTTCGTTCCCGGCGACCACGCTTTGGGGAGCGCGATCATCGGCTGCACCTGCGGCGACAGCAGTGTGGCGGAGAATCGTTGCAGCGCCCATCCCTTGCCAAAGGCCCATCGCTCGTCGTGCACGTTGGCCAACCCCCAGGCTCGCATCGCGGACATCGCCCAGGTGCCAGCCTGTTCGATATTGGTGCTGCCGGTCAGGCGCGGGCCATACACATCCGACAACCAACTGATGTGATCCATGACCTGCGATCGCGACATCCCTTCCGCACGGATTTTCGCCAGCATCGCGGCGTCGATCTTCTCGCCCTGTGCGCCAAGCGCAAGCGGACCCGCCAACAGCGCCATCGACAGGGCGCTCCGTACTGCTGTGTTCATGATTCAGCTCCTCGCCCGATCAGAGACACCAAATACGCCAATCGTGACCCGTGCTGCACTCCACGCCAACAGCACCGCCAACAACAGCGCGAGCCCAGCCACGCCAATCCCCGGCAGTGGGAAGATCCCGCCCAGTCGATCGAGCAACGTCGTAAACGATGGCTGCTGCATCTGGCGCACCAGCAACAGCGTCCACCCCAGCAACGCTGCGACCATGGCTTCGCGCGGCGCCACCGCCGATCGCCGCAGGAGCGCATATGCCGCCGCGATCACCGGCACGGTCCACCATCCAACAAGAAGCGTGCCCGCGGCGACCATCGCCGCCAGCAGCAACACCATGAGAAATTTCATCGGCGTGCGCCTCCCGTCGGCGTCAGAATCAAGCGCGCACGAATCGCGGCGGGCGCGAGGTCCGCTTCTTTGACTGGAATTCGCAACGTGTCGAGCTGTCCCTTCGACCACTTGTCGATGCGATTGTCATAAAACGCGCTCAGCGGATTTCCGGACTGCCCACCCGGATAGATCGCCCACGCCTTGCGTGGGGTGCTCATCTCCACCACCATCCGCCAGCTCGGTCCGTGGTAGCCATTGCCGGTCGACGGCCACAGTGTCGCGTTGCCACCCTGCACGGGAATCTCGAGTCGACTGAACGCGGGCAGCTGGGTGAGATGGCGGATGTTCGCGTGGCGAACCTTGTCCCAACGCCATCCATCCGAGCTGGGCTCACCGCGCTTCGCCAGCACCGTATCCAGCGCGCTCGCCATGACCTGCGTCAGCAGCACATCACGCGACTCGGCGCCGACCGTCCGACGATCATCCCACCACACGTTGGCCGAATCACGCAGCAGCGTCGCGGTCATCATGTCGTTGGGAATCGGATTGCGCACGCTGTCGGTCTGGAATTCATCCCACAGGCGCATCGACAGCTGTCGCATCATCTCTTCGAACAACACGGCACGACGATTGTCCGAGCTGTATCGGCGATCCCACTCGCTCAGGAGCGTCGACGCCTTCGCCACCTTCGCGTCGCCAACGCTCGTTGCCGCAGCGGCCAAGAGCGCAGGCACGAACAGATCGGCGCGAGCACTCCCAGGATCACTCTGGTAGCGACGCATCGCGTCGGGCGTGACCGCTGAATCCGCGCGCAAAAGTGTGTTGATGCGCATCGCACGCCACGGACGTTCCCAATCCGCACCGAAATATCGCGGCTGCGCCTTCGGATCGAACGGCTCCTGGTTGGCCGACGCCAGAAATCCCTGTGCTGGACGAAACGACTGTGGATAGTCCGTCACCGGCCAGTCGCCCAACCAGTCGTTGCTGCTCACGCTGCCGTCGCGCAGCCAATCACCGCGACCATCACCGGGACGCAGCGGATACCGTCCGGTCGAGCGTATGGCGATCGTGCCCGCTGTGTCAGCCGTGAGCATGTTCTGCGCCGGTGACTCGTACAACTTCGCCATGCCGTCCAGCATCGCGTCGGATGTTTTGGCGCGCGCCGCCGCCTCGAATCCCTCCAGCACCCGCATCGATTCGAGTACCGTCCAGCGCACCGAAATCCACTGTGCACCAACCTTTTGCATCGGGCCCCGGTGCGTGAAGCGCAACGTGTCGCGGCCCACCGGCTTGCCGTTCGCATCATCGTACGACTCGGCGCGCACCTCCAGGCTCTTCCACGCGCCATCAAGCATGTACTTGGTTGGCGAGGCGACATCGTCCACCTGCTCGATGTAGAAATCCATCACGTCGCCGCCGGTATTCGTGAACGTCCATGCAACCGCCTTCGTGAATCCGATCACCACTCCGGGCGCGCCGGGAATCGTCACGCCGTACACGTCGAGTGAATCGCCAACGACGATGTGGACCTCGTACCAGATCGACGGAAGCGTCAACTCGAGATGCGGATCACCCGCCAGTAACGCTTTCCCACTCGCACTGCGTGATGGCGACACCGCCCAGTTATTGCTGCCGATCGCATCGTTGCCGCGTTCTGGTGCAAACGCCAGCAGTTGGCGGGCGCTGTTCGGACCCATCGCGCGAAGCAGTGCGACAGCTTTCGTATCCGGCGCACCCGGCGCGGGCAGCGCGGTGATCTCGAAACGTGGCTTCCCTTCGCCGTTCGGTTGAATCGGCTCGACGATCGGTGAGTGTACAGGGAAAAGTGCGTCGGCCGCGACGCGACCAACGCGCGCGCTGGCCTCCAGATGCGTCAACTCATCGCTCGTCGTCGCCAATGTCGAACCCATACGATTCAGCAAATGCAGAATGTCGATCAGCTGCATCCGACTGGGCGTGCGACCGAGCAGCTTGTACTCGATGGGATACTCCGCGACCGGGAGCCCATCGATATACGCGTTCACCCCGTCCACGTAGGCCTGCATCAATCGCCAGACACCACCGCCGCTGTCCAGCTTGGCGAGGCGCTGTTCGGCAGAGCGCGGCATTCCCGATGCGCGCGTCGCGCGATCGACCGGCAGTGCGCGCGCGCCCACCAACTCGGTCAGCGTGCCGCCGCCCGCGCGTCCTTGCACTTCGAGCTGGAACAGTCGATCCCGCGCGACGACGTAGCCGAGTGCGCGATAGGCATCGTCTACGGTCGACGCGAAGATGTGAGGCACCGCGCGATCGTCGTAGACTACGCGCGTCGTTCCACCAAGACCCGCAATCGACGCTGCGGCGTCGTCCGGCAGCTCAGCAGTCGTGACAGCACTCCACACCCCGCGCGCGGGATCGAGAAGTGGACCGAGTGCTGGTACTGGTCCGACAGGCCGCGCAGCAACGAACAGTGTTGCTATGAGCACGACTGCGGCGATCGCCGAACCGATGAGTGAAGGGCGCATGCAGAGTTCGGAGAAGAGAGGCTGGCGCGGCGGGCGCACAGCGAGCTGGTTGGTGAGGAAACCCAACCGAATGAACGGCCGAAGATGCCGGTCGGAATGGAGCGGAGCAATGCGCGTCGCCGGCGGGACGTGCGGGGAAATCGTGCGTGCTGCGCTCTTTTGGTGAAGAGAGTGTGGAGTAACGCTATTACCATCGTCCCATGTCCAACCATCGACAACTTCTTGGCTTGCTGGGCGAGCGGGTCGCCGCGCGCTGGCTGCGGCGGAGCGGCTGGGAGCTGCTCGCGCACCGGTTCCGCTCCGGGCATCGCGACATCGACCTCGTCATGCGGCTGGGCAACCAGGTTGCCTTCGTCGAGGTCAAAGCCAGACGCGGCAACGGCTTCGGCGGTCCGGTTGACGCCGTGCACCATCGCAAGCGTCGCGAGCTCGTACGCTCCGCGCGGGTCTGGGTCGACCGGTTTGGCACCCCCGAGCTATCCTACCGCTTCGACGTCGTGGGCGTGCTGGTCAGCGACTCGGACGTCCGAGTCCGGCACATTGCTGACGCGTTTCCGGTCAGCTAGGCTCGGCGGATATTGGCAGTTGTCCACATCGGGGATTCTTCGTACTTTGTTCGGGTCTTGGTCTTGCTCGCGCTTCCGGTAAATTTTGCGGGTCAGGGCTGGCGGCTTCACTCCTCACGACGGCGGTAACATGGCAGGCACGATGATCACGGACGACAAGCGCAAGGCCCTGGCGCTCGCTGTCGCACAAATCGAGAAGAGCTGCGGCAAAGGCTCGATCATGCGATTGGGCACCGATTCGAGAGTCCGTGTCGAGTCCATTCCGACCGGCGCCATCAATCTCGATGCCGCCATCGGCGTGGGTGGAATTCCGCGCGGTCGCATCACCGAGATCTACGGACCCGAGTCCAGCGG
>CAYWCJ010000253.1:0-7159 GCA_964456595.1 uncultured Gemmatimonas sp. | reverse complement strand
CATCTTCTCGTGCATGAGGATCATGCCCTCACACTGCGTCGCCGTCACGATGGCGATGGACATCAGATCGGCGGGGAACGCGGGCCACGGCTGGTCTTCGAGCTTGGGGACATGGCCACCCAGATCACTCTGAATCAGCCGCGACTGCTCGGCAGGGACGATCAGATCGTCGCCATCGACCACGCAGGTGATCCCAAGTCGTTCGAAGCCCAGGCGCGTGCTGCGCAGATGCTCGACGCCGGCCTTCTCGATGCGGATCTCCGAGCGGGTAACCGCAGCGAGCCCGATGAACGAACCGACTTCGATGTGATCGGGACCGATCGTGTGCGTTGCGCTGCCAAGCGGCAATCCGCCGTGAATGGTGTAGACGTTGGAGCCGATGCCTTCGATGCGCGCGCCGAGAGCGACGAGAAAATTGGCCAGATCCTGCACGTGCGGCTCGCTGGCGGCGTTGCGCAATACGGTGACGCCCCTGGCCGCCACTGCCGCGACCAGCGCGTTCTCGGTCGCCGTTACGCTTGGCTCATCGAGGAAGACATCGGCGCCAACCAGTCCGGACGTCCAGAAGCGAAAGCGATCACCGAGTTCGTACTCTGCACCCAGGGCCTGGAGGACATGGAAGTGCGTATCCAGGCGGCGGCGACCGATGACGTCACCACCCGGCGGCGAGAGCGTGACATCGCCGCACCGCGCGAGCAGCGGCGCGGCCAGCAGGATCGACGCACGAATTCGGGCGCACAGCACCGGGTCGAGTTCACCGGCGCGGAGTTCGCGCGCGTGGATTCGCAGCGAGTTGGGGCCAGTCCACTCGCACGTGGCACCAGTTGTGCGAATGAGTTCCACCAGCGTTTCGATGTCCCGGATGCGCGGGACGTTCTCGAGCTGCACGGGCTGGTCGGTAATCAACGCTGCGGCCACGATGGGAAGCGCGGCGTTCTTGTTGCCCGCCGGACGAATCGTGCCAGCGAGTCGCTGACCTCCTTCAACTATGAATTGGACGGCGGACATGCGGGCCCGGTTGATCGCGAGAGAAACGGAGATATTCCGAGCAGAAGGATCACCGATACGAGTCAACAGCGTCAAGGCATCTTTGCTTGACCCCTCACATGGCACCCCCTATATCCCTCGCATGCCCTTTGCACTTGCGGTTCCGTCGGTCCTGCTGCAAGCAGCCACGCTGCCGGACACGATCATTGCTCGGACGGTGCCGGTTCGCGGCCTCTTCGAGTACACCAGCGGGATTCTGCAGATACTGGTGCTGCTGCTGGGCATTGGTGCGCTCGTCGCACTTGTGCTGTTGCTGCTTACGGTGCGCAAGGGAATCGACACGTTGAACAACACAGTCGAGCGCCTGAGCGGCGAGGTCCGACCGCTCTTGAAGAACGCGAATGAGGTGGTTGGCGATGCCCGGGCCGTTGTGGCGCGCGTGCGTTCCGACGTCGATCGCGTGAGTGATGCCGCGAGTGCCGTCAGTGATCAGCTGCTGCACGCCGCCGAGGTGACAGCGGAGCGAGTGGACGACGTCAACGCCGTGTTGGATGTCCTGCAAGACGAACTCGAAGACATGGCGATCTCCACCGTATCGACCGTGCGAGGCGCGACCGTCGGCGCGAAGCTGCTTGCGGCGGCGTTCGGCAAACGTGGTCGTGGCGGCAAGCGTCGACGGCCGCGCTCTGAGCGTCCGGATCGCGTGGATCGTGGCAGCGATTCCTCGCCCGTGTAGCCCGATCGACCACTGCGCGCGAGCCGGCCCCGACGTCGTGAGTCGGCGTGACGGCTGGCGCGTGACGCTCGCAGCGACGCTGGTCGCCCTGGCTGCGTTGATACTGATGCCGTCGCCACTGTGGGCGTGGACGCCAGGCACGCACGTGTTTCTCGGCGACGCGCTGCTGCGCAACCTGGGCCTCGTGCCCGCCGCCATCGCAGAGCTCCTGGCGGCGTTCCCGGCGGACTTTCTCTACGGCTCGATTGCAGCCGATACGAGCATTGCCAAGAAGTATGCCGAAGTCGGACGGCATTGTCATTCATGGAAAATCGGACTCGAGATCCACGATGAGGCGGAGGAGCCGGCGCTACGCGCCTTCGCGCTCGGGTACATGGCGCATCTCGCCGCCGACGTCGTCGCGCACAACTTCTTCGTGCCGCGACAGCTTGCCGTGACATCCAGCACGACGGCAGTGGGCCACAGTTATTGGGAAAGCCGCATCGACACGCACCTCGGCGATCCATGGCCGCGGCGCGCACGCGATCTGCTCTTTCTGGATCACTCGCGGGCTGACGCGCATCTCGATCGCATCCTCAGTCCGACGCTGTTCGGGACACCGACGAATCGCCGTATCTTTCGCGGCATGGTGTATGTCACCGACACCGATTCATGGCAGCGCATCTTCCAACTTGTTTCGGAGAAGAGTCGCTGGGACCTGAGCGATGGCGACGTCGCGCGTTACATGACGCGTTCGTTCGACTACATCGTGGATTTGATGGGGCGCTGGGAACGGAGTGAAGCGTTCGCCTTCGATCCGTCAGGCGACGAGCCGCTCCGATCCGCGAAGAAAGTACGACGCCTGGCGAAGCGTCAAGGCGGAGACGTGCGCGCTGCGCTCGAGGCAGATCGCATGTTCGGAATGCCGGCGACAGAGTTACGACACGCCACCGGATTGCGCGAACCACTGTTCAGCTCGCGCGTGCCGAAAGAAGCTGATTGACCTTTTTCGGGTCGGCCGCGCCCTTCGACTTTTTCATCACGTGGCCCACGAGCACACCCTGCAACTTCTTCTCGCCCGCGGCGAAGCGCGCAGCCTCGGCAGGGAAGTCAGCGAAAACCTCATCGATCCATCCGATCAGTGCTCCATCGTCGCTGACCTTGAGCAGCCCTTCCCGCGTGGCCAGCGCGAGCGGATCGGCAGCTTCCGTTTCCATCAGAGTGAAGAGCTGACGTGCGGCGGTATTCGAGAGCTGCCCGCTCGCTTCAAGTTGAATGAGCGCGCCGAGTCGAGCTGGTGTAACGGGATGGTCGTGCAATGCACGGTTTGACGCGTTCACGGCCGCAAGCAGCGGACCGGTGACCCAGTTGGCGGCGCGGCGCGCATCACCAGCGGCGCTGGCAATCTGCTCGAACGTGTCGGCGAGCTGTGGCGATGCAGTCAGCTGCTCGACGTCCGCCGCGGCCAATGCGTAGTCGCGATGAAAACGCTTACGTTTGGCGTCCGGCAATTCGGGCAGGGCGGCGCGCTGTGCCTCGAGCCACGCCGGCGCGAGCACGAGCGGTGGAAGATCCGGTTCGGGGAAGTAGCGATAGTCATGGCTGCCTTCCTTGCTGCGTGCCGGACGGATCTGCCCGCGCACGCCGTCCCAGAGCATCGTCTGCTGCTGAACGCTGCCGCCGGCATCGACGAGCGCACACTGCCGCGCGAACTCGACCTCGATCGAGCGCTCGACGCCAGAGAAGGTATTGAGATTCTTGATCTCGGTGCGGGTGCCCAACGTGTGGTCGCCGAACAACCGCACAGAGATGTTGACATCCACGCGAAGCGAACCTTCCTCCATGTTCGCGTCCGAAACCTCGGTGTACTCGAGCACCTGCTTCAGTCGCCGCAAGTACGTGCCTGCATCGACTGCCGAGCGAAGATCCGGCTCCGAAACGATCTCCACGAGCGGCGTTCCCGAACGATTCAGGTCGATAGCGGACCACTCGGCAAAGCGATCGTGCACCGACTTGCCGGCGTCCTCTTCCATGTGCACGCGGGTGATGCCGATGCGCACGTGCTCACCCTTGGCATTCGCACCGATCTCGACGCCGCCGCCGGTGGCCAACGGCTTGTCGAATTGCGAGATCTGGTAGCCCTTGGGCAGGTCGGGATAGAAGTAGTTCTTCCGCGCGAAGATGGACACGGGATGCACGGTGCAGCCCAGGGCAAGGGCAGCGCGCACCGCCAGCGAAACGGCCTTCTCGTTGAGCACGGGCAGTGCCCCCGGCAGTCCGAGACACACCGGACACGTGTTGCTGTTCGGCGCGTCGCCGAACGTGGTGCGACATCCACAGAATGCCTTGCTCGTGGTCTTGAGTTGGCAGTGGACTTCGAGCCCAATGACGAGCTCATAACGCGCGTGATAGTTTGCGGCGCTCACCGATGTGCCTCGTCGCCAAGCGCCCGCTCGAGTGCGTAAGCGACACGAAACATCGTTGCCTCATCGAAGTGTGCGGCCAGCAATTGGCCCCCGACGGGCAATCCATCGATACGGCCGATCGGCTGCGACATGCCAGGAATGCCGGCGAGGTTGGCGGTCACGGTGAAGATGTCGCTGAGATACATCTCGTATGGATCCTTCACCGCGCCGAGGGCGAAGGCCGTGGACGGCGTGGTGGGCGTGAGCAGCACGTGCACACCTTCTGCGAAGACCCGGGCGAAGTCGTTGGTGATCAGCTGACGCACGTCTTGCGCGCGCCTGTAGTACGCATCGTAGTATCCGGCGCTCAGCACGTAGCTGCCAAGCAGGATGCGTCGCGTGACTTCAGCGCCGAAGCCGCCGCTGCGTGTGTGCTCGTACATCTCGCGGAGACCAGGACCGGGCAGTCGCAGTCCGTACCGCACGCCGTCGAAGCGCGCGAGGTTGCTGGACGCTTCCGCCGGCGCGACGATGTAATAGACCGGGATCGCAAGGTCGGTGTGGGGGAGCGACACGTCGCGGATCTCGGCGCCGAGCGACCGAAGCGTGTCCGCGGCACGATCAGTGAGTGCGCGAATCTGCGGATCGAGGGACGCGGGGAAGTATTCGCGCGGACGTCCAATCACGAGTCCGGCAAGCGGAGTCGCACTGTGCGCAGTCGCACTGTGCGGAGCGTTCGCACCGGCGGCGTAGTCGGCAACCGCAACCGGCAACGATGTCGCATCGAACGGGTCACGTCCGGCAATGACCTCGAGCGCCAGCGCAGCGTCGTCCACGCTCCGTCCGAAGACACCGATCTGCTCGAGCGACGATGCGTACGCGACAAGCCCGTGGCGACTCACGCGTCCGTATGTGGGTTTGACGCCAACCACTCCGCAGAACGCCGCCGGCTGCCGCACCGAGCCACCGGTTTCGGAACCGAGTGCAATGCGTACGACGCCTGATGCTACCGCGACGGCGGAGCCCCCAGAGGAGACGCCGGGCACGCGTGATTCGTCGTGTGGATTGCGCGACGCACCGAATGCGCTGTTCTCCGTGGACGAACCCATCGCGAACTCGTCCATATTTGTCTTCCCAACAACGATCGCACCAGCCTCGCGGAGTCGCTGAACCGCCGTGGCTTCGTACGGACTGACGTAGTCGGAAAGGATGCGGGAGGCACAAGTGGTGGGCAGATGCAACGTCGCGATGTTGTCCTTGAGGGCGACCGGCACGCCGAACAACGCCGAACGCGAACGTTCGCGCGTGTGCGCACTGACATGCCTATCGTTTCGCTGGTCGTGCAAGGCTCGCGCAGCCGCGCGCGCCGCGTCGGCGTCGACAGAGATGAATGAGTTCAGTCCATCCGCTCCACTGCGGACGATCGACATGCGTGTCAACGACTCGTCAACGACGTGCACCGGATCGAGCGAGCCGCGGCGCGCCAATTCCGCAGCCTCGCGCGCCGAGTGCGCCAGTGCGCCCGATGGCGTCGTCGTCGCCGTGTGCTCGCTCATTCCGCGTCATCCTCGGTCACGCTCGCGGCTGCGTCACCGTGCGTGGCGAGTCGCGGCACGAGAAAGAATCCGTCGCGGAATTCCGGCGCGAAGTCGGCGCGCGCGCGCGACAGAGGCACAGAGGCGCTGCCGTCGGGGCGCAACCACATGCCTGGCGAGAGTGACTCGACGGCTGCTCCAGTCACGTCGACACTTTGCAGCACGTCCATGTGTGCGAGAATGCCGTTGAGCTCCTCGACGAGTGCGGGAATGCGGGCGTCTTCGAGGGCGAGACGAGCGAGCAGCGCGATGTTGCGTACATCGTGTTCGGTGACTGACATCTACTCCCACCCGCGTTCGAGTTTGGCCTGCGCCACGACGAGCGTCTTGCGTCCCACTGCCTCATCATCGAAGTCAATGCGCACCTTTGCGTCGCGACCGGAGCCGGTGAGTTCGGCGATCGTACCGCTACCGAATTTTCCGTGGCGCACGCGTTCGCCGATGGTAAACGACGGCGCATCCTGCGATTCGTCCTCGGGCTCGATCGGTGCCGGTCGCCCCGTGCCGGCGCGTGCGGGCGTGCCCGTGGCCCATTTGTTGGGCGCCTTGCCGAACGGGGTTTCGCTACCACGGGAGGCTGCGCTGCCGTACGGACCGACGGCCCGTTTTGCTCCGCTTCCGCCGCTGCTGCCAACGCCCGTACCAGTGCCGTCGCTGCTGCGTCCCCAGGCGTCGTCTCCACCCGGCCGCCCCGCCCCGCCGTACGCGCGCCGTCCTTCGGTACGGGCGCGCATGCTCTGCTGGCGTTCGGCGAGCGCCGGCGGGATGGCGCGCAAGAAACGCGATGGCATCGAGACCATCAGTTCACCGTTACGACGACGCTGTTCGGCGCAGGTGAGATACAGCTTCTTCTCGGCGCGCGTGATGCCGACGTAGAACAAGCGTCGTTCTTCCTCGAGCTGCTTCGGATCTTCCGCGGCTCGCGCGAGCGGAAACAGCCCGTCTTCCAGCCCCGAGACGAACACCAGCGGAAACTCGAGTCCCTTGGCGTTGTGCATCGTCATCATGGTGACCGCATCGGCGTCCGGATCGAGGCGATCGATACCGGCGACGAGTGTGGCCTTCTGCAGGAAGTGGTCGAGCGGCGTGAGCCCCACTTCGCCACCATCGTCGGCAACCACTTCGGCGGCGCCCGCGATGAGTTCACGCACATTCTCGATGCGCTCAGCGCCCTCCGGCCCTTCTGCCCGCAGATGATCCGTGTAGCGAATGGCTTCGACGACACTGCGCAACAGTTCGTCCACCGCCGCATCCACGGCTTGCCCGCGCAGTCGCCGAATCAGTGTCGTGAATTCCTCGAGACCGGCGCGCGGCACGGGTCGCATCGCCGCCAGGACGTCGAGCCGGGCCGCCGCTTCAAGCAACGAGAGTCCTTCGATGGCCGCGCGTTCGGTGAGCGTCGCGATCGTCACGTCTCCCAAGCCACGCTTCGGCACATTCACCGCCCGTCAGAACGC
>CAYWCJ010000252.1:0-7163 GCA_964456595.1 uncultured Gemmatimonas sp. | reverse complement strand
TCGCAGGCCTCGGCGAACGCCGAGCAGGGCAACGCGATGCTCCAGATCGCCGAAAGCGCGGCGTCGACGGTGCAGCGCATCATTGAGCGTCAGAAGGAGCTGGTCATCCAGCGTGCCAACGGCACGACGGATACCAATGCCTCGACCATCATCACAGCCGAATTGACGGCGCTTGATACGGAAAAGACGCGTATTGTTGGCCAGTCGAACTTTATGGGCACGTCGGTGTTTGGTGCACTGACGTTCCAGGTGTCGGATGCCGCCAGTACCGTCGCGGCGACGTTGACGTTTGTCCCGGGTGCCGTGACCGACATCACGACGGCCGACAGCGCGCTGGTTGCCGTCAACACCATCCTCGGCACCGTGGGTCGTGCGTCGAACGTGCTGGAGTACACCACGCAGAACCTGAAGGCCGCCGTCGTGAACGTGCGCGCTGCGGAGTCCACCATTCGCGACGTCGACATGGCGGAAGAAATGGCCACCTTCACGAAGAACAACATCCTGAAGCAGGCCGCGCAGGCGATGCTCTCGCAGGCGAACCAGGGTAGCCAGAGCGTGTTGCAGCTGCTGCAGTAAGCGTAACGCTCATCGCACAGGGGCAGCCCCGGGGTCGGCAATTCGCCGGCCCCGGGGTCATGTCCTAGGCAGCAACCGAGGAACAGGCCATGCCAACCATTTCAAACGTTCAAGGCATCAGCAGCGGCATCCAGTGGAACGACCTCATCGACGTCACGATGAAGGCCGAGGAAGCGCGTTACGTCACGCCGCTCACCGACCGGATTGCCAAGCGCGCGAAGGAGAAGGACGCGTGGGCGAAGCTCAGCACCCTCGTCCAGACACTCAATGACACCGCGCGGGTGGTTCGTCGCGCAGGATTGGGTGGCTACGCCGTGACGGCACCGTCATCGCCGACCACGTCGCGCACGTTGCTCACGGCGACGACCACGCTCGCCGCCTCGCCGGGTCGCTACCGCGTCGAAGTGCTGCAGCTCGCGGACACCGCGAAGCTTGGCGGCAACTCCGTGACCAATACGGCCACCGCGATGGGACTCACCGGCGACATGACGATCAACGGTGCGGTCATCGCCGTCACCGCCGTCGACACGTTGGCGGACATTCAGGCGCGCATCAACAGCGCCAACACCGGTCTGACGCCCACGGGCGTGACGGCCAGCATCATCGCAGAAGGCACGACCGGCGGACGCCTCGTGCTTTCCAAAGACAGCAGTGGCTCGGCGGGCATCACGCTCACCGATGGCACGGGCGGCATGGCGCGCGAACTCGGATTGCTCGATTCGCGTACGATGCCAATTTCCTCGGCCACGCAAGCAGCGGCGGCGGCGCTCGGACTGTCGATCTCGCCCCAGCCGTCCACCATTCGCGTGGGCTCGAAGGTCATCACCGCCGATCTCGCCACCGAATCGATCACCTCCATCGCCGCAAAGATTGTCGCCGCTGGCGGATCAGCGTCGGTGGAATCGGAAGACTACGGCGGACAGACGCGCTATCGCCTGGTGACGGACGGCAACGTCACCGCCGATCCAGGGGATGCCGTGAACAGCCAGGCCGTCATCGACGCGCTGGGCTTTGCGGCTGGCAGTAGTGGTAACGTGCGGCAGACGGTGGAGAGCGGTGTCTTCACCGACAACGCCGACGCCATCGCCAGCAGCGGCACGCTGCTGGCCGGACTCAAGGTGGATGGCGCGTCGGCGGGTCTCGCGGCGGGCGACGCCATCAACATTCGTGGCATGCGCGGCGACGGTACGGCAGTGACGATCGGACTCGTCGTCGGCGCCAGCGACACCATGCAGACGCTGCTCGACAAGATCAACGACGCGACGACCGGCTTCGGCTCGGGCGCGCGCACGGCCAGCGCATCACTTGGCGCAGATGGCAAGATCCACATGGTGGACAACACCGGTGGCGCGTCCCGGCTGTCGCTGACGCTTGGTGTCACGCACGCCGACGGCACGTCCGGCACGCTTGGCACGCCAACTGTTTCGACGGCGGGGCGTTCGCGCGAACTGCAGGCCGGCCGCGATGCGATCATTCGCGTGGACGGCAACCAGATCACGCGCAGCTCCAATACCATCGCCGACGGCATCGTCGGCGTGACGCTCGCCTTGCAGACGGCCGAAGCGGGCACGACGATCGATGTCGCAGTCGAACGCGACGTGCAGGCGTCGGTGGATGCGGTGACCAAGTTCAAGGATGCGTACAACGCCATCAGCACGTTCTTCAACGAACAGCGCGTGGCCGACGCGCCGCTCTATGCGAATACCGTGTTGCGGAGCGTGATCGCCAACTTCACGAGTGCGTTGCGTACACAGGCGACCGCGAACACCACGTACAGCAGCCTGTCGGTGACCGGGATGGCGCTTGATCGCAACGGGATGCTGCAGGTGGACTCGAATGTGTTCAAGACCGCGCTGGCCGCGAATGCAACCGAAGTGGAGACACTCTTCGGGTTCAACGGCGTCGGCGGCGCGTTCGTGACGGCGACGGATGATGTCTCGCGCTTTGGCATCGGTGCCATCAGCTCACAGACGCAGTCCATCGATGCGTCGACGGTGCGCCTCAAGCAGCGCGAGAAGGACGCGCAGCTGCGGCTCGAGGCGCGTCGCGCCAACCTGGTCGCGCGCTACACGGCCATGGAAACGGCGCTGAGTCGTTTGCAGTCGCAGGGAAATTCGCTCACCAGTTCGCTTGAAGCGCTTAGCGGTTCGCGCAACTGATGCCGATACTGGTTGATAGCAAGGCAGTTCCTTCCACGCCGACCTCAGCCAACGCCCGCATGTCCTACCCGAGTCAGACGTCCAGCTACCGCGAGATGGAGATACTTTCGGCGTCACCGGAGCGTCTCGTCGTCCTTGTCTTCGAACAGTTGGTGGTCAATCTCGAACGGGCCCGCATTGCGATGGAGCGCAACGATGTCTCGCTGCGCGTGACGGCGTTGCGTCGCGCGCGCGGCCTGGTCTCCGAATTGCTGGCCACGCTTGATTTCGAGAAGGGCGGCCCGCTTGCCAGTCAGTTGGCTGATCTCTACCAGTTCATGATGGTGGAGCTGGTCGATATCGGGCAGCGCGGCGATCTGCGCGTCATGCGCAAGCTGGTCGCGATTGCGTCGCAACTGCGTGATGGCTTCGTCGGCGCCGCCGAGCAGTCGTTGGCGTTGCAGAAGTCGGCGTAACGCGATGAACACGCGCTCACCGTTCCGCATCCCGCGTCTCGGTCGCCGTCTGGCGGCGGATCGGGTGGACGCGGCTCGCAAGGCACTGGCGATCTGCGAGTCCGCGGACGAAATGGCACGGCAGGCGACGGCATCGCTGGATGTCGACGACGATCGCCTTTTCAGTCTGCTTGAGCAGCGCGAACAGATGCTCCTCGATCTGACCGACCAGGTGGACACGCTCCGTCTGGAGCGACCGACGGCCGACAGTCCGCTGTTCGCCGCGACCGAGCGCGTCGTGGATGACGCGGATGCGCTGGTGACGGAAGTGTGTACGGCGCTCTCCACGTCTCACCGTGCGACAATGGTGTTGGCCATGCGCGTGGCGGACCGGGCGAGCGAGTTGCGGTCGGAGCTGGCAGCGGTGCAACGCGCAGGCAGTGCGAGCATCGGCTACGCCATGCCTCCGACGCCGCATCAGTTGGACAGTTTCCGATGAACGCGTCGGCGGCGTCCTTTGGCGCATTGCTCAGCGAAAAGATCGCCGAGCTGGACGCGGCAGAGGAAACGCCGTACCTGCTGGTCGAAGAGACCATGCTGGATCGGTTGCGGCTCGATACGCGGCACTCCGTCCTCGCGCTTGAGGGTGGACCACTGCCACGCCAAGGACACGCCGCGTACCTGACATCATCGGATACACCGGTGGAACCGGGAAAAAGGAAGCTGAACCTCGTGTACTAGTTTGGGAGAGCAGGGGCGGGACTGACAACCACCAAGTGGTGGGCTGTCAGTTGGAGTTTTGAGCTTTGAGAGGGACTGACCTCCGCGGCAACTCAAAGCCCGGAACCCGAACCCGAAGCTCGACACTTGGTCGTTCCACCCGAGGCTCAAGTTCACGCTCGACGCTTCCGATATTCCATACAGAGGGGGAAACGACCTATGCGTATCAACGGCAGCATTTTCGATCCACTGCGTCCCGACCGTGCGAACCAGGCGAACAATCCCGCCAATTCGCGCCCCACGGATGCAACGACCCAGAACAGCACCAACACGCGCGCCCAGTCTGACTCCGTTCAGATCTCGGACGCGGGGCGCTCGCTGGCGAGTCGGGTGGAGCAGGACGCGAAGAGCACATTCGACCCCGAACGGGTCGCGGAACTGCGGACCAAGGTTCTCACGGGCGCGTACAACACGCTCGATGTCGTGGACCAGGTGGCGCGCCGCATCATCTCGCGCGGTGATCTCTGAGTTCCTGAGTTCACAGCGCACCATTGACTGACCGGCAGATTCAGGAGACAGGTGTCATGAAGTTTCTCGTGGTGGACGATTCCGCGACCATGCGGCGTATCGTGGTCAACTCGCTGCAGCGGATCGGCTTTACCGACACCGTCGAAGCCGGAGACGGACAGGAAGCGCTGGCGAAGTTCGACAGCTCGGTGAAGTTCGTCATCACTGACTGGAACATGCCGAACATGAGTGGCACCGAATTCACGAAGGTGCTGCGCTCGCGTCCCGATGGCGCGCACGTGCCCGTTCTCATGGTGACGGCGCGTTCGGTGAAGGAAGACATCCTCACCGCCATGGAAGCGGGTGTCAACAACTACATCGTAAAGCCGTTCACGCCCGCCGTCTTGAAGGAGAAGATCGACGCGCTCCTTCCGGCCACCGCAGCGTGAAGACGAACTCAATGACCAGTCCCCGAGCACACGAAGTGCTATACGAGTCCGAGGCGACGCTCCGTCTGGTGGATCATGAACTGCACGAGCTGCGACATGCATCGCATCCGGATCCCGTGCGGCAGCCCGGACTGGAAGACCTGCCCGCGATCCTCGAGCGCGCGAACACGCAGATCCTGAACGTGCTGACACGTCTGCGCGAAACCCGCGCGGCGTTGCAGAGCTCCGCGATGGAGAAGCTCCAGTCGACGCACGACAAGCTGAAGGAAGTCACGTCGGCAACCGAAGACGCCGCGATCAACATCATGGACGCCTGCGATCGTGCATCGCAGATGGTCGACGAACTCGAGGCCATCGATACCGCACCGGAACCGGATCGCACGAAGGCCGGCGAAATCCGCGGTACGCTGCGCGACGAGATCTTCCTGATGATGGGCGCGCTGCAATTCCAGGACATCACCACGCAGCAGCTCAACCATGCCTCGTCCGTGTTGGTGGAGATGGAGCAGCGCTTGCTCGATGTCGCCAAGTTGTTCGACGCGAACGGTGATGCGTCGCAGTTGACGGGCTGCACGTTCGACGCGATCGACCAGGGCACCTTCGATCCGAACGCCACGACGCACAATGCCGAAGGTCGGCAGGCCCTCGCCGACGAGATCTTCACGTCGATCAAGGCTCCCGCCGCGTAAGCTCCCCCCGGGCTTCGCGTGCAGCAAACGGCTCGTGTTTTCGGACACGAGCCGTTTGACGTTTCCGGACGCGCGCGGTGAGCACAGTCCGGGATACGGTCTCACGATCGCAGTAAACATCGCGCAAGGAAGGACCGATACTCTCTGAGACGAGGCCCCGGACGACGGGACGACTCCCCGCGCTCTCCCCACAACGCCCTCGCACGCCAGTGGCACATCTCACGCTCGACGACGCCGCCACACTGCTGCTGCAGCTGGAAGCCTCCGACACTGCGGATCTTACGAAGTTGCGCGACGCCCTGACCGATCTCGCGTTTGAGAATCGCGTCCCACAGCGCGCGCAACCCTTCGTTGCGCGAGCCGCGCGCGTGCTGGGCACGATCATCTCGGGCAACACACCGGACGCAGCGGTGGCGTTCACCGAGGTGAGCGAAGCGATCGAGGAAGCGATGCGACTCTGCGACGCCAGCGCTACGTCGAGTGCGGCGCCTGTTGCAACGATGCCTGTCGCGGCGACACTCGTCGCTGTCACGCCGCAGACAACGCGCGTGCCCACGCCGGCCATGGCGGCGGAGCCGAGTCGCTCCGCGCAACACGAGATCGGCAGTGATCAGTTGCCTGAGGATAAGGACCTGCTTCCCGACTTCATCACGGAAAGCCACGAGTATGTGGCTGCCTCTGAAGCCGCGCTGCTGCGCCTCGAGGAGAACCCGACCGACGAGGAAGCCGTCAACACGGTCTTCCGCGCGTTCCATACGGTCAAAGGCACGTCAGCGTTCCTCGGCCTCTCGCGCATCGCGGCATTTGCGCACGAAGCCGAATCGCTGTTGAGCCGAGTGCGTGAGAAAGAGATTTCGTACGCACGCGGTTGTGCGGATCTGTCGTTGCGCGCCGTCGACATGCTGAGCGCATTGCTCGGCGCCGTGGTGACGGCACTTGGCGCTGACGGAAGGATTCCGCTGCCTGCGGGCTATCACGAGTTGCTTGACGCGATCGCATCGTACGATCCGGCGTTGCATGCGAACGGCGTCTCGCGCCCGACACCGAGTGCCGATGCGGAACGCGGTGATATTCGCGCCGAGATCTCGCCGGTCAACGCACAGGCGAGTGCATCGGTCAGCGGATCGGCCAATGCGGCGCCATCGTCTGCGGCGGCCACGGCAGCAACGGCCGCGCGCCAGGCGCGCGGCGAAGCGAACACCGACGCGACCATCCGCGTGCGCACCGATCGCCTCGATCGTCTCATCGACATGGTCGGCGAACTGGTGATCGCGCAGTCGATGATCGCCGGCGATGAATTGTTTGGCACGGGCAAGGCGCACGAGTTGCTGCGCAAGGTGACGCACTCGGGAAAGATCGTGCGCGAATTGCAGGACCTCAGCATGTCGATGCGCATGGTGCCGTTGCGCGCGACGTTCCAGAAGCTCGCGCGTGTCGTACGCGACACTGCAGTGAAGGCCGGCAAGACCGTGCAGTTTGTGACCGAGGGCGAGGACGTCGAGATCGATCGTACCCTTGTCGACATCCTGGGTGATCCGCTCGTGCACATGGTGCGCAACGCGGTGGACCACGGTGTCGAAGGGCCGGCTGATCGCGCGAAGGTGGGCAAATCCAACACAGGCACGGTAC
>CAYWCJ010000251.1:0-7223 GCA_964456595.1 uncultured Gemmatimonas sp. | reverse complement strand
GGCCAAGGAGTCGGTGAAATCGCGCCTGGAGACGGGGATTTCCTTTACCGAGTTCTCGTACATGCTGCTGCAGGCGTACGACTACCTCGAGCTGCACCGTCGCGAAGGCGTCACGTTGCAGCTCGGCGGCAGCGATCAGTGGGGGAACATCACCGCCGGGATGGAGCTCATCCGTCGCACGACAGGGGGCGAGGCGCACGCGCTCACCCTCCCGCTCATCACCAACGCCAACGGCTCCAAGTTCGGCAAGAGTGAAGCGGGCGCGATCTGGCTGGATGCGTCGCGCACGTCCCCCTACCAATTTTACCAGTTCTGGATTGGCGCGGATGATCGCGATGTGTCGCGATTCCTGCGCTACTTCACGCTGCTGCCGCAAACGGAGGTTGAGGCGTTGGATCAGGCGGTGCGTACGAATCCGGAACGCCGGGAGGCGCAAGGTGCGCTGGCCAACGAGGTCACGTCTCGCGTGCACGGTGCAGATGCGGCGCGCGTCGCACAGGAAGTCTCGGCGCTGTTGTTCGAAAAGGGAGATCCGACGTCGCTCTCGGACGCGGCGCTCGACGCGTTACGTGCCGAGATTCCGTTTGCGACGTACGCCGCCCCCGCCGACGGTGTCCAGGCGTCCGATGGCGTCGATGTCTTTGAATGCCTGACGGCGCTTGGCATTGCCGCGTCGCGCGGCGCCGCCAAACGGTTGCTCGAACAGGGCGGCATCAGCGTGAATGGCGTAAAGCTGAATGCGGCCGACAGGCTCGTCACCACCGACCGTCTGCTTCGCGGACGTCACCTGTTGCTGCGCAAAGGCGCACGCGACTACGGATTGGTGTACGTACCCGAGTGATCGTCAAGCGAACATCGGCAGGGACGCGTCCGGCGTCGCTGCCCGGCCTATTTGAGTTGTGGCGACCGATCGCCGAGTACGCCGCCGCCACTGCCGATGGCGACGGTGCGAATACTGAGCGAGCGCGCGAACGCCACGAATCCGACGGCGCTCGCCAGCGCTTTCGAGGCGAGATCGTTCATTGCCAGGCGGCAGTAGGGGAGCAGCCCTTGGTCGAGCACGTGCCGCGCCAGCGCGCGCAGCACAACCTGACCCAAACCGCGGCGGCGATAGCCGGGCGCGACAACAACGCGGATGCGAGCCAGTCTGCCGAGGGGGCGACCGACCGACGCGAGGGCGACCAGCACGCCGCCGGAGAGCACGCCAACGCGATGTGGCGATTCGTGCGCACCACCGCCGCGATCCCAGTCGGCGGGCGTGACTTCGTGCTTGAGCATGTCGAGCACCGACGGCACAGGATCGTACACCAGCGCCGCGACCGCGCGGCGTTCGGGGGCAAGCGTTCCTTCGTCCACCACCGCGAGCGCGGCCGGTTCGTCCTCGACTACCAGCGTCGTCTCCCGCATGTGCATGATCGAACCGGCGGGCGGCTCAGCTCGCGTGAGCGAGATGAGCTCCTGCAGTTCGCCAGCCTCGAGGTCGTAGTCCCGCGCATCTCCGCTTGGCAATGACACGAGACCAACAGCGCCGCGCACGAAGGTGAGGAGAACGCGCCCATCGGGATCGTGCCGCTCCAACGACTCAACGCGCTGATGCTCCAGATAGCCCACTGGGCACTGGAGCAGCAGAGCCCACGAGCGCAATGCGTCGCTGATGCTTCGAGTGGCGAGCGACACCAGCACGGGCCTTCTCGGCGGACCGAGCGTAAGGGAGAAGTCGCAACACACTGCGCCATCGGAGACGGCGGCGTATGTAAGCGAATCTTAATGGGTTACGATCCCGGAAGATGCCTTCGCCATGGCGACTTTCGATCGATGTACCGCGACGCGGTCGACGACGCAGTCGTTTCCGTCACGCTTCAAGCACGGCCAGCACGCGATCGATCTCCTCGATGCTGTTGTAGCAGTGCGGCGAAAAACGCACCGCCCCTTCACGCGTGACATGGGTGACCTTGGCTTTGCGGAGGCGATCGCTCATGGCGGGCAGATCGTCGGGCGCGAAGGACACGACCCCGGCGCGACGGGTCGGATCTGCCGGCGTCACCAGCCGCACGTCCGCCCGCGACGATGCCCAGTCCACCACTCGTCGACCCAGTGTCTCGAGGTGCGCCGCCACTTCGCGCACGCCCAGCTCGAGCAGCATCGCGGTCGACGCGTTGACCGTGGCGAAGTCGTGATACGCGAGCGTCACCACCTCGAAGCGTCGCGCGTCCGGGAAAAATTCAAACTCGTAATCGGTAAGGCGCGAATAGTCGGTGGACGCGCGCATGCACGCCCAGCCCACGTCATGCGGCACGAGGGATTCGATGAGACCGCGTCGCACGTAGACGAAACCCGTCCCCCACGGTCCGAGCTGCCACTTCTGCGCACCACTGGCGAAGATGTCCACCGGGAGCGCGTGCAGGTCGATCTCACGGACCCCGCACCCCTGAATACCGTCGACGATGAAGAAGACGTCGTTGGCGCGACAGGCATCGCCGATGCGCTTGAGATCGGCGACGAACCCGCTCGCGAACTGCACCCAGGAGATGACCACGGCGACAACATCGGGGCGCGCGATCTTCTGCACGAGCAGGTCTTCATCGGGCACGCCGTTCACGCGCGGCACGAGTTCGAGGGAGATGCCGCGTGACGAGAGCGCCTGAAACGGATACACGCAGCTCGGGAACTCACCATCGAAGGTGAGGATGACGCCCGGTCGCATGGGGAGCGAACGCGCCGCGAGATTGAGCCCGTAGGTGGTGTTGGGCATGAGCGCGATCTCGTCCGCATGGGCGCCAACCAGTCGCGCAAACTGCGCGCGCGAGGTCGCCACGGTGTCGAACATGAGGGGCAGCGGGATGCGATGAGGCTGCGAGCGCAGCTCCGTCCACTGGTTGGCCGCCGCGACGGCCGACTGCGGCATCGGACCGGTGGACGCGGCGTTCAGGTAGATCGCCGGATCGTGGTGCATCCATGCATACTCGCGCGCGCGCAACGACGCGACGTCGAGACCGGGGTGAATTGGAGCCGTCATATGGAAGTCGTTCGAGTGGCAGAACGTGGGCAGAGGAAAGCTAGGCGACGATCAGCTGCGCGAGCGCGGGTCGAGGGCATCACGCAACGCATCACCCAGCAAATTGAATCCCAGCACGGCGACGCCGATGGCGACACCGGGCGCGAGTGACGTCCACGGCGCCGACCGGAGCTGCGAGAGATCGCGACCATCGGCAATCATGGAGCCCCAGCTGGGTGTGGGTGGCTGCACGCCCAGCCCCAGAAATGAGAGCGCCGCTTCGGCCATGATGGCCGCGGCGATGCCGAGTGTGGCCGCGATGACGACGGGCGCGATGACGTTGGGGAGGATATGCCGTACGAGAATGCGGAGGTCGCGCGCGCCCACGGCTCGCATCGCCTGCACGTATTCGAGTTCGCGCACGACCAGCACCTGACCACGCACCAGCCGCGCCATGCCAGCCCACCCCACCACGCCGATCACGACGCACACCGTCGTCAGCGACGGCTCGAACGCAGCCGCCATCGCGATGAGGAGCAACAGCGACGGAAACGCCAGGGTGACGTCGGCCAGTCGCATGATTACGCGGTCGGTCCACTTGCCGCGATAACCCGCGACAAGACCCAGAGCGACACCAAGAAGCAAGGACACGCCCTGGGAGGCCAGTCCCACCACCAGTGACACGCGCGTGCCATGCACGAGTCGCGACCAGACATCGCGTCCCTGCGCATCGGTGCCGAGCCAGTGCGCAGCGGACGGAGCACGCAACGTCTGTGTGACATCGATGCGAATGGGGTCGAGCCGACCGACCACGTTGGCCGCGATGGCGGCGAAGACCAGCACGGCGACGACGCCGACTCCAAACCACGCGCGTCTGTCAGCGCGGAGTCGTGCCCACGCGCGGGAGGGCGCCTGTGCGGTCGGCATCAGAACCACCGGCGAAGCGGCTGCCATCATGCGGGCACCGCACGGATGGCGTGTTGCGCCACACGTTCTCCCGACGCGCGCGACAGAGACTCCGTGAGGCGATCCATATAGGCGTGCCACCCATGCACCCGCGATGCGCGCGCAGCGGCAGCGACGCCCATTGCGCGTTGCTCGGACGCGTCTGCGAGCAGGCGAGCCAATTCGGCGACCGTTGCCGATGGATCGGCGGCGTCCGCGAGGAATCCGGTGATGCGAGGCGCAACCAGAAGGCGCAGCGGGGATTCAACGGGCACGATGACGGGAAGTCGTCGTGTCATCGCCGAGATGATCGCCAAGGCGCCGGCATCGCCGCCAGTCGTGACCCAGACAGCGGCGGCGGCGCGTCTATCCCGTCGGAGATACTCGTCGAGCGACAACAGGTCGAGTGCGTCCGCCAGGCCGAGCGATGCGGCGTGGATGCGCGCCGATTGCAGTGAGGCTTCGTCGCCGACGAGTACGACGCGCAACGCCGCGTGTCGCGTGATGAGATGTGCCGCTGCACGCAGTGCGATCACGGTGCCGGCACTCGCTTGGCGTCCGGGCACGATCAGCAGGCGGAGCGGCGCTGCAGCAAGATCCGCGTGTATCGTGTCGTCAGGGTCCGTCAACGCCGGCCACGACAGCAGCGCCAATGTCGATGGGGACTCGGGTCCTCGCTCGTCACCGGCCGGTCCTGTCAGCTGGTCGTGCGCAATCGACCTGCCAAACATTTCGACCCGGCTGCGGGCGGTGGCGACTCGGGAGCGCCATCCTGTCCCCATCGGCTCGTCAAAGCGCACGCGTCGAACGACACCGCCACGACGACCGATCGCCAACGCCGCCAGCATGGCGTCTCGCTCGCCATGCACCAGCACCGCCGATGCGCGCGTCGCGACCACCACTCGACGGATCGCGCGCCAACGCGCGAATCGTCCGCCAGCGGCGAAACCGCGTAGTGCGACGTCGGGAAACCCTGCCTCCACACCACCGGCTGTGGCACTCGGCCGCGGATAACAGGCCGTCACCGTCTCGCCACGCTGCGCCAATGCGTTCGCTATCGTGAGCAAGTACCGCGTGCCCATCGACCAGTCGTCGTCCGTCGTCAGCACCAGCACCCGCATGCGCGTCAGTCCGGGACCGTTGTGGCCACCGCAGTGGCCACCGCAGTGGCCATGGTCCGCTTCGCGTCGTCGGTCACCGACGGCGACACGTCGTCGGCAGGCGCCAGTGCATCGGCGTCGATGACGCTGCGACGGTCGAACTGCATGGCATGCAGTCGCGCGTACGCGCCACCACTGGCGAGCAGCGCAACGTGCGTCCCCTCTTCGACCACCTGTCCCTGATCGAACACGAGGATGCGATCAGCGTGCTGAATCGTGGCGAGACGGTGCGCAATGACGAACACCGTGCGTCCGGCGAGCAAGCGATCGATCGCCTCCTGCACCAACCGCTCCGACTCGACATCCAGCGCCGATGTCGCTTCGTCGAGAATGAGGATGGGCGGATCGGAGAGGAGCGCACGCGCGATCGCCAATCGCTGCCGCTGGCCACCGGAGAGTCGGGTACCGCGCTCACCGAGATTCGTGTCCCA
The DNA here is from genome assembly GCA_964456595.1 of uncultured Gemmatimonas sp. Lineage (GTDB taxonomy): Bacteria > Gemmatimonadota > Gemmatimonadetes > Gemmatimonadales > Gemmatimonadaceae > Gemmatimonas. The sequence goes on along the minus strand of CAYWCJ010000251.1, from coordinate 1,692 downwards.
CCCGTCCGGCAACTCGCGAATGAAGCCGAGTGCGTTTGCCGCACTCGCAGCGGCATCAAGCTGCGCCTGCGACGCATCGATGCGACCGAACGCGACGTTGGCACGCACGGAGTCGTTGAAGAGCACGGTGTCCTGACTGACGATGCCGGTGAGCGCGCGGAGCGATTGCAACGAGATGTCGCGCAGATCGACACCGTCCAACAGAATGCGCCCCTTGGTTGGCTCGACAAATCGCGGCAGCAGGTCGACCAGGGTCGACTTCCCGGCACCGCTGGCGCCCACGAGGGCCACGATTTCGCCTTTGCGCGCCGTGAACGACACGTTGCGCAGTGCTTCGGCGCCTTCGTCGTACGCGAACGACACGTGTTCGAACTGGATGCGATCCGCGAACGCGGACTGCACGACGGAGCCTCGATCCATCGCCGTCTCGGCGGGCGAATCGAGGATCTCGAACAGTCGCTCGGCGCTGGCCAATGATTGCTGCGCCGCGGGTTGCACCTGCGAGAGCTGCTTGAGAGGCTGCAGCAGGCGCATCACCCAGATCAGAAAGACGATGAGCTCCGAATCGCCGAGCGTTTTTTCGACGAGCACGAGATGCGCGCCGAACCAGAGAATGGCGACGGCCGTGAACGTGCCGAGCGTTTCGGTGACCGGACCGGAGAGCAGCGAGAGGCGACCGATACGCACGTAGCCGCGCGCGAAGGCAGCGTTGCGCGTGACGAAGCGTTGCTCTTCGCGTGGCTCCGCGCCGTACGACTTGATGAGCCGCACGCCGCTCACGGCTTCCTGCACGTGACTGGTGATCTCGCCCTGATCGTTGCCGAGTCGGCGATAGCCTTTGCGCAGCTTGCGGAGGACCGGTTGCAGCGCGCCGATCGTGACCGGTGCCACGACGAGCGCGGCGAGGGACAGCTTCCACGACAGGACGAACATGCCGATGACGGTGGCGATCACCTGTGCACTCGACCACATGGAGCGCGTGACCAGTTCGGTGACGACCGTCTTGGCGGTGTTGGTGTCGTTCAGCACACGCGAGATGATCTGTCCAACTTTGTTGCGCGTGAACCAGGGCAACGGCAGGCGCAGCAGATGTGCGTAGACGCGGTCACGAAGGTCGCGCACCACGTATTCCTGCAGTTGCACCCCCACTTGACCGCTCAGCCAGATCAGTACGTTCTTGACGGCGACCGCGACCAGTACCACAAGGATGACGTTGCGCAATGACGCCATCTGCTCGCCCGGTACCAGCAGCACGCCGATCGTCGCGGTGAGGATGTCGCCGATCATGCCCGTGGCGGGAATGATCTGCGCCTTTCCGAAGAGCGCGTTCAGGAACGGGATGAGCAGCGTGAACGAGAACACGTCCGCCACTGCGGCGACCGCATTCAGGCTGACAACGCCGACCAATTTTGAGCGATGTGGCCGCACGAACGTCCAGAGCCGCGACCAGAGTCGCGGTGCCGGCACGCGATAGGTGCCCGTGACCTGAGCGTTCGTGTTCACCGCTTGGGAGTGAGCAGCGCGAGGGGCAGGATGCACTCCTCCGGCGTTACGCCGCCATGCAGGAACGACCCCCGATAGCGACTCTGGTACTCGCGCAATTTGGTCGGATAGACGAAGAACGTCTCCCCCGCGGCGAGCAGCGTGTTGCTGTTGCCAGAGCGCTTGCCCGCGAACCGAAAATACTGCTGC
>CAYWCJ010000250.1:0-7340 GCA_964456595.1 uncultured Gemmatimonas sp. | reverse complement strand
GCAACGTCATGAGTTCTCCGGCCACCAGATCATCGGAGCCCTCGCAGTCGCAGCAGGCCCGCGTCCTCGATCCGAGTCGCGGGCCTCTGCATATCGAGGCTCCGTCCTTTCTGCACCCCGACGCCGCCTCGCGCGCGCGCGAGCGGATTCCCACCGTCATCGTCGATGACCACGAGGCCTTGGCGCGACTCGTCGCCGGCCGCATCGCCGCTCTCATTCGCGAACGCGCCGCCGAACAACGCACGCTCGTGCTCGGCCTCGCCACCGGCTCAACGCCGATCGGCGTCTATCGCGAGTTGATTCGTCTGCATCGCGAGGAGCAGCTGAGCTTCGCCAACGTCGTCACGTTCAATCTCGACGAATACTGGCCAATGCCGCCGGAAAGCATTCACTCGTATCATCGCTTCATGTGGGAGAATCTTTTTTCGCACGTGGACATCGATGCGACCAATGTGCACCTGCTCGACGGTACGTTGGCCCGCGCGGATGTCGATGTGGCATGCGCCGCCTACGAAGCGGCGATGGCAAGGGCTGGCGGCATCGACTTCCAGCTGCTCGGCATCGGCAAGACCGGACACATCGGCTTCAATGAGCCCGGGTCCGGCGAAACGAGTCGCACCCGCATGATCCATCTCGATCATGTCACCCGTCGCGATGCCTCGGCCGATTTCTTCGGCGAAGAGAACGTGCCGCGCGAAGCGATCACGATGGGTATCGCCACCATTCTTGCGGCGCGCGAGATCGCGATCCTGGCGACCGGTGAACACAAGTCCGGCGTGGTGAAGCGCGCGGTGGAAGGGGAGATCGATCGCGATGTCGCCGCCACGTTTCTGCAGCGTCATCCAGCCACGACATTCTTCGTGGACGAGTCGGCGGCCGTCGAGCTGACGCGCGTGGCGACGCCGTGGCTGCTCGATGAAGTGGAGTGGACCGATGCGCTGGAGTTGCGTGCGGTGACCTGGCTGGCGAGTCGGACGGGCAAGGCAATCCTCAAGCTCACCCAGCAGGATTACGCCGATCATCAGCTCTCATCGCTCGTTGCGCGGCACGGATCGCCCGGTGCCGTGAATGGTCTCGTCTTCAACGTCCTCGGTGCGAAGATTCGCGGCAAGAGCAAATTGCCGCGCGGCAAGCGGGTGATCTGCTTCTCTCCGCATCCGGACGACGACGTCATCTCGATGGGTGGTATTCTGCGCAAGTTCGTCGAGAATGAGAACGAGATGACCGTCGCGTACATGACCAGTGGCAACATCGCGGTCTTCGATCATGATGTGCGTCGCTACATGGACTTTCTGGAGCGACTCGGTCAGGAACGGATCGGCGATGGCAGCTCGGTGCAACAGCTCGCCGATGTCGTGCATGACTTTCTGAAGACCAAGCACGCGGGACAGGTCGATATTCCTGAAGTGCAGGACGTCAAGCGCATCATCCGCGAATCGGAAGCGGTGAGCGGCATCGAAGTCATGGGGCTCACACGCAGCAACGCGCGCTTCCTCAACCTGCCGTTCTATCAAACGGGCAAGGTGCGCAAGGATCCGATCGGTCCAGCCGACGTGAAGATCGTCGCGGAGTTGCTCCGCGAGCTGAAGCCCGAGATCATCTTCGTCGCCGGTGACCTCTCCGATCCACACGGCACACATCGCATGTGCAAGGAAGCGATCGACGCGGCCATGCGCGAAGTGTATGGTGAGGGCGCAGTGACGCCGACGCGTCCGGAAGTGTGGTTGTATCGCGGCGCCTGGCAGGAGTGGCCCGTGACCGAAGCCACCACCCTGGTACCGCTGTCTCAGGAAGAGCTGACGCTCAAGATTCAGGCGATCTTCAAGCACCAGTCGCAGAAGGATTCTGCACCCTTTCCCGGTCAGGACGAACGTGAGTTCTGGCAGCGGGTGGAGCAGCGCAACAAAGCCACCTCGGCGCATCTGGATCGCCTCGGACTGGCGGAGTACTTCGCCATGGAAGCCTATGTTGTCATGTGATCGCGTGGCGCGCGGAGAAGAAGCATGAGTGGTGGCTTCGCGACCATCGACTGGGTGGTGCTGATTGCGTACCTCGTCGGCACGACGCTGCTGGGAGTCTGGCTTGGTCGCGACCAGAAAGATGCGAAGGACTATTTCGTCGCCGGACAGCGCATTCCCTGGTGGGCAATCCTCTTCTCCGTGGTGGCGACAGAAACGAGTGCCCTGACGTTCATCTCGATTCCAGGACTCGCGTACGTCGGCAATCTGTCGTTTCTGCAGATCGCGGCGGGGTACATCATCGGTCGCATTGTCATCGCGTACACATTGCTGCCGCGCTACTACCAAGGTGAATTGGTGACGGCGTACGCCCTGCTCGAACAGCGTTTCGGTGTTGCAACGCGTCGGTTTGCATCCATCGTCTTCATGTTCACGCGCGCGTTCGGCGATTCCGTTCGCGTGTTCGCGACGGCGATTCCGGTTGGGCTGATCATCGGGCCGATCGTACCGGCGCAGTACGTCGGTCCGCTGTCGATCCTGATTCTCGGTGCCTTCACCGTGCTCTACACGTATCACGGTGGCATGCGCGCCGTGGTGTGGACGGACGTGCTGCAAACGGGGGTATATCTGATTGGTGGAGTGGCCGCCGTCGTCGTCATCGGAAACAACGTCGATGGTGGATGGAGCAGCATCCTGACGGCCGCCGACGCGCAAGGCAAACTGCGCATCATCGACACGTACACCGGATTCGATCGACCGCACACCATCTGGGCAGGGCTCATTGGCGGCATGTTCCTGAGCATGGCGTCGCATGGGGTCGACCAGCTCATCGTGCAGCGACTGCTCGCCTCGGGGAATCTCACCGAAGCTCGCCGATCACTGATTGGCAGTGGCTTCGTGGTGCTGGCGCAGTTTGCGCTGTTCCTCGTCATCGGCGTCGGACTGCACGCGTTTTACGGTGGCGAGGTATTTCCGCGCCCGGATGCGATCTTCCCTCGATTCATCGTGGATGAGATGCCGCCAGTTCTGACTGGCCTCGTCATCGCCGCCATTCTCGCGGCCGCCATGAGCACCGTCAGTGGCGCGCTCAATTCGCTGGCTGCAGCTTCGGTGCACGACCTCTACCTGCCCATGTCCGGCAAGCGCAGCGACGATCCGTCGCTGCTCCGCATCAGCAAGGCATTCACCCTGATCTGGGCGGCGGTCCTCATCGGCGGCGCCATGCTCTATCGAAACGAAGGGACACCGGTCGTCACCATCGCGCTCTCCATCGCGTCGTTCACGTACGGCGGTCTGCTCGGCGCATTCTTTCTTGGCATCCTGCTCAAACGCGCCGTGCAGCGCGACGCGCTCATCGGCATGGCGGTCGGCATCAGTACGATGAGCGTCGTCGTGTTTGCGAAAGCATTGAGCGGTTGGTTCCCCGAGCTGGCATCGACTTTGGCTCCGGTGGCACGAATTGCGTGGCCATGGTACGTGTTGATCGGTACGACGATTACGTTCGTCACCGGACTGTTGTCATCACTGACCCATGCGGCGCCGAAGGCGTTGCAGTCACCGTTGGGACCTCGCACATGAGCGCCGGACCTCTCGACCCTCTGCCACTTGTTGTCGGCGTCGACGGCGGCGGAACTCGCACGCGCGTCGTGCTTGCCGACGCCAACGGCAACGTGCTCGCGCGCACCGAAGGCGCGGCGACGTCGCTGCAGCCAGGGCATGAATCAGTGGCAGCCGACATCATCAAGGTGCTCATTGCCGACGTGCTGCAGATGGCTGAGCGCACGGAGAATCGACCGGCCGTCTGTGTGGTTGGCGTTGCCGGCGCCGGTCAGGAACGTTCCGCGCAGGCGTTGTGGTCGGCGTTGGCCTCACGTCGCATTGCCGACGATGTGTCGGTGCAGTCGGACGCGACGATCGCGATGGACGATGCGTTTGGAGACAGCGCCGGCGTGTTGCTGGTGGCGGGCACAGGGTCCGTGGCGTTCTCACGCGCTCCCGATGGCCGTCTCGAGCGGTGTGGCGGCTGGGGGCCGAACGTTGGCGACGAAGGCAGTGCCGCATGGCTCGGCCGTCGTGCACTCAGCGTGGTGACCGCAGCGCACGATGGCCGCGAACCGGAGACCGCACTCACGGGCGCGTTACTGACCGCGCTCGAACTCGAGTCGATCGACGAGCTGATTCCGTGGGCCTCGGGCGCGACGCCGGGCACCTATGCGACCATCGCACCCGTGGTCGCGCAGGTGGCCGCGACGGGAGATCTGCGTGCCAATGCGTTGATCAGTCTCTGCGTCGAGGAGCTGTCACTGCACGTGCGGACACTGGCGCGTCGTTGCTTCATGGACGAACGTGCGGCGATTCCGGTGGCACTCGCCGGCGGTCTGATGTCCAGGGGTTCGCTGGTGCGCAAGCGCCTCGAACAGCGGCTCAGGAGTGCGGTGCCAGGAGCCACGGTTCGTGCGGACGACGTGGATGCAGCGCGCGGTGCGGTGCGACGTGCGCGACGGTTGCTCGGCGTCGAGGTGTAGGCGAAGCTGGATCCATTCCTGCCATGGAAAGCGCGCCCCGCATGCTGTCGGGCGCGCTTTGTATTTCGACGGTCGATCTCCTTTCACCGCTTCGCGGCGCGCAGGCTATGCCGCTACCACTGCTTCCTGGCCTTCCGGCGGGATTTCCAGCACGCCTTCCCAACGCGCCATCACTGCGGTGGCCAGACAGTTGCCCATCAGATTGACGGACGTCCGTGCCATGTCCATGATCGCGTCCACGCCAAGAATCACGGCGATTCCTTCGAGCGGCAATCCGAACTGCGCCAGCGCGCCGGACAGAATCACCAGCGACGCACGCGGTACCGCCGCCACGCCCTTCGACGTGAGCATCAGCGTGAGCATCATCAACAGCTGCTGACTGAGCGGCATGTCGATGCCCGCCGCCTGCGCCACGAACACCGACGCAATCGCGAGGTACAGCGTGGAGCCGTCGAGGTTGAACGAGTAGCCCGTTGGCAGCACGAACGACACGATGCGGCGCGGCACGCCGAACTTCTCCATCGCCGTCATCGCCTGTGGAAATGCGGCCTCGCTTGAGGCCGTGGTGAAGGCGATGAGCCAAGGCTCGCGCACCGTGCGCCAGAAGCGCGCGATGGGAATGCGCATGATGAGGGCGACCGGCACCAGCACCAACAGCACGAACACGATCAGCGACACGTAGAGCGTACCGACCAGCTTGGCCAGGTTGAGCATGACACCAAGTCCGCTCTTGCCGACTGTCACGCCGATCGCGGCGCCGATACCGATCGGCGCGTACGCCATCACGATACCGACAAACTTGAACATCACATCGCTCAACGACTGCAGCCAGTCGAGCATGAACTTCTTGGACGGTCCTTCAACGCGCGCCAGCGCGACGGCGAAGATGATCGCGAAGAAGACGATCTGCAGGACTTCGTTCTGTGCGGCCGCTTCAAAGAAGCTCTGCGGCACGGTGTGTTCGAGCACCGAAGCGAACGTCGGCGTCTTCGTGGCCAGCTCCTTGAACTCGTCGCCACCGGTGGCGGCAAGCTGCACGCCGACACCGGGCTTCACCCAATTCACCGCGATCAACCCGATGGCCAACGCCAGCGTCGTCACGATCTCGAAGTAGATGATCGAGCGCAACGCCAGCTTGCCCACCTTCTTCATGTCGTCGCCATGTCCGGCAATGCCGACAACGAGTGTGCTGAAGAGCAGCGGCACGATCAACGACTTGATCATGCGCAGGAAGATGTTGGCGAACGGCTTCAGGTTGACCGCGATGTCGGGCGCCAGCCATCCGATGAGGATGCCGACCACCATCGAAATCACGATCCACTGTGAGAAACCAATGCCAAGGAAGCCCTTGCTGGCCGGAGCGGCAGACGCCTGCGGAGTTGCCATCGGTCTCTCGGTCAGATGAACAGCGGAGCCAACACGAGCGTGATCGTGGACAACAGCTTGATCAGCACGTGCAACGAGGGGCCGGCCGTGTCCTTGAACGGGTCGCCGACAGTGTCACCAACAACGGCCGCCTTGTGCGCGTCCGATTTCTTGCCGCCGTAGGCTCCGGTCTCGATGTACTTCTTCGCGTTGTCCCACGCACCGCCGCCGTTATTCAGGAAGCCGGCCATGAGAATACCCACCACGGTCGCGATCATCAGGAAGCCGGCCACCGCTTCGGCGCCGAGATACTCACCCGGTGCGCTGAGCTGCTTGAAGATGAGACCCACGCCAATCGGGAATGCGAGCACGAGGAATCCTGGGAGCACCATCGCCTTGAGCGCGCCCACCGTGACGATGTCCACGCACCTGGCGTAGTCGGGCTCCTCGGTGCCAAGCATGATGCCCGGATGTTCCCTGAACTGACGACGCACTTCGGTGATGACGCTCTGCGCGGCCTTGCTGACCGCCGTCATGGCGAGCGACGAGAACCAGAACACGAGCATGCCGCCGATCAGCGCACTGACGAACACCTGCGGCTTGCTGAGGTCCACGTGCAGCGCCTGTCCGGTGTAGTTCTTCACTTCGTCCAGGTACGCCGAAAAGAGCAGGAACGCGGCGAGTGCCGCAGAACCGATGGCGTAGCCCTTGGTGAGTGCCTTGGTCGTATTGCCGACGGCATCGAGCTTGTCCGTCTTGGTGCGGATCGCTTCCGGCTGCTTGGACATCTCGACGATGCCACCAGCGTTGTCGGTGATCGGTCCGAACACATCCATCGCAAGGATGTAACCGGCGGTGCCAAGCATGCCCATCGTGGCCACAGCCGTGCCGAACAGACCACCCGCCGCTTCACCGTCGATCATGATGCCGCTGGACCGTCCGAGCATGAAGCTGCCGACCAGCGCGATCGCGATCGTGAACACCGGCAACACGGTCGACTCCATGCCCACCGCCAAGCCCATGATGATGTTGGTGGCCGGTCCGGTCTGCGAGGCCTCGGCGATGCTGAGCACCGGGCGATAGCGATACTCGGTGTAATACTGCGTGATGAAGACGAACGCGATCGAGGTGATGACACCAATCATGGCACAACCGAAGTAGTACAGCCATGCATCCGGTGCGTCAGGCGTCACCAACAGCCACTTGCAGGCGCCGAAGATCGCGACACTGACCAAGGCGGCCGTGATGTAGTAGCCGCGATTGAGCGCGATCATCGGGTCGGCGTCTTCGGTCGTGCTCACACTCATCACGCCGATGATCGAGCACACCAGACCGAGCGCGCCAATGACGAGCGGGAAAAGGATGCCTGCAACACCGAACGTCTTGAAGAGGATGACGCCAAGAATCATGGCGCCGATGTTTTCGGCCGCCGTCGATTCGAACAGGTCCGCACCACGACCAGCGCAGTCGCCAACGTTGTCGCCCACGAGGT
>CAYWCJ010000249.1:0-7355 GCA_964456595.1 uncultured Gemmatimonas sp. | reverse complement strand
ACGGGCTTGGCACCCGCAATCCGCAGGGATAACCGACATGCCGTCGCGCAATCTGGGAGGTGGGTGTGGCGAGGTCGGATCGGCTTCCATGACTTTGGCCTTGAGTTACCGCGGCGCGCGCGCAGCGACCGATGTCGCGACCAGGCCATCAACGACGACGTGCGATGCGTGACGGAAGCTTAGCGGTTTCTGTCGACCGTCGTCAAACGCGCGACTCAATATCCAGCGACGCGGCACGGGGGGTGACACCTTCATCGCGCGCACGAGTCCGACTGGCGATGAGACGAACACCGGGCTGATAAGTGACGTACGCCCACGCCCATTGCAGCAGCACGGACAGCCGATTCCGGAAACCGACCAGATACATGAGGTGCACGAACAGCCACAGAAACCACGTCAGGTAGCCGCTGAGGTGCAGCCTGCCAAAGGCAGCAACCGCCTTGTGTCGCCCGATGGTGGCCAGATCGCCCTTGTGAAAGTATTCGAACGCTGCTGTTGGCTTCGCCTCCAGCAAACGGCGCACCATGCGCCCTGCATGCGCGCCGGTCTGATTGGCCGTCGGCGCCACCGCAGGAACGGGTCGCCCGTCTGCGCGCTCGATGTAGCAGAGATCGCCCACCACGAACAGTTCAGGGTGGCCGGGCACGGAACAATCCGCATTCACTTTCACTCGTCCGGCGCGATCCGTTGGCGCGCTCAGCATGCGGCCGAGCGGCGACGCGACGTTGCCCGCGGCCCAGAAGACACTGTGCGTTGCGATCCGCTCGTCGCCAATCCACACGGCGCCCTCTTCGATGTGCGTGACCGGTGCGCCGAGTCGCACCTCGACGCCAAGGGAGACAAGATCGCGCTGTGCGGCGGCAGACAGGTCGTCGGGAAATGTCGGGAGGATACGCGGACCTGCTTCGACCAGCAGCACGCGCGTCGTGCTGGTGTCGATGTTACGGAAATCGCGACGAAACGAACGCTTGGCGATATCCGGAATGGTGCCCGCGAGCTCCACGCCGGTGGGGCCGGCACCGACAACCACGAAGGTCAACTGTGCCGCGCGCGTTGCGGGATCGAGCGTTCGTTCGGCGCGCTCGAACGCGATCAGGAATCGCTGCCGGATATCGAAGGCGTCTTCGATGCCTTTGAGCCCCGGTGCAAACTGCTCCCACTCATCGTGGCCGAAGTAGTCGTGCCGCGCCCCCGAGGCCAGGATCGCATAGTGATACGCGATCTCGCGGTCGTCATCGAGATGCACCGTGCGTGCAACCGGGTCGATGCGCACGACTTCACCAAGCAGTACGGTGGTGTTGGCCTGATGACGCAAACGCCAGCGAATGGGCACCGTGATGTCACTTGGCGCAAGACCGGCCATCGCCACCTGATAGAGCAGTGGCTGAAAGGTGTGGTGGTTGTTCCGGTCGATGAGCGTGATGCGCACCGGCGCGTGGCGCAGTTCACGAGCGGCGGCCAGCCCCGCGAACCCGCCACCGATGATGATCACGTGCGGTTGTGGCATGCTGTAATTTAGTGCCATGCCCACCCCATTCCGCACGACCCTCTGGCGCGTGCTCCTGATCCAGACGGTCGCGCTCGCGCTGCTCTGGTGGTTGCAGTCCCGCTACACGAGCTGACGCGATGCATTGGATCAACTGGGTGGTGGTCGTCGTGTATCTGGTGGTTGTGGTGTGGGACGGTCTCCGTCGCACACGTGGCACGACCAACATCGAGGAGTACTTTCTCGCCAATCGCAGTCTGCCGTGGTGGGCGGTCGGTCTCTCCGTCATGGCGACGCAGCTGTCGGCGGTCACGCTCATCGGCACGACCGGGCAGGGCGCGACGGACGGGCTGCGATTCGTCCAGTTCTACTTTGGGCTGCCGATCGCGATGGTGATCCTGGGCGTGACGCTGGTGCCGTTTCTGCATGGCGCGAAGGTGTATACGGCCTACGAGTATCTCGAGCGACGCTTCGATGCGAAGACACGTTCGCTGACAAGCTTTCTCTTCCTGCTGTCGCGCGGCATGTCGTGCGGCACGATCATCGCCGCGCCAGCAGTCGTCTTCTCGGCGATCTTCGGATGGGACCTCGGTTTGTGCGTGGCGCTGTTTGGCGTGCCAACGGTCATCTATACCGTGCTCGGCGGCGTGCAGGCAGTGACGTGGGCCGACGTGAAGCAGATGTTCATCATCGTCTTCGCACTGATCGCCATCGTTGTCGTATTGGTCACGCGCATGCCGATTCCGATGGACGACGCGCTGCGCATCGCCGGCGCGACGGGACGCCTGCAGGTGTTCGATTTCTCGTTCGACGTGACGAAGACGTACACCTTCTGGTCCGGGATCATCGGCGGCACGTTTCTGATGTTGTCGTATTTCGGCACCGATCAGAGCCAGGTGCAGCGCTACCTGGCGGCCAAGTCGGTGAACGAAGCGCGCAGTTCGCTGCTCATGAGCGCGTACTGGAAGATTCCGCTGCAGGCATTGATCCTGCTGATCGGCGTGCTGGTCTTCCTGTTCTATCTTTTCCAGCCAGCGCCGCTGCTGTACAACCCGGCGCACGAACGGCAGGTGCGTACCGCCGACTCCGTGTCGTACCCTGCGCTTGAATCACGCTACGCCACCGCCATCGCCGATCGTCAGGTGGCGGCGCGTGCCGCTGCCGATGCGCAGCGCGCCGGCGATGCGGCGGCCGCCGCGAGTTCGCTGTCGGTGTTTCGTGAACGCGAGGCCGCCGTGGGCGCGATTCGCACAGAGGCGCTCTCGACTGCCGAGCGCGTCACGGGGCAATCATCGCGCGATGTGAACTACATCATTCCGCGCTTCGTGCTCGATCATCTGCCGCTCGGATTGACCGGTATTTTTCTCGCTGCCGTACTGGCGGCCGCGATGTCGAGCATCGCCGCCGAGTTGAATTCCCTCTCGACGGTGACGGTGATCGACTTCTACACCCGTTGGGTCAAACCAACGGCGAGCGATGCGCACTATCTCGCGGTCTCCAAATGGGCGACGGCGCTCTGGGGAGTCTTCGCCTGCTTCGTGGCGGTCAAGGCTGCGACACTTGGTTCACTGATCGAAGTCGTGAACCGCTTCGGGTCGTTCTTCTACGGATCGATCCTTGGAGTCTTTTTGCTGGCCATGTTGCCGCGAACGACGGCACTCGGGGCGTTCGTCGGTCTCATCGCGGGCATGGCAATGGTTGGTGCGGTTTCGTTTGGTGCGCCGGCGGTCGCGTTTCTCTGGTACAACGTGATCGGCGCGGTGACCGTCGTCGTTGTGGGATCTGGGCTGAGTCTGGGAGGTGGTTCGGTGAACCGAAGCAGCAAAAGCAAAGGCAACCGCGACTGACTATCACGGACAGCAACGGATTCAGGACGGGATTTGCGGGGATACTGCAACCGGAAAGGCAGGGGCAATTGCAACCGACTGACGCGGATGAACGCGGAGTACTGCTCTGATTTGCACGGATACAACAAATCTGTTGCTATCCGTGATAGTCAGTTGCTGTTGCAGTTCGTCCTACCCTACATCTTCGGCGGCACGACGGTCGGCGGTGCGTTGATGAGATTGAGCAGAATGCGCGCGGCACCTGGCACGCCGTTCGGCAGTTGGCGAAATAACGCGAGCGTGACGTAGATGTACCGCCCCTTGCCAACCTTGGCTTCCAGCAACGCACCGCGATTTTCGGGCTCCTCGGGGTCGTTCATGCCCAGCAGCGATGTGTAGCGCGGATCGATCGTGCTCGGCATGTATGTCGCGCGTTCCTGCGCCCAGTCGGCCCAGTCGCTGTTGCCGATGATATTGGGCGAGGTGAGCAACGGCGACTTGGGCTGCAGCAGTCGCACCGGCGCATTCTCCATCGTCACGCGGGCCTGCGGCCGTGTCCACGCGAGCGGGTACGGCGTGACCGCGTATCGACTCATGTCCTGTGCACCATACTGCACCACCAGCGTGCCGCCGCGATTGGCGTAGTCCAGCAGGCGCGAGTTCTGCTTCACGAGCACTTCGTTCGCTTCGTAGGCGCGCGGACCGACGACGATCGCGGTGAACCGCGACAGATCAGTTGACGTGATCATCGCCGGGTCGATGCGCTCGACGTTGACATCGAGTTGCTGCAGCGCATCGATGCCGCGATCGCCAACGCCGATGATGTAACCTACGCGCGCACGGGGAGGCAGCTTCACGCTCACGGCCGACAGGTACATCCCCGACGCGCTGTAGATGCGCTGCGGATTGATGTGGTCGTAGTTGATCGTGAAGAATCCGGTGGTGGACGTCACGCTGTCGTGATTGGCGAACGCACCGACCTGATGTCGTCCCGGGGGCAACATGCCACGCAGCCGGAACGACACCGTCGCCGAGGCGCCCGGCGCGAGGACGCGCGTTCGCTGCGCCGAATCCGCCACGAGGCCTTTCGGCAGATCGAGCGTCACCGCCACCTTCGCCGCGCTGTCGTACGCCGATTCAAGTCGAATGCGCAACTCGCGCTCGACCGGCATGCCTGCCCGGATGTACTCGATGACGTTCTCGAGACCGATCGTGATTCCCTTCACCGCCGCAACCAGCACCTGCTGATCGCCGCGAATCGGATCGGCGTAGCGATTGACCACCGGCACCGAGACGCCCACACGCACACCACTGATTTCGATGTCGGCGCGCGCGATCGTTGCCGTGCGCTCCTGCTGTTGCGCCTCATCCATCGCGTCGATCGGTGTCTGGAACCAGTCCTGCTGCTTGCGTCCGTTCACACGCCACCACGGCGCGGTCTGGTCGAAGGCCACAGCGAATCGCTGAACGGTGAACGCACTGTCGGGCGCGATCGGCACATTGCGATCGGCGGTCGGGCTGAGCGGCTGCGGATTGTCACGAATGGCCGCGTTCAGCAGCTTCACCGGCACCTTTCCGCGATTGAACACGGTGATGCTGACCGGCAGCGAATCGCTCACAAATACCTTCGCCGCCTCACGCACCGGGAACGTCGCCTTCGGTGCCGTCGCTTCCACCGCCACACCGGCCGCAAGCGCGAGTGCCTGCTCGGCGCGCGCATCCGTCAGCGCCAGCGCATCGGTCAACGCAGGATCGGCGTCGGTGGCGCGACGGGCGCCAAGCCGCGGAGCCATGCCCGCACGCATCGCGACCAGCATGGGTGGCGTCGTGCCAATGCCCGCGCGCACGACGCGAATGAGTCGCAGTGCGTTCGCCAACGGCGTGATCACGGGCGTCGGATCGGCCGCGCGGTACAACCGCATCGCCTCCACGAGCAGCGCCAACGCGCTATCGAGCGACGAATGCAGTGTGGCGGGCACCTTGGCACGCAGTGGCGTCCACGTCGTGTCGATGCCATCGAAGATCGAACGTTCGGTAGTGGAATCGGCCGGACCGACGCGCCCGGCTTCCCGCACGACCGCGTCCATGATCGTACCCTTCCGCTGCAACACACCGAAGCCCTGCGACTTGTGCTGCGAACGACTCTCGGCGGCGATCTCGTAGTAGCTCCGACCGAGTAACGGATCGTACTCGCCGACGTTCATGCGCAACGATGCGGCCGCCGGATTCTGACGCGCACTGCGATAGAACTTGGCAACCGTCCATGGAAGTCCGTATCCGGACACCGGAAAACGTACCGTGTCCGCCGACAGCTCATACGCTTCGCGCGCGAGGATGCCGGAGACCTGATGGTGACCGTGTCCGTCGCGCGGCGTGCCGCTGAAGAACCCCACCATCACCTGCGGCCTGAACGCGCGCACCACGCGAATCACATCGCCGAGGATCGAATCCTTCGGCCAATGCTGAAACGTCTCCTCCGCGTTCTTGCTGAACCCGAAGTCGTAGGCGCGCGAGAAGTACTGGCGACCACCATCGATGCGTCGCGCCGACAGCAGCTCCTGGGTGCGAATGGCGCCGAGTGCTTCGCCGAGTTCGTTGCCAATGAGATTCTGCCCGCCATCGCCGCGCGTCAGCGAGAGATACGCCGTCTCCACGTGGCGACCGCGCGTCAGCCACGTGATGAACTGCGTGTCTTCGTCGTCGGGATGTGCCGCCACGGTGAGCACGCGCCCGGTCGTGCCAAGCGACGCGAGGGCCGACCCAAGTGCGGCAGCACCACGTTCGGTAGTGGGCATTCCCTGCGCCTGCATCCCTCGTGGCGCACCTGCGCCGATCACCGCTCCAATGATGAGCGCCGCAGCGATGGCTGCGGCGCTCGTCGAGACGGAAGGCAGGGCGCGAGAGCGGCGATTGCGTTCTCGCGTTGCTGTCATTGCCCCACCTGCATGGTCTGTCGCTCCACCGCAACGTCGCCGGTATCGAGTGCGAGCGAGACGATTCGCGCTTGCTCCCTGTCGTGCGCGTCCTTGTGTCCTTCCGCCGGACTCGCACGCTCCGGGCGACCAACGTAGCGCACGCCGACCGCGGCACCAGCCGATGCGCGCAAGCGAGGCTGCACGTACGTCCACGCGCCCTGATTCTTCGGCTCTTCCTGCACCCACATCACCTGTTCGACCGCCGGGTAGAGATCCATCACGCGCACGATCTCCTCGTGCGGCCACGGATACAGCTGTTCCACACGAACGATCGACACGCTCGCGTTACGTATGGCGGCCATGGCGAGATCGTAGTACACCTTGCCCGAGCAGAACACGATGCGGCGCACATCGTCGCGATGCTGCGATGCGAACGGATCGTCGATCACCGGCAGGAAGCTTCCGGTCGCCAGCTCGTCCACGCGTGAGGCAGCCTGCGGCAGTCGCAGCAGCGACTTGGGCTGCATGCACACCAGCGGACGACGATTGGCGTTGAGTCCCTGCCGACGCAGCAGATGGAAGTACTGGGCCGGGGAGGTGCAGTACGCGACGGTCATGTTCCCTTCGGCACAGAGCTGCAGGAATCGCTCGAGACGTGCGCTCGAATGCTCGGGACCCTGTCCTTCGTACCCGTGCGGCAACAGCATCACGAGCCCGGAGTCGATCCCCCACTTGGCGCGATCGGCGACGATGAACTGGTCGATGATCGGCTGCGCCACGTTCACGAAATCGCCGAACTGCGCTTCCCAGAGCACCAGCGCATCTTTTGCGACAGTGCTGAAGCCATACTCGAACGCCAGCACCGCCGTTTCGGACAGCGCGGAGTTGTAGATCTCGAACGCACCGCGCACGCCATCGAGATTGGCCAGCGGCGCGTACTTGCGGCCCGTCTCCACATCGTTGAGCACGGCATGACGATGCGAGAAGGTGCCGCGCTCCACGTCCTGCCCTGTCAGGCGCACCGACATCCCTTCCACGAGCAGCGTCCCGAGCGCCAGCGCTTCCGCGTGTCCCCAGTCGATGCCACCGGCGTCACCCATTGCCTCACGCCGCCGTTCCAACTGCTTG
>CAYWCJ010000248.1:0-7384 GCA_964456595.1 uncultured Gemmatimonas sp. | reverse complement strand
CATACAGCAGCAGCACGCGCGCGCGGATCAACGGCAGCCGATCAGCCATCGGATAATCCAGTATGGCCAAGTGTCCCTGCTCGCTCGTTTCACCGGCCCGAAACACGTCCGCCAACAAGCGCTGCCGCAGTGACGGATCACTGATCCATCTCCCAAGCCGCGTCCATTTGTCGTGCAGATGCTGACCATCGGCGCTCGGATGCCACTGCACGAACCACGGCGCAAGCGCTGCGCGTGCCGCGTCGTCCATAAACACCGGGCCGCTCAGCACCAGTGCGGACACGCGGGTTGGGTAGGACGCAGCAGTCTCCAACGCGATGAACGCCCCGGTGTGATGCCCGACGAGAGTCGCGGCCGGTAAGTTGGCGTGATCCAGCACGTCGCGCACGCCGTTCGCATAGTCGGCCATGCACGGCTGCGTCGCCACACGATCGGAACAGCCGTAGCCGATGGTATCAATCGCCAGCACGCGATGCGCCGACGCCAGCAACGCCAACACCTCTGCGAACTCGTCGCACGAGCGTGGCGTCTGGTGCAGCAACACCACCGGTAAACCGTCAGGCGGTCCCGCCACGACGTAGTGTACCAGTCCGAGTGCGGTCGGACAGAATCGACGTTCGGTCGTCACGCTGGGCTGACGGCGACGATCGCTTTGCCCATATTCTCGCCGCGCATCAACCGTGAGAACGCCGCCGGGGCGCTGGCGAGACCCTCGCTGCGGTCTTCCAGCAACCGCAGCATGCCGTCGCGCAGCAGCGGCGTTGCCTCAGCCAAATACTCGGCCTGTCGATGCTCGAAATCGTACACGACCAGTCCGTGCAGGTGCGCACGCTTCCCGATGACCGGTGCCAATGGAAGCGCATACGGCACGCCGGTGTTGTACTGTCCGATCAATCCGCAGAGTACGATGGTGCCGCGCAGATTGAGCGCGCGCAGCACGCCCTCAAGAATAGCCCCGCCCGCGTTGTCGAAGTACGCATGCACGCCGTCGGGAGCCGCTGCGCGCAGTGCCTCCTCCCACGACGCCTCGCGGTAGTTCACGCAGGCATCGAATCCAAAATGCGAAACAGCCTGCGTGCACTTCTCATCGCTGCCGGCGATGCCAACGACGCGACAGCCGCGCCGTCGCGCCAGCTGCCCCGCAGTCGAGCCCACCGGTCCGAGCGGCGCCGATACCGCGAACGTCTCGCCGGGTTGCAGAGACATGAGCTGGGTGACACCCGCCCACGCGGTGAGTCCCGGCATGCCGAGTATGCCGAGGGCGGCGGAGAGCGGCACGTCGGTGTGGTTGAGACGCCGCACGGACGACGCGGCCACGCTGGCGTACTCTCGCCAGCCTGTCTCGGCGAGGACATAGGCACCAACGTCAAATGCCGGGTCGTTGCTCACGACCACCTGCGCTGTGGCACGTCCCGGCATCACGTGGCCGATCGCCGGGGCCGCGTGCCCCATGTGTCGACCGGCCATCACTGAACGCAGGTACGGATCGAGCGACAGATCAATCGTGCGCACCAGCAGCTCGCCATCGAGGACCGCCGGGATCGATGTCGATTCGACGTGAAAGTCCTCTGGCTGTGGTACCCCAACGGGTACGCGCGCCACGACCACGCACTGTTGATGCTGCTGCGGCTGTTGCGGCGGCGGCTGTTGCGGCGGCGGCTGTTGCGGCGGCGCCACTTGGGGCACACCCACCCCCGGCACACCCTCTCGCGACACGCCCGTCATGACGACAGCCCGAGGGCGCCAGGGTTCATGAGACCGTGGGGATCGAGCGCGCGCTTGATGGCCGTGAGTAACGCCCACTGCTCCGGCGATCGCGTCTCGCGGAAGTGATACGCTTTGCCCAGCTGCAAGTGCGCGGCACCGCGTGCATCGAAGCACGCGAGCAATCGCTCGCGCAGCGTGGCGACCACGTCGTCTGATTCGGCGTCCGGCGCAAATCGTGTGAACCGCGCTTTCTCCTCGGCGCTGTAGATACGCTCTGCGTACGGCGACATGGCGCCGTGCCAGTAGCAGACTGGCTCGAGCACAAACGCGCTTGTGCTGACCAGCGATGTCAGCGTGCCCACGGCGATATCAAGTCGATCGAGCGATGGTTTCATCTCATCCACGATCGAGCGAATGGCATTCCACGCGTCGACGGCATCGGTTAACGGCACAATGCCGTGCAACGGCGCCCAGCGCTCACCGGCGGGCCCGATGGCACTGGTCATCGTCACCCACGGATGCTGTCGGAGGGAGCGCGGGACCACGTCGTCGATCTCGGTGCCGCCGTGAGCGCGGCAGATGTCGCGCACGGCGACGGCGTCCGCAGCGACAGCGGCGTCGCTGCGTCCCTCGCACCCCATGTGCAGCGCATAGCGGACGTCGTTGAGCGATTCCGGCGTTGCCGGGGCGCCCTGCTCGATCGCGACGCGGCGCGTGCGTTGCCGCCGCAATACCGGATCAAGCCCGAAGCAATCACTCAGCACGCTGGCCCGCGCCAGTTCGCACGACGCGGTGGCGAGGGCCGTGTGCGACGCGAACGTAAACGAAGCAGTCGACACGGCCAGTGGCGTTCGGATCAGGCGCAGCGAGGCCGTCGCCTTGATGCCCAACGCGCCGGCGTCGCCGAGGAAGAGTCCGGTGAGATCAGGTCCATGGTTGCGATAGAAGGCGGTGCGACCGAGTGTGCCGCAGGAGCCGGTGGTGAGCAGTGAGCCGTCGGCCTGCACGACATCGAGCCCCAGCACACTGTCGCCCGACACGCCGTACCGGACGGCCCCCCAGATGATCGCATGATTCGAAAGCGATCCGCCGACCGTCGCAAACGCACCGGACATCGGCCCCCAGAACGGCGTGCGCACGCCCAGCGGCCGTAGCGCGTCGTACAGTGCCTTCCACGTGATGCCGCATTCGACGGTCACCGTCATCGCATCGACATCGATCGCAACGATGTTTGCGAGCCGCGTCGTGTCGACGAGCACGGATGTGTCTGTCGTCGCGAGATACCCCTTGGTATACGACGCGCCACCGCCACGTGGGACCACCGAGTACGCTGCACTCGTGCACGACGCGACGACCGCGCGTAGTTCGTCGATCGTCCCAGGGCGGGCGACGCACACGACACGATGAGGCCCGGCGTGTACGACGTCGTGCGAGAAGAACTGAAGATCGGTCGCGTCGGTGAGCACGTGTGGCGCGCCGATCCGGGATCGGAGCTGCGCGACGACCGCGTCTGGCGCAGTATCCAAGAGCGCACTGGTCATGCGCGAAGTTAGCGTTCCAAACCGCGTTTGCGCTACATTCGCGCGGAGCACCCTCCGCAGACTCCACGGCACCATACCCATCACCACACATGCGCCCAGTTTTCTTCTCGGCACTCGCCCACGACATCGGCACCGACGGGGTGCGGCGCGCACCATGGCGCGTGCTGGCCATCGTCGGCGCGCTCAATGCCGCGTTGTTGGCACCCATAGAAATCATGTACGCGCAGCGCGTGCCGACCGCGTCATCACCCACGTCGCCGGCGCGCGACTCCGCCGAAGCGCTCGCTGTGTTTCGTGAAAACATCGACGCCATTCACAAGCGCGATCACCCGCGCTATCTGCGCGCGTATCTGCAGACGCCCGGCCTCACCCGTGGCGGATTGCGCGATCTGGGGCGTGGTTGGATGGAGTGGTCCGCGCGCACCGACAGCAACCCGGCGTGGCCCGACACGCTGATCGCGAACGAGATGCGCGTCGCGCCGATGTGGCCGGGGGTCGTATACGGGCGATACCGCTATCGCGGCATTGTGAAGGGTGTGGCGTCGGTGGGGATCTCCGAGCGCGTGTTCGTGAAAACGCCAAAGGGTTGGAAGATCAGCTACACCGCATCGTTCCCCGACACGCTGCCGCCGTGACTGTCGTGACTGCCGTGGCTACCGTCTGCGTTGCACGCGGGCGCCCGCGCCAGCACTTCACCGGCTACATCGCCGGCTACATCGCCGTGTGCATCGCGGTGGCCGCGTGCCGCGGCTCCGGCAACGTCGTCGACCCCGTTGTGCCGCCCGCGCCGGAGCGACCGCCGGGAGGCGTAGTGATCAGCCAGGTCTACGGCGGCGGTGGCAACAGCGGCGCCACGTTGCGCAACGATTTCGTCGAGCTGTACAACAACACGCCGACGGCGGTGAATCTCGACGGCTGGTCGGTGCAGTACACCAGTGCGACCGGCGCGACGTGGCAGGTCACGACGTTGCCCGCGCTGTCGATCAAGCCGGGCCAATACCTGCTGGTGCAGCAAGCGGCCGGCGCGGCCGGCACGGTGAGCCTTCCCACTCCGGACGCCACCGGTGTGTTCGCAATGAGTGCCACGGCCGGCAAGATCGCACTCGTCAACACCAGTACCGCGCTGACGGAATCGTGCCCGGTGGGCAGCAACGGGATGGTCGTCGACTTTGTCGGCTACGGTGCAGCGAACTGCGCCGAGTCCACGCCAACCGCACTGTTGTCCAACACCACGGCGGCGAAACGCAAGGACGCCGGCACCACGGACAGCGATAACAACACCACCGACTTCACCGCCGACGCTGCGCCGACTCCGCGCAACAGCGTGTCGGCGATCACCGCGCCCACCGGCTCGGGGAAGGTGCTCGTTCGCGGTCCCGTCGCCGCGGTGGTCACGACGCCGACGTCTGGCACCGTCGCCGTGGCAGCGACGACGACGTTCGTTGCCGTCGCCACCGACGCCAAGGGTGTGCGCGCGCTCACGACGTTCACCTTCAGCAGCAGCAATCCCGCCGTCGCCACGATCAACGCGATCACTGGCGTTGCAACCGGCGTGGCCGTCGGCACGGCGCGCATTGTCGCCAAGGCATCGAACGGCGTCAGTGCCGACTCCGTCAATGTCGTAGTGACACCAGCGGCAGCAGCGCTGACGCTCTCCTCGCGTGCGGACTCCCTCCCCGTTGGCTTCCAGACACAACTCTTCGCGACCGGCTTCGACGCCACCGGTGCGCCCATCGTCAACAACACGCAAGTGAACTGGCGCACCGACAACCCCGCGGTCGTGACTGTCAGTCAGACGGGCGTGCTCTCAGCCATTGGCGCCGGTACGACGCGCGTCAGCGCGGTAGTCCGCAGCGATGGTACCACGACCGCGACCACGACGATCGCGGTCAACGTGGCGGCGACGTCTCCTGCCGCGCGCATCGGACACAATACCGATCTCGGCGTACCGACGGACCTCGATCCAGGCGATGACTTCCTCATCACTCGGCGGCAGTACACGCTCTCGTACAACCCACGGCGCGTCGGCCCCAATTGGGTGAGCTGGAATCTGGATGCCTCGCACAAGGGCACGGCCAGTCGCTGCAACTGCTTCACCACCGATCCGGCGGTCGCGGCATTCGGGTTTCCCGCGTACGACACGAACGATTGGATCAACGGCGGCGCATTCTCGCGCGGCCACATGTCACCGTCAGCCGATCGGGCCGCGAGCGACGGCGAGAACGCACCGACGTTCTACCTGTCGAACATGCTGCCGCAGAACCAGACGCTGAACGGCGGCGCGTGGGGCGCGCTCGAAAGCGACTTGCGCGTGTTGGCGGTCGGCACAACACAGATCTTCATCGTGTCGGGGCCGATCTACACCAGAAATCGCACTGGCGTCGGCATCGACGGACTTGGTTTTCTCGCCAGCACCACGCAACCGAATCGTATCGCCATCCCGGACTCCATCTGGAAGATTGCGATCGTCGTACCGAACGCCAACGACGTGACAACCATCGCGTCGCCCACCGCGGTGCAGGTCATTGCGGTGATATTCCCCAACACCGCCACGGGCACCAGCAGCTCGGCGGCAAACGCGTGGGCGCCGTTCAGTACCACCATCGCGGCCATCGAGCGCAGTACCGGCTACGACTTCCTGTCGCGCATGCCTGAGCCGATTCAGTGCCGACTGGAAGCGCGCGCGTGCCCGCCGTGATGAGCACGGGTTCCTACGCTGCTGTTTCGCTTCGCCGTTACGGCACCAGCTCCAGCCGACTGATCGCCACCGCAGCATCGAACGCGGTCTTCCCCGCGACGATGCCGATGCGCTGGAGTGTCGACGGATCGAGCGGTTCGCGCAGCGACTCCGGCGAGAAGGCGCGCCACGGGAGAGCCACGTTCTGCCACGTCGGAGTGACGGCGAGCACTGCGCCGTAATACTGCCAAGGCGCCCGCGTGTCGGCGGTGCGGAGATGCACGAAGTACGACCCAGGTACGCCGCACACGATGAGCTGCAGGCCACCGAACTTTGTGGCGTCGAATTGCTCGCCCTCGAGGCCTCGCGCCACCTGAATGAACCCGCCATTGCGCTCGAGCGATACGCGCCCAGACAGGCGCAGCGCCGAGCGACCGGCGACGACTTCGAGGTCGGCGCGGGCGTCGGACACGCCGCCCATGACCCGGTCGCTGAACACGCGCCAGCGGCGGGCCACGATGTCGGCATCGGTGAAGTCGTCGAGCAGGTAGACCATGCGAGGCAGTCTAGTGGAGCGAACGGCAGACCACTCTGAAGTCTCACGTGCAATTGTGTCATTCCCGGGAAAACCTACGGGGGGCGGCTATCGGCGCCAACCCACTCCCCGCCAGCACGGCGTTGATCGCGGACAGGTCGGCGCTCACGAGGCGTGCCCATCGCTGCTGCAGGGTCCGCAGTTCTTTCGTCGTCGCGGTAGTGGCCGCGATCATCGTTGACGTTGGCGCCATATCTGCGTTCTCCTGCGCCGTGAGCTGACCCGTCAGGCTACCGCTCACCGCGCGGAAGGTCGGCGCATTGCCGCCAGCTCGGCTCGCGCCACGACCCTGCGCCCTCCCTGTGAGGCTGTCGATGGTGGCGGTGAGTGCGTCAATGGACGTGCGGAGCGCGGGCGCCGCTGACGGCCCCGCCGCTCTCGACGCGGACTCGCGGAGTGCGACCGCCTGCGGGTGTCCCTCCCACGCGGCGCGCATGCCATCGGTGATGTTCATCAGCAAGCGGTGCTGCGCCGCGAGCGCGACGGGGCGTGCTGGCGAGCGCGGATCGTTGCGTACCGTGCTGGTCTGCGTAGAGCGGGCGCCGTTCACCGTGAGCCGGAGCGTGTACACGCCGGGCAGCGCAAGCACCCCTTCGGGCGACGTGGGAGTGAGACCAGGATTGGCGTTGATCTCGAAGCTGTGGGTGAACGCCGGTGGGACATCATGCCGAAGATCCCACTGCACGCGATTGGCGCCGATGTTCGTCGTGAGCGCCATCGGTGGCGCGATCCAGAAGTTCGGATGCGGCGGTCTCGCGGACTCGGATACCGGTGCGTCGTCAATACGCTCTACCATCACATTGCAACGGTAAACCGGTCCACATCCGCAACGCTTCGCGCACTTCCCTCACGTCTCCCAATCAC
>CAYWCJ010000247.1:0-7402 GCA_964456595.1 uncultured Gemmatimonas sp. | reverse complement strand
CACTCATGCGACGCAACTGCGCCTCCGCGCTCGCAGAGCTGCAACACTTCCCCGACCTGATGCAGTTCTACGCGGAGGAAGTGGTGGCGCGCGGACGTCGGTTGACGGGTGCGATCATCGCGCGCGGAACGGCGCGCGGAGAGTTCCGCGCGATCGAACCGGATACGGCCGCCCGCATGCTGTCGGCACTGACGATGATGCACTCCATCTGGTGCAGTCGAAAGCAGTTCTTCCCGGCGCTCGTCGATCGCTCGGACGACAGCCTTCGCGAGGAGCTGCTCGACTTCTACCTGCACGCGCTGCGCCCCGACGTTGCGCCTGGCGTGCAAGACGTCTCCCTGCGTACCAACCCATGAGTCACTTCTCTCGCAACGCCGTTGGCGCGCTACCAACGATTCTGTCGGTGCTGCT
This sequence comes from uncultured Gemmatimonas sp., assembly GCA_964456595.1. GTDB lineage: Bacteria > Gemmatimonadota > Gemmatimonadetes > Gemmatimonadales > Gemmatimonadaceae > Gemmatimonas. The sequence continues at coordinate 6,991 of CAYWCJ010000247.1, read as the reverse complement.
CGCGCCGGTTGTCACATCGGCAGGCGCGCAATCAGCAAGCGCACAGCCGGCGAACGCACAGACCACGAACGCACGGATCGCGCTTTCGCTTGGCGATGCCGCGCGTCTCGCGGCCAGACAGAATGGCGCCGTGGCGGTCGCGCGCACGCGGGTCGCGCAGGCAGATGCGCGCGTCATGCAGCGCAAAGGCGCGCTCTATCCGGATGTCGCCGCCGGTGTGCAGCAGGCGTCGCGCACCATCAACTCGGCGACGTTCGGTTTTGCCTTCAAGGATCCCACGGGCAGGCCGTTGCTCAATCCGAACGGTGAGCTGATCGGTCCCGTCCCGACCGTCGACATCCGTTATCGCGTCACGCAGCCGATCCTCGATCTTGGCAGCATCGCGAAGTGGCGCGCGGCGCAATCGTCGTCGGTCGCGGCGACGGCCGACGTCGATGCACAAGCCGAAGGCGCCGCAGCGCTTGCCGCAGCTGCGTATGTGCGCGCGGCCCGTGCCGATGCGCAAGTGGCGGCACGTGTCGCTGACTCGGTGCTGGCCGCCGACCTGGTGCGCATCGCGCGCGATCAGCTGCAGGCCGGCGTCGGCATTGCACTCGACGTGACGCGTGCGCAGTCGCAGCTGGCCTCGACGCGTGCGCAGCTCATTGCTGTCCGCAACGATCGCGATCGCACCCTGCTCGAACTCAAACGCGTGCTCGGACTCGCACTCGATGCGCCGCTCACCCTGACCGACTCGCTGGCCGGACTGGCCATCGACGCCGCGGCACCCGATGAAGGGGCCGCACTTTCGACGGCGTTCTCCACGCGTCCGGATGTGCAGTCGTTGCAGGCGCAGCAGGTGGCGGCGAAGAAAAGCCTGGCGGCCATCCGATGGGAGCGTTCGCCGCAGCTGGGATTGACGTTCGATCAGGGGCAGATCGGCAAGGCGTGGAACCACCTCCTCCCGACGTACACCTGGGGCGTGCAGCTCGCCGTCGGCCTGTTCGACGGCAATCGACGCGAAGGACGTGTGCAGGAGCAGCTCGCCACCTCGCGCGAACTCGATGCGCGACTGGTGGATCTGCGCGCGCAGAGCGCACTCGATGTGCGCGCGGCGCTGCTCGACCTGTCGGCCGCCCGCGAGCAGGTGGACGCGGCGCGCGAGCGACTCAGTCTGGCCGAGCAGGAAGTGTCGCAGGCGCAGGAACGTTTTCGTGCCGGTGTTGCTGGTAACGCGGACGTTATTTCCGCGCTGCTCTCGCTCAATCAGGCGCGCACGCTGCGTAACGATGCGTTGGCGTCATTTCAGTCGGCGCGGGTGTCGTTGGCGCGCGCCACCGGCGCCGTGCAGGGGCTGCCGTAGTCATCTCCGCTCGCATCACCGAATCGGCATCGAACAGTCACTGCTGTCATACATCACGCGTTTCACAGACCAACCGGATTTTCTCGATGACTGCTCCGACCGTTGCTCCGCCGCCCGAACAGGCACCACCGACGCGCGCAGACGCCTTCGCACACGATGGTGCGAGCGTCAGCGCGACGTCGTCGGCCGGCAACGCCGCCGAGGCGCGCGCCACAGCGAAGGCATCACGCAATCTGCTGCGACTCATCGTACCAGGGGTGCTGTTTGCCGGCGCGGCCTGGTGGGGCTTCACGCGCTGGAGCTTCGCACAGTCGCACGAGAGCACGGACAACGCGCAGGTGGACGGACACATCGTGCCCGTCGTCGCCAAGGTTGGCGGCTTCGTCACGGCGGTGAACGTTGCGGAGAACGCGCAGGTGGCGGAGGGTGCCACGCTGGTGCGCATCGACGAGCGCGAGTTCCAGGTGCGACTGGCGCAGGCGGAGGCCGATCTCGCAGCGGCACGCGCGTCGGCGGGTTCGAGTAGCGTGGAAGGCCAGGCCGATGCGCTGGTCCGGTCGGCGTCGAGTCAGCGCGATGTCGGTGATGCGCAGGTGACGGCAGCGCGCGCCAACCTGCGCAAGGCGCAGGGCGATCTCACGCGCGCCAGGGACCTGTCGGCCAAACAGATCATCTCGGTCGCGCAGCTGGATGCCGCACAGGCCTCGTTCGATGCCGCTGCCGCACAGCTCACAGCCACACAGCGTCAGGTGAACGCGGCGACTTCGGGGATCTCGAACGCGCAAGCCGGCGTGCGTCTCGCCAAGGCACGTTTGCAGGCGGCCGAAGCGGCGCGCGCGAACGCCGAACTGCAGCTGTCGTTCACGAACATCACGACACCGTTAGGTGGCACGGTCTCGCGCAAGATGGTGGAAGTTGGCCAGCTCGTGCAGCCGGGACAGACGCTGCTGTCGGTTGTGTCGGACAGCGGTGTGTTCGTGACGGCCAATCTCAAGGAAACGCAGCTGGCCCGCGTTCAGGTTGGACAAAAGGTCGAACTCGAAGTGGACGCGTATGCGGCCAGGGCCGAGGGCGTGGTGGAGAGCATTGCATCGGCGACTGGCGCCAAATTCGCGCTGCTGCCGCCGGACAACGCGACGGGCAACTTCACGAAGGTTGTGCAGCGCGTGCCAGTGCGCATCAAGGTGACCACGGGTCTCGGCGCCGATCGCCCGCTCCGTCCTGGCATGTCGGTCGTCGCCAACGTCATCGTCAAGTAGGCAGTCGATTGTCCACGAACGTGTCCGTGCAGGCACTCGCGCCGACCGTTCGCGGCGGCGCGGCATCATCGACGGGTGGCGCGCGCGCCGTCGTCGCTGACGATCCATACAAGAATCGCTATCTCATCGCCATCGCGGTGACGTTGGCCGCGGTGCTCGAACTCGTTGACACGTCCATCGTCAACGTCGCGATTCCGCACATGATGGGTACACTCGGTGCGACGCTCGACGAGATCGCGTGGGTATCGACATCGTACATCATCGCGAATGTGATCGTCATTCCGATGTCGAGCTGGCTGTCGTCGTACTTTGGGCGACGGCGCTATCTGTTTGGTTCGATTCTGTTGTTCGTCGTCGCGTCGTTCTTCTGCGGCGCAGCCACGTCGTTGCTCGGACTTGTCGTCTGGCGCGTGATTCAGGGATTGGGTGGTGGCGCGCTGCTTTCCACGGCGCAGACCACGATCTTCGAGTCGTTTCCGCCCGAAGAGCGCGGGATCGGGCAGTCGATCTTCGGCATGGGTGTGATGGTCGGTCCAACACTCGGGCCCACACTCGGCGGCTACATCGTCGACGCGTACGCGTGGCCGTGGATTTTCTACATCAACGTGCCGCTCGGACTCTGCGCGGCGTGGATGGTGTGGACGTACGTGCGCAACGCGTCGCATCAGGTGCGCGCAACGTCGGTGGACGTGCTGGGGATCGTGTTGCTGGCGACCACGGTGGGTTCGCTGCAATGGATGCTCGAGCGCGGCGAACGGTTCGATTGGTTCGAATCGCGCTTTGTCCTGACGCTCGCGATCGTGAGCGCAGTGTCGGCAGTGGCGTTGGTATGGCACGAACTGCGCACCGCAGAACCGATCATCGACTTCCGCATTCTCAAGTCACGGCAGTTGGCGCCGGGCGTGCTGTTCGCCGCGTTCCTCGGTCTCGCACTCTACGGCTCGGTCTTCGTGCTGCCGGTGTTCCTGCAGCAGCTGCATGGTTACACCGCATGGCAAACAGGTCAGGTGATCCTGCCCGGCGCATTGGCGTCGGCGTTCACCATGGCGTTGATGGGGCGGCTCGCGTCAAAGCTCGATGCGCGACCGCTCGTCGTTGCCGGCTCGTTCCTTTTTCTGCTGTCGATGTGGTCCTTGTCGCGCATCACGCTCGACGCCGGTCAGGGTGAGCTGTTCTGGCCACTCATTCTGCGCGGCGTCGGACTCGGCCTGATCTTCGTGCCGCTGACGAACGCGACGGTGGCCGGGCTGCCGGTACGCTCGATCGGCCAGGGTACGGGACTGTTCAACCTCATGCGGCAACTCGGCGGTTCGTTGGGAATCGCGATCATGGCGACGCTCTTGTCGCGGATGTCGAAATCGCAGAAAGCGGTGCTGACCGAACACGTGGGTGCCTACGACGCGCTGACCAACGAACGCGTCGGCGCGTTGACGCGCGGCATGATCGCACGGGGTTCGGACGTGGTGACCGCGAAGCAGCAGGCGCTGCTCGCGCTCGACCAGCAGATCAGCGCCCAGGCCAGTGTGCTGGCGTTTTCCAAGCTCTACCTGATCAGCGGGATTCTGCTGGTGGCGGCGTTGCCGCTGTTGCTGATCTGGCGGACGGGGAGATCCACGGGCAAGACGGTCAACGGGGTTCACTAGCGGGACGGCCAGCCACCAAGTGTCCAGCTTCGGGTAGAGGTTCTGCGCTTCCGGAATGCGTCAACCCAAAGCCCACGACCTTTACTCGAAGCTCGACACTTGGTGGTTGTAGTCGAACCAAACCACCAGGTGTCCGGCTTCGGGTACAGGTTTTGGGCTTCCGGTCGCGCCGCGCTAGCATTGACTCTGCCTGCGGCTTGGTTTCCAACCTTCTCCCCGTTCATTGTGTCCCTCCCCACGCGCGCCGAAGCGCTCGCGCTCGTCGAGTCCTGGACGGCCAGCGATTCCCTCCGCAAACACATGCTCTCCGTCGAAGCGGCCATGCGCGCGTACGCGGTGCGTTTTGGCGATGACGTGCAGAAATGGGCGGTCACCGGGCTGATTCACGACTTCGACTATGAGCGTTTTCCTAACGCGTCGCAGTCGGCCGACGTCGAACATCCGGCGGAAGGCGTGCGGTACCTGCGGAGCCTGGGTTGGCCGGAGGATGTGTGCGACGCGGTGCTCGGGCATGCGCACTACACCGGGGTGCCGAGGACGACGCGGATGGCGCAGGCGCTCTTTGCCGTCGATGAGCTGACCGGGTTGATCACGGCGTCGGCGTTGGTGAAGCCATCGCGTGCCGTGGCGGATGTGGATGTGGCCGGGGTACGCAAGAAGATGAAGGACAAGGCTTTTGCGCGGGGGGTGAATCGGGATGACATCGTACAGGGCGCAGAAGCGCTCGGGGTGCCGCTGGATGAACACATTGGCATCGTGCTCGTCTCCATGCAGGAGATTGCGGACGTCCTCGGTTTGGCCGGGGCTGGCGGGGCAGCTTCAACGACCCTCGCCGGAGACGCGTATCCCTGATGACTCCAACCGACCCTATGACTTCTCTCGCCCTTCCCATTCCAGCCTCGAGGCCCGCCGCAGGGGACGAGCGTTCGGAGCGGGCGATGGCGACGGATGGCAAGGGTGCGGTCGGGCACCGGGTGGCGGGCGTGCACGATGAGAAAGTCATCCCCCTGGTGCCGGTGACCCAGCTGCCGTTTCCTTCGGCGGACGTGCTCGAAGAACGAGCACTCGTCCTCGCGGCGCAACGCGGTGACGGTGTCGCGTTTGCTGGTCTGGTGCAGCGACACCAGCGGCGCGCGTACGCGGTGGCGCGCTCGATCGTGCTCTCGCATGATGACGCGGAGGACGCCGTGCAGGAAGGATTTCTGCACGCCTTCCGCGCGCTCGAACGGTTCCGACCGGAACAGGCCTTCGGTGCGTGGTTGCACCGGATCGTGGCCAATGCTGCGCTGGACATCGCGCGGCGGCGGAAGGTTCGTGACGCCGACGAGTTGCCGGAGACGCTGTCGTCTCCGCATCGCGATCCGGCAGAAGCTGATGAACTGCGCACGCGCCTGGCGCGGGCGCTCGAAACCCTCGGGGAGCGGCAACGGTCGGTGATCGTGTTGCACGACGTCGAGGGATACAAGCACGCGGAGATCGGCGCACTTCTCTGAATTCCCGAGGGCACCGCGCGATCTGACCTGCACCATGCCCGATCGCACCTGCGGCGATTGCTGGGCAACCTGCGGAGTGTCGAATGACGGACTTTCAGCGGACGAACCACGGCCGGAGCGACGGGGAGGATCCGACGATCTCGGCGCTGTTGCGCACCGCCTACGCGGCTCCCACGTCCACGAATTACTGGGCGGGGCTCGAGCAGCGGGTGCTGGCGCGCGTCAAGGACGCGCAGCCGCTCGCCTGGTGGACGGTGTTTTCGGAGTGGCGGACGGCGGGACTTGTCGCGGCGACGCTGGCGTTGCTGTTGGCCGGCGCGGCGACGGTGCGCACCCGTACCCTCGACGAGACCACTCCCCAGATGGCCAACGGCGCCACGATCGACCCGGCGTATGAAGCCGAACTCAAGGCGCTGCTCGATGGCGACGCGGTCACCTTCAGTTCCGATGTGCGCCGCCGCCTACCGGCGGATGCGCCCGAGCGCTATCTGAACCCGCTCGACTGGTAGACGGAACTCCCGGCCCCGTGTCCAACTCCCCGCGCTCCAAATCGCTTGCCCTGATGTTCCTGCTCGGGGCGTTTCTCACCGGCGGTGCCGTTGGCTTCGTTGCCGATCGCGCCGTCTCGCTCTCGCGTCCGTCCAGGCAGCCCATGGACGAACGCTCGATGCGCGACAGCGTCGCGCGTGAACTGCATCTCTCCGACGCGCAGCGCCAGAAGTTCGACTCGATCTTCGATTGGCGCCGCGCGCGCAACAAGGAAATCATGGAAACTGTGCGACCCTCGCTCATGGCGTCGCGCGACAGCGCACGCGTGCTGCTCATGCAGACGTTCGATCCGGAACAGCAGGCGGCCTTCCGCCTCATCATCGCCCGCTCCGCGACCGCCGACAGCGCCCGCCGCTCACGCGAGGACAAGCGATGACACGCCATCGCCGACACCGCCCTTGCCGCTCGCACATGAGCAGTGCCTGCGCGCTGATCGCCGGGGCGGTCCTCATGGCCGCCCCGCTTCGCGCTCAGGGGTTCCTCGCCGATGAGGTCGCGCGTCCGATCACGCTGCGCGACGCTATCGAACTCGCGGGCCGCAACGCACCCGCCGGCATTCTGGCGCGCGGCCTCGAGCGCAACGCCGGCGCGGCGCGCCGTCAGGCACTCGGTGCCTACGCACCCACGGTCAATCTCTCGGTCGGCAGCGGGCGCACGCAGGGCACCACGATCAACAACTTCAACGGCCAGCTGACGGCGTTGAGC
>CAYWCJ010000246.1:0-7435 GCA_964456595.1 uncultured Gemmatimonas sp. | reverse complement strand
GTATGTGGCCAATCCATGCGAAGGATGCGGTCCGCCACGCCCACCGAACATTCAGGGCAGTACTGTCGGCGCCGTGCTCCGTGTGTCCAACGGATGAAGACCGTCGCATGAACGCCGTTCGACTCGGCAACGAGATCGTGCTCTCCGGGCCTCCGCGCAAGGTCACGGCGATCGTCGCGATCGACGTCGCACGGACCACCGTGGTGCCGATCGCCATCAGGATCGGCGAGCAGCCGAGCATCTTTCGCGGAGTGTTGCGAGCCATCGTGTCCGGTTCGAGTGAAATCCGGCTGCGATTGCCGGACGATATGACGGCGGGGAGTTATGCCGGCGAAGCGACGATTCACGGCAAGCCGCAAGCGGTCATCGTCGAGGTGGAAGCGGCGCCGCGACTGCGCCTGCAGCCGCGACAAACGACGGTGACCGTCAAAGCGGCATCGAGCGTGGATTTCGTATTGACGCTCATGAACAGCGGCAACGTCGCCTTTGACATCCCGAAGGCCGCCACCATTGATCTTGATGATGCGGACGGTCAGGATCGCGCGCTCGGTCGAACGTTGCGCGCGGCATTGGGCACCGATGAACGACGCGTGGACCGCTTTTTCGAAGAGTTGCGTGCCAGTCATGGTGGTGAGGCGCGCGTCGCCGTGAAGCGCGGTGCTGGTCGCCTTCTTCCCGGCGACGTGCGCGAGCTGGCCTGCGCGCTCGAGATACCCGATGGCGTGCGGCCCGGCCGCTCCTACGTTGGCGCATGGCAGATCGGCCCATCCGCGCACGTGATTGTCACCGACATCATGGCCAGCGCTCGACCCATCAGACCACGGGCGACCAAATAATGGATTCCGTCGACAGCAAGTCCGCGCAAGCGCTCGGCAACACGATCGCCAAGCTGATGATCATCCCCACGCAGCTCGCGACGTCACTGGTGACACAGGCAGCCAACCGACTCTCGCCCGGATGCGAGATTCCCCCGCCCTGCTGGGAACCCAAACACGCGGGTACGTGCACCGTCGAATTGGCGCCCGGCAACAAGGCGCTCGTGCGCGTTCACATGATGAATTGCGGATGGACGCGACAAGTCGTGACCATCACCGCACTCGGCAAACTGGCGGGCTGGATGTCGTTCTCGCCGACCACACTCATTCTTGATCCGCAGGAACGCGCCACGCTGACCGTGACGGTGCAGGTGCCAACATGGGCCAAAGCAGGTGAGCGGCTTTCCGGACCGATCATCGTGCGTGGTTGTGGCGATCACTACGTCCGCGTCGAGATTGTGGTCAGCGACTGCAACGGTACCAGCGTTTGCGATGTGATGATCGATGATTGCCCCGACCACATGCATCACTGGTACGATCACTTCTACTGCCCGCGCCCGTGCCGCAACGGGCGCGTGCCCGGCACGGTGGGGGTCAAGGATGGCTGATGGTCTCGAACTCAACGAGATGATGAAACGCGCCGTCCAGGCCAACGCCAAGTTCTACAAGGGCTGGATGGACCTGACGCTCGAGTATGTACGCGGCATGGCGGCAATCCTCAGCGGCGACCCGCACGAACCATCACCAACAACCGAGATGGACGCCGGCGGCGGCGCACTCGTGCTCGAGGGTGAAGCGGGTCGCGCGGTGAGCGGGTCGTTTCTCGTCTCCAACGATCTCGATCGCGCACTCAGCTGCGACTTTGTCGCGTCGGATTTCGTTGATCCGTCAGGCACGCGTGTGAATCTCAACCCGACATTCGAACCGACGCGACTGGACCTCCGACCGGGTGAGCAGCGCGTCGTGCAGGCCACTGTCATGGTGCACGACAAGCTCGCGCCCGGCGTCGGTTATGCGGGCGAGTTCTCGATCAAGGGACTGGACGGCTTCGCGGTAGCCGTGGTGGTGCGACGCCAGCATCTCGTGGACGAGTCGGCTGCGGACAACCTGCCCACGGCCAGCACGAAGGCGAATGCTGACGACAGCGGAACGGCGACCATCGGTGCGACCAACCCCGCAACGCCCAAGTCTCGCGCCAAGACGGCGAAGCGGGGCGTCGCGAAGAAGAAGTCGCGTTCCCGCTAGCGCACACTCCAGCGAAGGCCGAGCAGGAAGCGGTTGGTACTGAAGAAGTTGATTCCCTGATGTTCGATGAACGGCAGTGGCCGACGCGAATTGGCGGTGCTGCCGGCACGGAGATAGGTGACACCGTAGGCGACGTTTACACCGAACTCGGAATCACGATCGCCACTGGCGGCAAGGAAGCCAAGTCCGAAGCGCAAATGCGGACGGAATGCGGAGGTTGGATCGACTTGCAGTGGTGTGAACTCGTACTGGGCGCCGGCGGCCAGCGAGACTGATGCATCGTTGCCGAACCCGATGGCGAAATCCGGTACGAAGCGCAGCGCCTCGACGCCGAAGATCGGACCGGCATCCACTTGCGCACCGAGCACCATCTGAGAGAATCCAGCGATGTATGGCGAGACGCTGCGGATCTGTTGCGTCGATCCATCGGCATTCAGCTGCCGGTACGTCGTGCCCGGCATGATGGCGGGTTGCATGGTCGTGGGCGTATCGATGCGCGGAGTGAGCACCATCGTCGGAACCACGACGGTGTCCACGCGTCCCGGCGGCGTGCGTCGCGCTTCGACATCCCGCAGGCGCGCGGTCAGCGAATCGATACGAGTCTGCATCTGTCGCACTGCAGAATCTGTCATGGCACGACCGGAGACCGGCATCGCAAGACTGTCCGTCATACCGCGCGGGGCGATCACACGCATCGTGCTGCCCGTGCTGTCGCCGTAACGGATGTACACCTCGCCCACTGTCGGCACCTGGATGGTCATGACGCGCCTGACACCCGCTGTGAGCAGGCTGTCGGCGATGCGGGCTGCAGTCATTGTCGCGACACGGACGGAGTCTGCCATGCGCTGCTGCGCGCGCATGGAATCACTGACGATGCTGTCGGACTTCATGTGGCCCGACATGCGCGCGGCAGTCATTCGCGTCTCGCGCGTCTCCGACGACCACTCCGTGCGCTCTCGCCTCTCGTCCGGCGCACGTTCGGCCGCGCGACGCGAGCGATTGATGCTGTAGCTCAGGCCAACGGTGAACATCCAGTTGTTGGTGAGCTGCTTGAGCGTCGATACGCTGTCCAACTGCTGCGGGCCGCGGACGTAGTCACGCGCCGCCGCGTTGATGCGGAACTGATCCGACAGGCGAATCCCGATGCCGCCGCCGAGAATGAGTGCGGTCTCGTCTTCGCGACCGCGACCGAGCGAATCTCGATACTCCGCCTCATAGTCGAGGCGTCCGCCGCCGAGAATGAGGAACGGCGCCAGTCCGCGCGAGGCATTGAAGTTGAACTGCGCTTCCGCGCCGTATCCGTTCATCGACTGCTTGGTGCGCAGGTCGCTGCTGCGTCCCTGCCAGTAGAATCCACGAAGGCCCACATAGTTGCCCACGTCTATGCCCGTGCGCACGCCAATCAACGCCTGCTTCGCCATCGATGGGTCATCGAACTCGAGACGTCCCGCAAATGCTTCAACAGGGATTGACGCGAGGGACCAGCGATCGGCTTCCGGATCCTTGGCGTACTGCGAGCCGCCGAACGCGATACCGAGTCCAGCGCTCATCACCCAACTGCTGTGCGTGGTTTGCGCGTCGGCGGCGGGTGTACCCGGAATCGGCGTACCACCGAACAAGGCGCCAGGGGCGAGACGGAAGCGCGAGTCTTCCGCCATCACCATCGCGCGCACGTTTGGCGACAGATCGTAGTGAACGCCACCACCGTATCGATAGTTGATCTGCTCGATGCGTGGCGCACTGTCCGGATCGAAGCGCATGACGCCGGCACCGACCGAGATGAACGGTGCGAGGCGGGCCGGACTGAGTCGCAGGGCGAGGTTGATGCCATACGTGGCCGCCTCAGTGGACGTGCTGCGCGACGGTAGCATTCCTGACGATGCACGAGGCAAGCTGTCGCGTGTAACGCCCAGACGCCCACGAGTGTGGAAGTAACCGCTCACGGAAAGCAGCGAGCCAAAATCGGCGCCGACGCGACCACCGAGCAGCTCGCCGTTGGTGATCCCCAGATCTTTATCCCACCACGTGTACTCTGCCGATGGCGACAGCGTGAATCGAACGCCCTGCGCTGCGATGACCGTCGGAATGGAGGTGAGAATGGCGACAACGGCACAGGCGCCTGCGCGTCGCAATTCAAGATTGATCGAACGAGCGCTCTGCATGAGTACTCCGATGCTTTGTTGGGTGGGTGCGGTACCACAGCGCGCACATCACCAGCCAAGCGCCGTCTGCCTGCTCGGTATTCGCAACTCACCTGCATTACATCGCAGTTACCATGCCACGGATGTCCGTTTGGTCACATCGACACGAAACGGAAATTGTTCCACGACATCGTCGTGGCATATCGGAGCGATTCACTCGGGGCCGCACACGCAGTAGCGGTCGTCCGATTTCTATCGGGCGCATTACGACGTACTGTAACGATCTACAGGAATGCGCCCTGACCCACGGTTCGGCACGCACCTCATCATTCAGCACGTTCACCGTCAGCGGTCACCTCATGTACGCGGTCCGACCCTCCGGTGTGCTTCGCGCGCTGATGGCCGCAGCCGCAAGTAAAGTGGCGAGCGCCTCAGCTGCTTCACAATCGTCTCGCTGTACGGCGGCGCGCGACGGACGAACCGTGAAGAAGTGGTCGGTGTTCGCAAGTTCATCGTGAGACGCGTTTCCGTGAGGTGCGCGCTACGGGAATGGCGCTTCCGTTGAATATCGCAACCACCAGTTGCCTGAGTGTCGCCAGTTCCTTGCGCAACTGTGCCGTCGGACCGATGTGACGAATCGACGCATCCTGTGACTTGTATTGCCACGAGCGCACCGGCATGGCGCGCAACTTCGACAGCACGTCTTCACCCGGGAGTTCGCGAAACGCCGTCTTCTTGCGCACGTCGGACACGCTCTGCCAGGAGCCGCCGCCGGGCGAGAGATACGCGCCGGAGGTGAGGAGCGCGTCGGAGTAGAGTGTCACGCCACCCGACGCGCGCACGACGAACTCGTGGTCACGCGTGGCCGTGACGTAGTTGAGCGTTGACTGGTCGCCGTACACGAACGCCCCTGCCATGCCATTGGTGGAAGCCCGATGGCCCATGACGGTCGAGTAGTGCCCGCTGGCCGTGACGAGTGTGCCGTGCGCAGTCGAGAAGTCGCCGCTCGCGACCGACTGTTCACCGATTGCGCTCGCGCGATTCCCGGTGGCGCGCGCGTTTCCTCCCACTGCCGTCGCGTAGTCGCCCCAAGCGATGACGTCGAAACCGAGCGCGATCGATCCGATGCCGGAGGACGCGGTGCGCAAGTTGATCGCGACGCCATACCGAGGCGAAGCCGTCGAGACCTCCGAGGTCCAGCGCGCCCCAGGACGTTTTTGCGAGCGTACCGTTGGCGCCGGCCGGACCGGGAGCACCCTGCTCGCCGTTCATTCCCTGCTGATTCCAAAGACACTTCACGTGCGTCGACGCGAGACAGCCCTTGGGCGCATTTGCAGCGGGCGACGCCGGAGGGTCGATGCGATAGAGCGTGCCGGAAAGCGGTACATAGCACGCCTCGAGTGTCGTCGGTACGACCGGAGTCGACGCTTGCGCGAAGAGTTGGTGCGCGGCGGGGGCACTGAGAAGCGCAGCCACGACGATCGCCCCGCTTGTCTTCCTGCTCGAACGGCGAGTGTGCGCGTTCATCGGGCGGCTCCGGCTGGCGCGCTGCGCGCTCCACGCGAACGCTGCTCGACGCGCGACGAGGTCCGCGCCATGAGCGCCGCGAGCTCGACGCGGAGCTGCGCCATCTGCCGCTTGACGCCTGTCAATCGCGACTGAACGCGCGCGTTCTCATCGCGCACCGTTGCATGCTCGGCGCGCATCGAGTGCAACTCGCTGCGCACGTGCGAGAGCTCCGCCGTCGTGATGCTCGAGCGCTCCGCCAGCGCTTTGGCCGCTGCGAGCGCGACACCGTCACCGGCCACGCCGGCAAGTGTCGTGTCGCTTTCGCCCACACCGAATGCGGCGTGAAAATCCTGTGCCGTGGGGGGCGATGTGGCGAATGGATGCGGCCTGCGACTTGTACTGCCACGAGTGCATCGGCATCGCGCGCGATTGGGCGAGGACCGCTTCACCCGACCGCTCGCGAAACGCCGTCTGCGTGCGTACATCGGACAGATTGAGCCAAGAGCCACCACCGATCGGCAGCAGTGCGCCCGAGGTGAGCGTGGAGTTGGTGAAGTACGCGACGCCGCCGGATGCCCGCGCCAGAAACTGATGGTTCTGCGACGCCGTGATCGTGTTGATCGTGGACGCGTCGCCGAACACGACCACACCGATCTTCGAACTTGATGCCTCGCGATGCCCCAGCGTAACAGCATGCTTGCCGCTGGCGAAGCTGAGCTAGCCAAGGACGACAGCGAGTAGCGCGCGTGGGTGGTCAGGAGGAGCGTGTGGTCACGGTGAGTGCCAGGTGAGGGGATATCACCGAACTGGCGCCTCAGCTGCCGTTCGATGCGTTGTCGCGGTGCGGATGTCGTGCGAAGTTGATGCGCTCTGGCGTCGGAGCGCGGAGACTTCGGTCCAGAGCGCGGCCACGTCCCGGCGCGCCGCCATGGCGGCGGTGCGCACCGCGCGCAGTTCCTCGCGCAGCGCCGCGTTCTCGGTTCGTAATGCGCGCGTTCTTGCTTCGAGGGCGCGCGCCGCTGCCAACGCGACGCCATCGGCATCGACGCTGGTGATGGTCGTATCGCTCTCCCCGACGCCGAACGCGCTGCGGAAGTCCTGCGCGGTGGGCCCCATGTGCCGGATCGACGTTCCTTGCGACTTGTACTGCCAGCTGCGCACGGGCATCGCACGCAGATTGTTCAGCAGCTGTTCACCATCGACGTCCTGAAACGCCGTCTTTTTGCGCGCGTCGGAAACGAACAACCAGGAGCCACCGCCGGCGGCGAGGAAGACTCCGGCCGTCATCTCGGCGGCACCGTGGGCATCAGGCCGGGTCGCGCCGACCGGCCCCTGCAGATTCCAGAAGAGCGATAGCGGCGTCGGACTGAGGCAGGTCCTGGGCAACCCGGCGAGGACACCGCTGGGTTCGATACGGCGGATGATGCCGGCAAGCGGGACCTTGCAGGCCGTGATGATCATCGGCGATTGCGCCATTGCCGAGTTCGGCAGCATCCACGCTGCGGCCATCAGCAGGAGCGTGGTGCGTACGCGGGATCGGGTAACGCCGACGTGCGGTCGGGTCGGTTGGTGTCGGGCGGGCATGGCGCGTCGGCGAGAGAGTGGATCCGGCGGAGCGGTTGTCGTTGTGGTGCGCAACGTCGCGCGCTCGCGTCAACCACGCGCCAACAGCAACCAGGGCCCTCGCGTCAACTATTTAACTCATTGTCCTGCAATCACTTACCC
>CAYWCJ010000245.1:0-7447 GCA_964456595.1 uncultured Gemmatimonas sp. | reverse complement strand
CCTCGTTGCCCAGCTCCTGCGCGCTGGCCAGCGCGCAGGAGCTGGGCAACGAGGCCATGTCGGCGGTGTTTCAGGCGGTGGTGGAAGCGACCGAGGAAGCGTTGTACAACGCGCTGCTGATGGCGACACCCGTGTCGAGTCGAGCCGGTCGGGTGAATCCGCTGCCGGTGGATTCGGTGCGGGTTCTGCTGCGCGCGCGTGGGATCGGAGGAGCTGGCGGCGCGTTGCCGGGCTCGCGTCGGTAGATTCGGAAATTCCCTCTGGAGGCGTTGTGGATTCGTCCGTGTTGTCCGTTCCCGTCGCAGAGCGCGATCGCAGTGACCGTGTTGCCCGCAGTCACGCCATTCCCTGGCAACTGACCGCCGTCGTTTTCGCCGCGACGAGTGTCATCGTCGGATTGATCTGGGACATTTCGTGGCACATGACGATCGGTCGTGACACGTTCTGGACACCGGCGCATCTGGCGATCTACACCGGCGGCGCGGTGGCGGGATTGTCGTGTGGCTTTGAAGTGTTGCGTCGCTCGTTCTTCGCGTCGCCCAAGCCAGCCGACGGCGTCACCGTCTGGCGTATTTTCAACGGGCCACTGGGTGGGTGGCTCGCCATCTGGGGCGCGGTCGCTATGCTCACCTCGGCGCCGTTTGATGACTGGTGGCACGACGCGTACGGGCTGGACGTGAAGATCATCAGTCCGCCGCACGCGCTGTTGGCGCTCGGATTTCTGATGATTCTGGCTGGTGCACTGTTGCTGGCGCAGGCGGCGCAGTCGCGAGACACCTCGCATGCCGACGGTGCCTCGAGCACGCCATGGATCGTGGCCTACACGAGCGGACTCGTGCTGACGATGCTCGCGATCTTCACGACCGAGTATCACGACCGGGTGCTGATGCACAGCGGCATCTTCTACATCACCTCGGCGCTGGTCTTTCCATTCGTACTGGTGGCGGCAGGACGAGCCACGCGTTTGCGCTTTGCGGCGACCGCAACGGCGCTCGTGTATACCGTCGTGACCTGCGCACAGGTGTGGATTCTGCCGCTTTTTCCTGCCACGCCCATGCTCGGTCCGATTCGCCAGAACGTGACGCACATGGTGCCGATGGACTTTCCGCTGCTGCTCATCGTGCCTGCGCTGGCGATCGATCTGTTGCTCCGCGCAACGGCAGCACGCGGCGCATGGACGCGTGCGTTGGTGATGGGGCTCGCCTTCGTTGTCGTGTTCACGGCAGCGCAGTGGCCGTTCGGAGATTTTCTCATGACTCCTTCCGCGCGCAACGCGTTCTTCCGCGCGGACAACTTTCCGTACATGCTCCCCACCGATGCGTGGGGTGTGATCGGCAAGTTTTTTGAAGAACCGGCCGCCGAGTTGATGCGCGGCTTCGGAGTCGCCGCGGTGGTCGCCGTCCTTTCCGCGCGTGCAGGACTCGGCTGGGGTAATTGGCTCAGCGCCGTGAAGCGGTGAACGCGCAGGTTGCGCATGCCACGCCACGGTTCAGCGCCGTGGTGTTGCTCTTCATCGGATGGATCGCGCTGAGCGCACATGTCGGTACCAATCAGGTGGTGTTCGAGGGGCGCGCGGGCGGCTATCCGCTGCGTGTGATGATCAATCCGTCCGGCGTCGTGCCGGCGCAGGTGCCGATCATTGTGCGCGTGCTCGAAGGCGCGCCAACGCGCGTGACCGTGCGCGCGGCGCAATGGAATGTGGGCACGAAGGGGGCGCCACCGGCGGAGCAGGCGGCGATCGTTCCTGGCGATCCGGGTGTCTGGTCGCACGACCTCTGGATCATGACATCGAGTACCTACGCGGTGCACGTAGCCGTTGAAGGACCGGCCGGAAGCGGTACGGTCATTGTGCCGTTGCAAACGAGCGCGACACGCACGCTTGGCATGCAGAGCGGCATGTCCGCGATGCTCATCGTACTCGGCACGCTGCTCGTGGCCGGCCTGCTGACCATCGTTGGCGCCGCGGCGCGCGAAGGTTCGCTGCCGGCGGGTGAGGTGCCATCGACACCACGTCGTCGTACGGCGCGCATCGCAACGGCGTCCACGGCCGCGTTGCTGGCATTGGCGTTGTTCGGCGGCTCGAAATGGTGGGACGCTGAAGAGCGCGACTACAAGAGCCGCCTGTTCAAGCCCATTCCCATGACCTCGGCCGTTCGCACGGTGGACGGCAATCGGGTGCTGACGATCGCCATCACCGATTCGCTGTGGCGCACCAATCGCAGCACGCCGATCATGCCCGACCACGGCAAGTTGATGCATCTGTTCCTCATTCGCGCGGATGATGCAAACGCCATCGCACATCTGCATCCGTTGCGCGTGCACGCGGACACCTTCGTCACGCGTGTGCCTACGCTGCCCGAGGGACGCTACCTGCTCTTCGGTGATCTGCTGTTTCAGAGTGGCACGCAACGCACGCTGGTCGACACGGTCGATGTGCCGGTGGCGCCGGTGGTGGCAGGTGAGACGGCCAGTGAGTCCGTCCAGCCAAACGCATCGGTTCCTCCGTTCGACACCGATGATGCGTGGCGTGTGGTGTCGGCAGTGGCCATCGGCAGTGCATCGCCGTTGACCTCGGGCGGCAGCATCACACTCGCTGCCGACTTGGGTGGTGCAATTCCATCGGCTAATTCACCAGCAGTGTCCGTTTCCGCCGGTCGCGACTTGCGACTCGTGGTGACGGTGCGCGACGCGGATGGAAAGACATCCGTGCTGGAGCCGTACATGGGCATGGGAGGACATGCGATGGTGCTACGTCGCGACGCGGGCATCTTCATGCATCTCCATCCCATGGGAACGGCGAGCATGAACGCGCAGGCGCAACTGCAGCGGCGCGAACAGGGCGACACGGCCATTCTCGATTCCGCAGCGATTGCGATTGCCATCGGTCGTGCCGAACTGAACCATGACTCGGCGTCCGGAGGCAGTGCACCGAGCGTCGACTCACGCAACTCATCACATGATGCGGCGCCGACAACGCACAGCGCGCACTCGACAGCGCTCGCATTTCCGTTTTCGTTCCCGAGCGATGGTTCGTATCGCGTGTTCGTGCAGGTCAGGCGGAATGGTGTGGTGGAGACAGCGGCATTCGATGTGCTCGTAGCGCCATCGGTGAAGCCGACGCGCTGATCGCCGCAGCCGGCGGCGACCGTCCCGCCCACTACGGCACAAGCATCGCCGCAGGTACCACACCGATACCATCGGCGCGTCGGTTGGCCGCCGGGCCGGTGGTGATCACCACCGCATCCAGCAGCTGTGAGCCAAGCTTGGCGGTGAGCCACCGGAGGTGGCGCACATCGCGCTCGGTGATGTCGCCGGTGAGCTTCACTTCATATGCTACACACCGCTGGTCGCGTCGCACGAGGAGTCCGTCGATTTCGCGCTCGCCCGCATGGGTGCGCAGGTACGCGTGTCCGACATCCGCCGCCTGTGCGTACGTGCGCATGGACTGCGCGACCAGCGACTCGAAGAGCGCGCCAAAGAGTCCTCCGTCGCGTACGACCGAGTTGGCCAACGGCGTGGAGGCGCCGTCGAGCAGGGCGTCTTTGTCGATGCCGAGCAGGTGTGTGCTGAGGGCAGGGTCGACGAGATGGATTTTGGGCGCCTCACCCGCCATGGCATCATGGTATCGCATCGTAACATGACCTTGCCCGACCGAGCAGCTACTCGCCGACGCATTGCCGTCGAGCACCAGCCCTCCGCCACCCTCTGTCGCCGTCAGACCTCGTTGAAACTTTAGCCTGCCACGTACCCCTTCGAGAATGAGCCGCAATTCGGCGAATTGAGGCAGCGATTGCCATGGCACCCCCGCTGTAGGCGCCGAGCAGGGTAGAGATCGCGGAGACGCGCGACCTGCGGCAGGCGATCAAAGTTGCGCCGGTCGCTGCCGGTGGGCAAAACGGGTTTCTGGCTGACGGAGAAAGACAAACTGCGCCCCTGTGACGAACCGCACCGACTCGACGGCACACGTCACAATCCGGCGTGTAACTCGCGCATCCCGGCAGAGAAAATTTCGACCTCCGCAAGGCTGTCGCCCAGAAGTAATCGGGGTGCGTTCTGCGCCGAGGTATGAGGTTTGCTCAGTCTACACCGCTTCGCTGTGCGATAATCGCCGACTACCACGCGCTCAACGGAATCCCCCGCGATGCCCCTGCTCTCGATGCTCATGGACGGTATGCCGCATGGGTACTGTCTGTTGTGGAACCCGTCGCTACTCTGGCTCCATGCCGGATCCGACGCGGCGATCGCCGCGGCGTACTTCATGATTCCGCTGTCACTGCTGCGGTACAGTCGCGCCAGGCCGGATGTGTCGATCAACAACGTCTACTTCAGCTTCGCCGCGTTCATCCTGCTCTGCGGCACGACGCACTTGTTGGCGATCTACAACATCTGGGTTCCGAACTGGTGGCTGAGTGGGAGTGTAAAGGCGGCCACGGGTGTTGCATCGATCGGCACGGCGGTGTTGTTGACGCGCCTCGTGCCGCAGGTCATTGCGCTGCCGAGTCCGGCGCAGCTCCGCGATGCCAATGATCAGCTCGCTGCGTCAAATGTGCTTCTGTCAGCACAGGTCGCCGAACGCGAAGGGGCACAATTGGAGCTCTCCCGTGCGCACGACGACGCCGAAGAACTGGTGCGGGTACGCACCGCAGAGCTGGCCGAGAGCAACCGCAAGCTGGAAAGCAGCGAAGACCGGTATCGGGCGCTCGTGCAAGCCTCCTCCGACGCGGTATGGACCGTGAACGCGGACGGCTCGGCGCTTGACTTACGGCAGTGGTCGGAGTTCACAGGTATGGCCCCCGATACGCCGGGATTTGGCGTGCACCCCGACGACGCCGAACATGTTATGTCGATGTGGGCTCAAGCTCTCCGCACCGAAGAGCCGTATGCTTCCCAGCATCGCCTGGCGCGAAGTGATGGTACCTGGCGGTATGTGCGTGTGCAGGCGGTTCCTGTGTTTGAGCCCAACGGACGCGTGCGAGAGTGGGTGGGATCTCACCTTGATGTCACCGAGCAGGTCGAATCCTTGCACCAGCTCTCCTTGTTGCAGGAGCAGTTACAGCAGTCGCAACGACTCGAAGCGGTGGGTCGATTGGCGGGTGGTATTGCCCACGACTTCAACAATCTCCTCACGGTCATCGTAGGCGCCGGCTCGCTGGTACTCGAAGACCTGCCACGCGACCACCAGGCACGACAGGATGTGGAGGATGTAGTGGCCGCCGGAACGCGCGCTGCTGCACTCACCGCGCAGCTGCTGGCGTACAGCAGAAAGCAGGTGCTCCAGCCGCGTATTCTCAATATCAACGCCGTGCTCACGGATGTGCAGGCGATGCTCTGTCGTCTCATCGGCGAGCAGGTCCGCATCAATCTGACCACACGTGCCGACGACTGGACCGTTCGCGCCGACCCGAATCAGTTGGAGCAGGTGATTCTCAACCTTGCGCTCAACGCGCGGGATGCGATGCCCGACGGCGGTAGCCTCACGTTTGAAACCGAACATGTTGTCATCGAGGGCGACGGTTCCGCTTCGCACGTCGGCGTCACCGCTGGCGAGTATGTCATGCTCTCGGTCTCCGATACGGGCACCGGCATGGACGAGCTGACACGCTCGCAGATTTTCGAGCCGTTCTTCACCACAAAATCCGTTGGTGCAGGAACAGGGCTCGGCTTGGCCACTGTGTATGGGATCGTGCGCCAGAGCGGCGGTCACATCTACGTATACAGCGAACTGGGACTTGGCACGACGTTCAAGATCTACCTGCCACGGCAAGGCGGTGATACGACGCCGTCGACCCTGATTGCCAGTGGCGAATCGCTCGCCTCGGGTGCCGGACAAACGATCCTGCTCGTTGAAGACGCGGTCGATGTGCGCGAGTTTGTGACCCGCGTGCTGACCCGCAGCGGTTACATCGTGCGCGCCGCCGACGGACCTGAGTCTGCGATCGCGCTGCTCAAGGCGGACAGCAGCCACATAGACTTGCTACTCTCGGATGTCATCATGCCGGGAATGAGCGGACGCGCCCTCGCCGATATCGTTGTCCAACAGCGGCCGGAGATCGCGGTGCTCTTCATGTCAGGCTACACGGACAACGCGATCGTTCATCACGGTGTGCTCGACCCGCGCACGAACTTTCTGCACAAACCCTTCTCCCCTGATCAGTTACTCCGCCTGATCCGCCGGATTCTGGCACGGCGTGGTGTACCGCATCGCGAGTGATTGCGCGACGGCTACTTCTGACGAACACCAGGATTAGTCTCGCGCCGAGGCACGTCGGGCACCGGAGGGGGTCGACTTCGAATATCTGCTGCCGCCACGCTGCCCGTCGGCGGGCGGCCCACTGAACGCGGGGCGTTTATGCGTCCGCGAGCGGCGCGGCGATGTGCTGATTGGCTCGGCACTGATCGCGACAGAGGCGGATCCGACGGGCAACGACCCGCCGCTGCGGCCAGCCTACCGGCGAGCGCGCGTCCAGAGCGCGATGACTCCGCACGAGCCACCGGCCTGGTTGAACTGCGAGGGGATCTCGCTGGCGCCGACATACACCTCCACGGCCTCCAGCGCATCGACGCTCAAGCCGTCAATCACGCTCGGCGGCGCGGCTCGTCCGCCGCGGGCCGGCTGACCAATCGGGGGCGCCGGCGGAGCGCCGCGCTCGTCGTCGACCTGCACGCCGTCCAGATAGATCGACATGGGACAATCGCTCATGCCGCTCGACCGCCGTGTTCGCGGGACGAACCCGCCGCCCGATCCCACCAGGCGCACCGAGGGAACGCGTCGCAGCAGGTCACTGGTCAAACGTGGAGCGAGCGAATCGATGGCGGCCCGATCGAAAATGTGGCCACGCGCCGTGCTGCGCCGCGCGTCGAGGCCGGGCACCGGTGAGCGGCGCGCCGTGCGCAACACAGCGGGCAGCGTCTGCGCGTCGCCAGACGCCACCAGATCCACCGGCAGCTCGAACGCGCCGATCACGGTCAGATCCAGCTTCTCTTCAACCGGCGCATACCCAAGCCGCTCCACGCGCACCACGTACGAGCCGAGCGGACGCTCAGGGAATCGCGCCTTGCCGTCCGAGTCGGTGCGAACCATGCCGGTGCGTGCGCCCTCGACTTGCACGAGAATATCGGCCAGCGCACGCGACGTCCGACCCTCCACCGCGCGCACGACCACCGTGAGCGACGCCGTCGGCGCGACGTTGCCCGACCCTCGCTCCTGCGCGCACAACGGCCGACGGGCCGCAGTCAGCACGAGGCTCAGCACGAGTCCCCCGGTGACAACGGCCCGTCGGTGATACGCCATCAGCTGCTCCGATCAGGGATTGCGGTCGGTGCACCCTTTGTAAGCCGTATTGTTGAACTCGGCGAACGAGGGAGTGAGCGTCACATCTGTGCCGTACGTGCCGCCCTTGAAGTACGCGCCCGTCGGCCAGACGGCGGTGGCCGGACGATTGTACTG
>CAYWCJ010000244.1:4841-7447 GCA_964456595.1 uncultured Gemmatimonas sp. | reverse complement strand
ACCGCCGAGTTGGTACTCAAATAACAAGGTCTCCTCAAATCCCGGGGCGGTTCAATATCCTTTGCGGACATACCACGGAGGCATCGTGAATAGAGCGAAGGTTTTCTGGTCGGGTCGTTCGCAGGCAATCAGGTTGCCAAAAGAGTTTCGAGTCGCAACGGACGAAGTCTCCATCAAGCGGAGGGGCAACACGCTCATCCTCGGTGAGTATCAAGGTAGTTGTCGTATGAAGCACTATACCGCGATGTGCCGTGAGTTGTCGGTGCGGTCGTGCTCCGGATTGAGTCGGACGGTCGTGATTGGTGAGCAATTGTGTGTGACCCCGCTCCAGCGTGCTGGCGTGCGTGTGCGGGCGGCGGTGTAGAGCACGTACCGCGACGCCATCATCGACTATCTCGTGGTGCGCGACGAACTGTTGAGCGATGCCGACGTGCGTGAAGTCGAGGTTACGTAGCCTGTGCCAAAACGCGCCGGCATCAACCATTGGGACGCCGGGCGAGTGTTGGAAGAGATTGGTTTTCCCCTACTTCGCACGTGCACGTTGTCGGCGCCGTCACGATCGGAGATAAACACGACCGACTTGCCGTCGGGGCTGAAGCGCGGCTGCGCGTCGTACGGCATCCCGCTCGTGAGACGCGTGGCATCACCACCGGCCATCCGCACCGAATACAGATCGCCCAGCATGTCGAACACGATGGTCGCGCCATCGGGACTCACGTCGAGTGAAAGCCAGGTGCCTTCGCGCGTATCGAGCGTGAATGTGCGGGCGGGATCGAGGGGCAACGGTCGCTCCGTTGCACGCGCACCGGCACGGGGAGCAGCGCCTTGTCCGTGTGCAATGAGCGGAGCAGTGGTAGCGATGGCGGCAGCGAAGAGTGCGCCGAATCGCCGGGGCAGACGGGACATCAGGAGACTCCGAGGCGGGTGATGAGAACCCGCTGAGTTTGCTGCCGGAACAGTCCCGCCGCCAGACGCGCTCGGCGCGTCGTACGTCGCGTGCTGCGTGGCCCTTCGCGCATTGCGAGAACCGTCTCTCACACGTCGAGATGTGTATCGTCACTCGGGGACGCGAATCGGTATGCCGGCGAAGTAGGTCATGGTTCTACGCGCCGTGAGCGCCGTGGTGAACGCCATGCGATCCGACGCGCCGCGACGTGCGATGGTGCGCACGTACGTCGATGCGCTTCGCAAGGCCCTGGAACCGTTCGGGGTGTGCGACCTGATACTGAGTGGAAAGGCGATCACTATCTCTGGGCAGCCCGAAGCGGACGTCGGCGCTCGCGGTCAATTGTTCCTCAAGCCGCCCCCGATGATGGGCGGCAGACTCGCGGGGGCAGGCTCCAGTGCGCCGTGGGTGCCAAGGCTGGCGCTCGCAGCCGTAGCGGCGTGCACGACGATCGTGGTAAGCTGTGCGTCGCATTGTGTCGGCGCGGTGCTACAAGGCACGTCTGCACGGTAGCGACCGGGATCACACTCCACTCCGCGAGCGCGCGCTGTGCATACCATCCGCTTGATTTACGCCAGTGATGCCCGGGCCGGGTTGTCGTACCGGGATGTTCGCGGGATCCAGGAGGTCGCGGCGTCATCGAACCCAGCCGTTGGCATCACGGGCATGCTCTGCTACGGCAGTGGGCAGTTCCTGCAGGCGCTCGAGGGAGAACGCGAGGCCGTCAACGCACTCTACCATCACATTGAAACTGATCCCCGGCACACCAACTGTTCGCTGATGCTGGTCGAAGACATCACGACGCGGGACTTCGGTGAGTGGTCGATGAAGGTCATCGACTGGACAGATGCGGTCACTGCCGCGATCCGCACGGCGCGGAATGGGGAGAGCGACGGCGAGTCATTCAATCCGCGAGGAATGTCCGGGCTCGACGCCACGAATCTGTTGCGTCAGATCGCCGTGGCGCAGCGCGAATTGACCGAGTAACAACACGTACGGAGCACGGTCGCGCTCACGTTCCGGAGCGATCCTTGCGCCGCTGACGCAGCGTTACCTGGGCGGTGCTGCGCGCTCGTGCTCCAGCACCAGCCCCACGGCCGTTCCACGCTTGAACCCTTTCCAGTACGTATGCGTGGCCTGCGGCTTCCCCTCGCGGTCGAGCGCGAAGACTCCGTCCTTGCCATTGGGCACGCCGGCGAGATACGCGAGTCGTGTGGTGTCGCCCTTGAGTCGCGCATCAAAATGCGCGGTCACAAAGTGCGCGAGAATATTGTTCATGCGCCGAGTGTCCCAGACGGGATCGGCGTAATGCGTGAACGGAAACGACTTGAGCGACTCGGAGAACGCATAGCTCTCGGCGGGCGCGGGAATGGGGGCACCGGCATTGTGGCCGGCGTTCAGAAAGGTGAGCAGGTATCGATCGGCGTTGACCGCATTGCGATAGATGGCGCGCGTGCCGGTTTCGTAGCCCGACACCTCGTCGACACTGCCGGCGACGAACAGCGTCGGTGTGCGAATACCGGACAACCCCGCGGCATCCCAGAAGCCGGCTTGCATGCCCCACGGCCCAATGGCGACGGCGGCTTTGATGCGCGCATCCATCGACGCCGTGTACGCAGAATTCTCCGCGCTCCGCTCGAGGAGAAGCTGATTAGGCGGC
>CAYWCJ010000244.1:0-4831 GCA_964456595.1 uncultured Gemmatimonas sp. | reverse complement strand
CCGCCGCCGATGACGTTCACCACACCATAGCCGCCCATCGAGTAACCAATGATTCCCGTGCGCGAGGCATCGACGCGACCGGCCAGAAAACTGCCGGACGAGATCGTGCCGAGACGCGCCAGCTCCCGCAACACGAACAGTTGGTCGAGCGACCGGTTGTAGAGCGTGCTGCCGAACGCCTGTGCGTTGTCGTAGGTGCTTTCGGTGTGATCGATCGAGACGACGACGTACCCCTTGCTGGCCAGATTCTCGCCCAGATGACTGAGCAGGAAACGATTGCCCGGATAACCGTGCGAGATGATCGCGAGCGGGAACGGGCCGTCACTTGTGAGCGGTGGTGCATCACGTCGCGCCTGACCGCGCAACGTGACCGTGACCGCCGGGTCGCGCATGATCGCCCGATACTCGCCGCCCTTGGGGGCCGAGGCACCGCCTGCGGCCGGATACCACACTTCGAGCACCAGCAACCGATCGTATCGCGCGGTAGGCTCACCCTGCTTGGTACGCAGAATATCCGGACGGTTCTGGTCCGTCACGGTCAGCGTTCGCGCCCCCACGGCGTACGTTCCGAACGCGGCCAGCTCCGGTGCCAGTGGCGTCACCACATCGATGCGATTATCTGCGGCAGTGATGCTCGTGGCCTGCGCACCGACGAACATCGGTGCGAGCAAAAGCATCACGAAGATGGTGCGAATTGGCATCGGGGACACCCGTTGATGTTGAGGTGGAGGAGCGCGACTTCTGCGTTCGTCGTACCGCGTACCGCGTACTGCCGTCGCCGCTACTTCGTTGTCAGCACACGCTCAGGATCGACGCGTACGACCATGTAGCGAATGGTCCCCTGCACGTCGCTGAACCAATGCGGCACACCACTGGGGATGATTACCACATCGCCCGCCGAAACGCGTCGACGTTCGCCACCGTCAATCGCTGAACCGATGTCTCCTGGGCCGGCCAGATCCTTGTAGACGCGACTCGTGCTCGGAATGGGCTTGGCGTTGGTGATCGCACCACCGGTCACCAAAGTCCCCGAGCCTTCGAGCACGTAGTAAACCTCGGTCAGCTTGTCGTGTTCGATCGCGGTCTGCGTTGCGACCTGCGGCCGCTGCACCACGCCGACGCCGACGTTATAGCCGCCGGCGTCGATCATCCGCATCTGCTGGTCGCTGACGGATGTCGCGGGCATGCTCTTGAGCAGGCTCGCCACGTCCGCGGCGCTGACAACGACCGCGGATCGCGCCGGCGCGCCAGAGGACACCGGAAGTGCGACGAAGGCGCTGGCAATGGCCGCGAACTTGAGAAGATGCATGTGAAACTCCCGGGAGGTGTGCGTCGACATCGGCGCTGCGCGCCACGAGCGTAAACGACGGCCGACGGCGCGACGCGGCAAGATAAGTGGCAAATTGCTGCGATAGCGTGACTCGCGGCCGAGTGGCGTACCCCAGACCATCGCCAGCGTGAAAGAGCCAGCTACCCTCTTCAGCGGGTCGTGGGGAGACGACGGACGGATCGTGTACTCGTTGGGCCAGCGCCGACTGGGACTGTGGATCGTTTCGGCCGACGGCGGCGTACCGCGCCGCTTAGGATCGGACAAACCCGACGGGAACAGCGAGTTGCTTCAACCGCACATTCTTCCCGGCGGGACACATGCGCTCGTGTCCATTGTCAAAGGCAACCCGTCATCGTCTGACTCCAGCTCCCTGGGGCTCATTTCATTGACTGACGGTCGGGTGACCGACTTCGGCGTACTCGGCGCGGGGGCCCATTTCGTGAATCCCGGCCACGTGGTGTTCAATCGCGGTCCAACGCTCTTCGCGGCGCCATTCTCGCCACGATCGCTCACGTTCACGGGACCCGCTGTCCAGTTGTTTGGCGGCGTGTCCCGGAACGGATCGCGGATCGTCTACGATTTCACGGTTGCGCGAGATGGTGGGTGGCTTGCGTACCAGACCGGTTCCTCTGAGGTACCGATCACGATGTGGGCCGTTGACCGGCGCGGTCGCGAGCGCCAACTCGCGACTCCTGAACCGAAAGCGCATGCCAACGGGCGCGTGTCGCCGGACGGTCGTCGTGTTGCCGTTCGAGTAATGGGGGATATATCGCGCCCGCAGATTCCCTGCTGTCGCTGCGGCCGTTTGTCGCGTCGGCGGCGGATGAAATAAATCCGGCGATTTCGTCCAACGGACAATGGTTGGCGTACCTCTCCAATGAGTCGGGAACGAGGGAAGCCTACATTCGGCCGTTGCCCGGCCCCGGCGCGCGCGTCCCGCTATCCATCGGCGGCGCAATCGAGGCGCGCTGGGCTGCGAGTGGCAAGGCGCTCTTTTATCGTAGCCCAACGCACCTGATGATGGCGTCGATCGTGGAGACGCCGCAGTTCGCGGTGACGCGCCGTGACACCCTCTTCGTCGATACGTACGGTAAAGGAGAAGAAATGAGGTTCGACGTGTTCCCGAACGGTACCGAGTTCCTCTTCTTCAAGGCTGGCGCGAGCGGCAACAAGCTGTACATGGTCGTGAACTGGCAGTCTAAGCTGGGTAAGGCCGCGGCCTCGGCGCGCGAGCCGTAAGCAGATCCAGGTGTTCGTTCGACGATTGACGCGCGGATTGACGGGAAGTCGTGCCCCGCCTGACCCGCGAGGACAGGCGCTCGCTGGCGCTGCACGCCGCCATCGCGCAACGTCTCGCCGAACGCCCGATGGAAACTCTGGCGCGTGCCAAGTCGACGCTCAAGCGGATGCGTGAAGTGAATCCTGCAGCGACGCTGTTGAGCGAGTGGGACGTCCTGCTGAGTCGCCCACTGAGTGCCTTACTGCCGGTGTTAGCCGATCCCGGCGCATGGGCACGCGAACTTCGACATGTCACGCCATTTGCGGGTGTGCTGTCAGCGCGCGAGCGTGCCAACGTGTACCGCGATTTCAGGCGCGCCGAGGACGTCGCCGCTTGACGCACACGCATTGACGCACACGCATTGACGCACACGCAATGACGCGCGCCCAATCCGAACACGCCATTCGCGCCGCCGGCGGGTGCTCGGCGTCAATGAGCTACTGGTGATCGGCAGCCAGGCCGTGCACGGCAGTGTCGACGGCGACTTGCCGGACGAGGCGTCACGCTCGGTCGAGGTCGACGTCGCCGCGATGCACGATAACCACGGCAAGTTCGCGGATTTGATCGATGGCGCGATCGGTCAGGCGTCGATGTTTCACGACACCTTCGGCTATTACGCGCAGGGAGTTGTGGAAGCCACCGCCGTGCTTCCCTCTGGATGGCGTGCGCGCCTCGGCGCTTCGAGACGCCTGCGACGCGAGGCGTCATTGCGTGGTGCCTGGAGATGCACGATCTCTGGCTGTCGAAAGCCGTCGCGGGTCGGCCAAAGGACATCGTGTTCTGCCAAGCCCTGCTCGATCGCGCGTTGGTCGAGAGGGACCAGCTGCGTGGTCGGCTGGCGCAGATCGAGGCGCTCGATGACCGGGTGCTCGGCCCGCGCCACGTCGGCAAGACCTCGCGCGAACGCCTTAACGTCTTGACGTCAAACCGGCCATCTCGTACCGTTCGCTATGTCCTCGCTCAAGCGCGCCACAGTGTATTTCGACCCCAGCCTGCACCAGGCGCTGCGGGTGAAGGCGGCGTCCACAGACTTGAGCATCTCCGACTTGGTCAACGCCGCCGTGCGGGCCAGCCTTGCCGTGGACGCCGATGATCTCGCGTCGTTCGAGGCGCGCCAGCCCGAACCCTCGCTCAGCTTTGAGGACGTTCTCAAGGACTTGAAGCGACGTGGCAAGCTATAGCATCGAGATCAAGCGATCGGCCGGCAAGGAGCTGGCCGAGCTGCCAAAACAGGACCGCCTCCGCGTCATTGCCCGCATCGAGAACCTGGCACACGATCCGCGCCCGACCGGCTCGGAAAAGCTTTCGGGGCAGGAGCGCTACCGCGTGCGTGAGGGAGACTACCGGATTCTGTACGAGATTCACGACCACGTGCTGGTCGTGATGGTGGTGCGTATTGGTCACCGACGCGAGGTGTATCGCCCGTGAGCGACGATGCACGTCACGTGCGCCGCGTCGTTCAGGAGTTCGCATGAATCTCCGTCTGAGCGAGGCGCTCGCCGACCGCTACCGCATCGAGCGTGAACCTGGGCGTGGTGGCCTGGCCACCGTGTACCTCGCAAACGATCTCAAACACGACCGCGATGTCGCCATCAAGCTGTTGCATCCCGACCTGGGCGCGGCACTCGGCGGCGAACGCTTCTTAACCGAAATCCGCACTACCGCACGCTTGCAGCACCCGCACATCCTCCCGCTGCTCGACAGCGGCGAGGCGGACGGCCTGTTGTACTACGTGATGCCGCTGGTCACCGGCGAGACGCTGCGCGCGCGGTTGGAGCGCGAGAAACAACTGCCGCTCGAAGACGCCAGCAGGGTGGCCGGATTCAACCAGAATGCGTGGCCGGATTCCGCCAGAACGGGTGGTCGGATTGAACCAGAATCCGTGGCCGGTTTGCGCCGGAATACGCATCTTCCCGAGTGGACGTGAATTCCTGCTGATCGGTGGCGGTGTGAGCGGCGACGTGAAGCTGATCGTCAACTGGCCGCAGCTGTCGGCGTTGGGGCTGGGTGGGAGGCAACCGCAGTGAGCACGCCATGTTCCGATGGCGGCTGGGAACTCGTGTCCCATCGAACCGTGGCGGAATGAGCAACCGAGGGCGATGGGCCGCTATGAGATTGACCGCGAGATCGGCGCCGGCGGCATGGCGACGGTCTACCGCGCGCGCGACGTGAAGCACAACCGGCGCGACGCGCTCACGCCGCCGTGCTGACCCACGGTTTGA
>CAYWCJ010000243.1:1496-7465 GCA_964456595.1 uncultured Gemmatimonas sp. | reverse complement strand
CGAGCGATTCCAGGTGGCGCGCCACCCACTCGCGCTCGGTGCTCGCCTCGAGCAGAATCCGGGCCGGCGGCCGCTCGCCGAACACGGCCGTGCACCGCTCCCGGCTGGTGGCGATGCGACGGTCGGTGATGGATCCGTCGTCCGCTTTGATCGACCGCTGACGCTCGCGCGTGTGCAGATCCAGGCCGATGATCTCCATGGGGACTGGCCTCCCAGAGTGCGCCCCGTCCGGCCGAGGTGAGCGCATGGATAGTGGAGGGGCGATGCGTATCTCCACGAGACCGCGGAGGACCAGCCACCGCTTCATACCAACTATCCTGTGGCTGCTGGTGGACGATGACGGCGTGGGGATCACGGCGCGCACGCATCACCGTCTTGCACTGATTCGTCCCTCATTCGCCGAGGTCGATCGGAATGGCGAGCTGCGACTCGATGCGCCTGGCTTTTCGACATGCAACGTGCGTGTGCCGACCGATCCAACCACCCGTTCAGTGCGAATCTGGCTCGACGATGTGCCGGCGCATAACGCGGGCGATATGGTCGCCGAGTGGTGCAGCGATGCGATTGGCACCCATTGTCGGATGGTTTATCTCGCCGACGCTGCGGCGCGTCCGCTTCAGGCCAAGTACGCCGGATCACTGCCCTTTGCAGGTCGGCAGGTGGCGTTCTCCGACGGTGCGCCACTCTTGCTGCTCGGCATTGCGAGCATCGATGCGCTGAACACGCGCTTGGTGGAGCAGGGCGGGGAAGCTGTGGACCATCGACGCTTCCGACCGAACGTGCTGCTCTCGGACACCCGCGCGCACGAAGAGGACACGTGGCGCGAGGTGACCATTGGAAACGTGACAATCGGCGTGGGTTCTCAGTGCTCCCGCTGCGTGATGACAACCATCGATCCCGACACGGCCGAAGGTGGCGTCGAACCGCTGCGTGCGCTCTCGCAGTATCGCCGCACCGAAGGCGGTGTGGTGTTCGGAATAAACGCGACCCATGCGACAGCGGGCGTAATTCGCGTTGGTGATCGCGTAACAGTCGCTGCGCTCAGGTAGCCAATAGCTCTCGCGCCTCCGCAAGCGGCAGCAGGATTCGGGCCCGATTGACCAATACACCCTGCTCGTTGACACGCGTGACCGAGAATGTGCCGCGGTGTGACTGAGCCACCCAACGCACAATCGCGAGCCCCAGTCCGTTGTTCGCTCTTCCGTCGCTGCCGTTCGCTGCGCTGGCGTCGCGATCGCTGATGGCGGCGAACTCATTGCCACTGCTGGTTACATCAATCGCGGCGGCACCATCAACAAGCGAGCACGATACCGTTACGGGCCCATCTCCCGTCCCGTGACGGCACGCGTTCTCGAGCAGCTCCAGCATCGCCTCCTGCAGCAACGGTGCATTCGCACGCACGACAATCGGTTCGGCTTGGCCGATTGCGAGTGCGCGGCCGAGCGTCTTCGCGCGACTGCGCATGAGATCCGTGCAGTCGAGCAACAATCCATCGAGCTCGACATCGTCTTCGAGTCGCACCGGCTCGCCGGTGCGCGCTTCGGCCAATAGAAAAAGTTCGTCGACGCGCCGACGCATTTGCTCTGCCGCAGTGCGAATGCGGCCGAGTGTCGCGCGCATACGAGTCTCGCTCGGATCGGGGGAGGAAAGCTCGTGCACGGCCTCGCCCAGGACGAGTGTGAGTGGCGTGCGGATCTGGTGCGCAGCTTCGCGGACGAAGCCGCGATTGCGTGACTGCGCGTGTTCGAGTCGGGCGAGCAAAGCGTTGAACTCAGACGCGAGCAGCGACACTTCGTCGCGGGATGCGTCGATGGGCAAACGCCGCGACAGATCGGTGGGCGCAATACTCGCGATGTCGCTCGTCAGCTGCGTGACAGGTCTGAGCGCACCGTGTGCCATGAGATAGCCGGCGGTGAGACTGATCAGCAGAATGAGCGGGGCGGCAATTGCGAGGGAAACACCCAGCAGTTCGGTGTCGCTCTCAATGCCCTCGGTTGATGCGAAGGCGATGATTGTCAGCGGCTGCGTGTGTAGACTGTCTGACGCAATCGCGAATGGGTGTGCGACGGCGCGATAGTCGAGCCCACCGGAGTCAAGTACGATGCGCTGCTGGTGCGTCAGTCTCCACGCGTTCCCTATTCGCGCTGCATCGGCTGCAGGTCCGACTATCGCCAGCGTACTGTCGTGGGCCCCGACGATCAGAAAAGCATCGCCGTTGGGGGGCCATTCATCGACTACCTCGGATGCGGCGAAGGCCAGAGATGAGTCAGGCGTTTCATCCGTCTCGCGCCTGATGGCATAGGCGACGCCCGACGTCACCGCATCCAGACGCAGATCGAGTCTGCGGTTCGATTCGCGCCAGAGATACCCAAGGGCCCCGACCGCGAGGAGAGAGAGGCCACCAGCGAATGCGAGGGCGAAGCCCGCGGCCAGGCGCAGGCGGAGTCTACTGGACGCCATCTGACGCTGATGGTGCCTTGTCACTCAACATGTAGCCAGTGCCGCGCAACGTATGCAGCAGCGGCAGCATCCCTTCGAGATCGATTTTACGACGCACTCGACCTACGAGCACGTCGACCGCATTCGCGACGGGATCGAAATTATCGTCCCAGACCTTGTCGAGAATCTGAGCCCTTGTCACGACGCGTCGACTGTTGCGAAGCAAGTACTCGAGCAATGCAAATTCACGGGCCGTCAGTCGGATAGCATGGCCCGCGCGCTCCGCGTGATGCGTGGCCGGATCCAAGGCCAGATCCGCAAGCCTGAGTGTCGGTTCAAGGGCGATAGCAGGCCGACGCGCCAGCGCACGGAGTCGAGCGAGCAGTTCGCTCACGGCAAACGGTTTCGCCAGATAGTCGTCGGCGCCGGCATCGAGCCCGCGCACGCGATCATTCACGGCGTTGCGTGCCGTGAGCACAAGCACGGGAGTGCGGTCGCCGCGGGCGCGAAGCCGGCGGCAGACTTCAAAACCGTCGATATCGGGCAATCCGACATCGAGCACCGCAAGGTCGTACGCGCCGCTCGCCAGCGCGTCGAGCGCGTGCTGGCCGCTCGACGCCGCATCAGGAGCCCACGCGGCTTCCCGCAGCACGCGCAGTAGAAACTCCTGAACTTCGGCGTCGTCCTCCACGACCAGTACGCGCATAACCCGAAAGCTGCGATGCGTCTAGTAACGCGCGCTACGGCTTCTTCCCCTTGGCTTTGGCCTTCGCTTCCTTTTCCTTGTCAGCCTTTGCTTCTTTGGCTTCAGCAGCCGCGTCTTCATGCTCAACGCCGGTCACTGCGCCCGTCATCGCATCGACGCCCACTTCAGTGATGCCAGCCTTGCCCGCAACTTTGATGTCGAACGAGTAGATAAGCTTCCCGTCTTCGTTCTCGATTTCGGCCTTCTCCACCTTGCCACCTGGCG
The DNA here is from genome assembly GCA_964456595.1 of uncultured Gemmatimonas sp. Lineage (GTDB taxonomy): Bacteria > Gemmatimonadota > Gemmatimonadetes > Gemmatimonadales > Gemmatimonadaceae > Gemmatimonas. The sequence continues at coordinate 4,056 of CAYWCJ010000243.1, read as the reverse complement.
CCTTGGCGAGCGCTGTTGCCGTGGCGGCTTCGGCGGTGATCTTCGCCTTCTTGAGTAAGCCCGGCTTCTCTTCAGAAACCTTCACGGTCTGCGCAAATAGGGGGGCAGCCACGAATGTCGCGACCGCTGCGGCGAAGGCACTCCGAGTGAACGACCGGACGATGCTGCGTGGTGCGTAGCTCTTTGACATGGGGCGGGCTCTCTGTGGAGGATGGGCCGTGGCAATCAGACCGACACCGGCAGGCGATAGCCTCGGCCTCGGACCGCAACGAGCAGGACGGGAACTACGAACAGCGTGATCGGTGTCGACAGCGTCAGGCCGCCGATGACCGCGAGCGCCAACGGCTTCTGCAACTCACTGCCTGCGCCAATGCCCAGTGACAATGGCAGCAGACCAAACAGGGTGCAGAGCGTGGTCATGAGAATTGGACGAAGACGTACGCGTGCCGCTTCGAGAATTCCCGTCTCGAGATCGACCGCACTCAGCTGCATCCGATGTCGCGTGAAGTCGAGCAGAATGATGCCGTTCTTCACGATCAACCCGACGAGCAGGATGAGTCCCATGAAGCTAGACACATTGAGTGTCGTTTTGGTGACAAAGAGCAGCGCAAGCGCACCTACGAATGACAGGGGTGCTGCGAGCAGCACGACGAGCGGTTCGACGAACGAGCGGAATTGCACGACCATCACGGCCATCACGGTCAAGGATGCGAGCGCCAGCACTACGAGTAAGGCGGAGAAGGCCTCCTGCTGACTCGCGTAGCGGCCACCGATCTCCACGCGAATGCCGGGCGGGGCTGGATGCGCAGCGAGAATCGCTTTCACGTCTGCCATCGCGTCACTCAGTGGGCGTCCTTCCACGCCAGCGGTGAGGTTGACCAACTGCTGCTGGTTCTCGCGCACGTACTCGCCGCGCACATCGGCGGTACTGAAATCTGCGAGCGAAGAGAGTGGGCTCGCTCGCCCAGTGCGCGGGGAGAAGATCGGTAAAGCGCCAAGGCGCTGCGCGTTGAAGCGCACGGAATCCGGGGAGCGTACGCGCACTCCGATTGAGCGATCATCGAGGCGAATCTCACCTGCCGCAACACCGAGCAACGCGCCGCTCACGGCGGCACTGACATCCTTCGGCGTGAGGCCTAGACGACTTGCTTCACCGCTGCGCACAACCATCGCCATTTCGGCGCTCGGTTCGGCGATTCCGTTGTAGAAATCCTCCAGCCCCTCAACCTTCTGGACCTTTTGACCGAGAAACGCCGCATACGAAGCCCCGTCTGCGTACCCGTCTCTTGAACCACGATGCCGCTGCGATCGTACGATTCCGGATCGGCAACGGCGTGTGTCGCCACATGGAGCAGGGATCCGCCCTCGCGCATCCGCTGCGAAAGCCGGTCATGTGTCACCGCGTCGCCATCCAGCAGCACGCTACCGTCCGGCATTCGCGCGATTGCCCGCGCTTCGATGTGCGCACCGGGAAGCGCCACCCACGGCGTCGCCACGCCCGGCATAGCTGGCATGGCGCACATCCGGTGGACGGTGATCCCGCATCACTCGGGCCGGTGAACGAGTGGCAAGCCGAGTGGAAGTGGGACGGTATTCGCGCGCAGTTGGTGCGGCGTCGCGGACGCACTTTTTTGTGGAGTCGCGGCGAAGAGCTGCTGGCCAGCCGCTTTCCCGAAATCGAAGCGGCCGCCGAGTGGTTGCCGGATGGCACCGTGCTCGACGGTGACCTGCTTGCATGGCGCGATGGGAAGCCACTGCCGTTCACCGAACTGCAGCGTCGCATCAATCGCAAAACAGTAGGCAGGAAGTTGCTGACGGATGTGCCGTGTCACTTGCTCGTCTACGATTGTCTCGAACGAGATAACGTTGACGTACGCACCCAATCGCTTGATGCACGTCGAGGGCATGCAATCAGCGCGTTGACTGCTCTCCCAGGTGGTTCGCCCTTTGGCATATCACCAATCGTTGCGGCGACGTCGTGGCAACAGTTGCACGACGCACGCGCTACTTCGCGCGACGCGGTTGCCGAAGGGCTGATGCTCAAGCGACGCGCAGCGGCGTACGGCGTTGGTCGGCGTGTCGGCGACTGGTGAGAATGGAAAGTCGCGCCGCTCACGGTCGATGCTGTGTTTGTCTACGCCCAAGCCGGCCAGGGTCGCCGCGCAGGACTCCACACCGACTCCACCTTCGCCGTGTGGGATGGCGACGCACTTGTGCCATTTGCGAAAGCGTACTCAGGGCTGACTGACGCCGAGATTCGTGAAGCCGATACACTGGAAGGTGTGAAGGCGCTGCTCACATCCGCAGGCGCGCGTGACGACCAGCATTGACGTATGGTTCGCGTCGCGCAGTTGGGAACCGTTCGCCTTCCAACGTGAAGTGTGGGGAGCGTACGCGCGCGGCGAATCGGGGCCCATTCACGCGGCGACCGGCACGGGCAAAACGTATGCCGCGTGTCTGGGTTCAGTGATCGAAGCGATTGACGAAATCGCGCGTGAGTCGCACAAGCCGCGCGCGATGCGCAAGCGCGCCGATGCGATGCCACTACGCGTTTTATGGA
>CAYWCJ010000243.1:0-1486 GCA_964456595.1 uncultured Gemmatimonas sp. | reverse complement strand
TTATGGATCACGCCACTGCGCGCACTCGCAGCCGACACGGAGCAGGCGCAGCGCGAACCGATCGAAGCGCTTGGCCTTCCATGGACCATCGAGTCGCGTACGGGCGACACAAGCCAAGCGCGACGCGCCCGTCAACGCGAACGACTGCCAACTGCACTGGTCACCACGCCAGAGTCGCTCTCGCTGCTGCTCTGCCGCAAAGACAGCGCGGCAAGCTTCGCCGATCTGCGCTGCATCGTGGTCGAAGAATGGCACGAACTGCTCTCCACCAAGCGCGGCTCGCAAGTCGAGCTCGCCCTCGCACGATTGCGCCTGCTCTGCCCAAAGCGGACTCAAATCCGGCCGCTATCGCGTGGTCATCTCCACCTCATCACTCGACCTCGGCGTCGACTTCACGCCCGTCGATCTCGTAATGCAGGTTGGCAGCCCCAAGGACGTGGCGCGATTGCTGCAGCGCGCGGGGCGCTCGGGGCACTCACCCGGCCGTGTGTCACGCATTGTCTGCGTACCCACGCATGCGTTCGAGCTGGTGGAAGTGGCCGCAGCGCGCGATGCCATGCGCGCCAACGCCATCGAGAGTCGCGATCCACTCGATCGGCCGCTCGACCTGCTCGCACAACATCTCGTCACACTTGCGCTGGGTGGTGACTTCACACGCGACGCCGTGCTCGCTGAGTTGCGCACTACGCGTGCGTACGCACTACTCACCGAACGCGAGCTCGATTGGACAATCGACTTCGTGACGCGTGGCGGCAATGCACTCAAGGCCTACCCGGAATTTGCTCGCGTACAACTTTTGGACGGTCGCTACACGGTCACCGATCGACGCGTTGCATTGCGTCACGTGCTCAACATCGGCACGATCGTGAGCGACGCGGCCATCACGGTCCGGTATATGACCGGTGGGCGACTGGGCACCGTCGAGGAGAGCTTCGTTTCGCGCCTGAACCCCAGCGTCGTCGGACCACCTGCTGCATGAACGGCGGCGGCCCTGGGAGTGCGCTGTACAAGAGCACTGACGCCGGCGTTACGTGGACCAAAGTCACTGGCGCTGGATTCCCGACAGGCCCACTCGGCCGCATCGCCGTCGAAGTATTTCGCGGTGATGCAAAGATCGTCTACGCGAGTGTGGACGGCCCGAGTGGTGCCGGCGGCCGCGGTGCTGCACCGGTTGATGAATCGGCCGATGCCGCTCCTGCGGGTGGGCGAGGCGCGGCACAGGCGGGCGGTATCACCGGTGTCTATCGTTCCGACGATGGCGGCGCCACGTGGAAGAAACAGAGCAGCACGAACGCGCGTCCGATGTACTTCAGTCAGTTGCGCATCGATCCGCTCAACGCCGATCGTATTTACATGGGCGGTGTTGGTCTGCACCTCTCGCTCGACGGCGGCAGGACCTCTGAAGAGTTTGGGCGCCAGTTGTCGACGGAACGAGCCGCTGAGAGTGCGCCGCGTTTGGCAGTCGGTGCGTGATGAACCTGCATCC
>CAYWCJ010000242.1:0-7468 GCA_964456595.1 uncultured Gemmatimonas sp. | reverse complement strand
CGAGGGACGTTTGGATGACGTAACTCGTCGAGTCACCCAGCACGTTCAGCCTAGTGCATCAGGCCGTACAAAAGAAAGTTCGTGGCATACTTGTACGCATTGTTGGAGACGTTCACCGGATACCAGCCCTCGCCGGACCACTCCATGTAGTCGCCAATGTCATTGTTGAAACTGATGATCGACAGCATGCGGGCGTGCGGATCGTTGTTTTGGTAGATCGCGTAGTACTCCGCCCGGGCCGACGTCGTGGCGGGATGATGCATTTCGTCCAGCTTCGTGATCGTGAAGAACGTATTGAAGATCGGATGCGAGGCGTCGAGTCGAAAGAAGCGGACCTGAGGCAGCACCCGGCGCATCGAGCGCTCGAAGGCGTTCCACTGCTGGTCGAAGTAGAAGTCGTCGATGATCAGAAAACCACCGCGCGCGAGCCAGTCACGCAGTCCCTTCGCCTCGGCGTCGGTCGGCACCCAATAGCCCGGTTCAGTCAGCCAGGCGACGGTATGTTGCGCCAGCGCCGGATCGTCAAGGGTGTAGACGTTCGTCGCAGTGCGGTTGAGCACCAGCGACGCGAGATCGTCCAGAATGACGAGAAAGTTTCGCTCCATGCGCGGGTAGTCGACGCCCCACGCCAGTCGGGTTCCTTGCGTGTACCGGATGCGCGCAAACGTGAAGCGCCCATCGTACGGCACGTTGGGCTCCACGTACCCGCCGCGGAATCCGCGCTGCGACCAGACGATCGGAGCGAGCAGGCACAGCAACAGCATCGCGGACAGGGCGCGATGCCAGCGGTGGGAAGGATTCACGCCGTTACGTCTGCGCACCCTCCGTAATTACCGCGAGGGTCGCGCCCGCGATAGTCGGGGAGGTCCGGCGGCGACGCGCGGGCGGCTACTCCTCTGTGTACGCCCGCTCGCGCAGGAACGCCGCGATTGCGTCGGCATCACGCGTCGTCTGCAGAGAATACGGCGCCAGTCCGGTGCGAATGAGCATTCCCTCACCCGTCGTCGCCGCGACCACCAGCGCATCCGTGGTGATGCACACCAGTGCGGCGCTTTCGGAGAGCTGACCCGGATGCCCGCTCAAGTGCATGGTGCCTTGGCCACCATGCAACGGCGCGTCGGCGTGGGCCGATTCGGTCCACGACACGCCGGTGAAGAGCACGACGTCGTTGTCCGGTAGCGACAGGTCGGACGCCGCAGCGAATGGCGTGCTGGCCGTTGGCAGTTCGCTCTTTGGAATGTCGTCCGTCTCATCGTCGGCAGCCATGCGCGCATCGAGGTCGGACAATGTCGGCGCCGTTATCGCTACGAATCGGAACGCATCGAACACGCCCTCCACGTCTGCTGCCCCGACCCAGATACGCACAAAGGTGTCGTCTGCCAGCGCGACCGTGACCAAGCGCGCCGTCGCCAACACCCCCGACCACGACGCGCGTAGTCGGCGCAGCGCGTCCACACTCTCTTCACTCGCTTGAAATCGATATTCGCGCATTCGCTCGTCGGGGTTCAGGGCTTCCACGGCTCACTGGCGTGCGCATCGTTGCGCAGCGTGGTGCAGGTGCCAAGGGTGAGCGCTCGTACGAAGCGATGCATAGCCGCAACGAATGTGTGTCGCAAGCCACAGGTTGAGGGCTGAGCAAAAGACGCTCAGAACGGATCATCGGCAATGTCACGAATTTTCGCAGTTCTAACTGCTTGCATTTGGAACACTTCCACTGCTGAGTACGGCACCGCGTTGCGAGTTGTCACATGACCACACTACGGCACAGTCCGTGCCGTACACCTGAGTGTTCTCCATGGGAAATTTCTCCCTCCACTACCACTCGGGGTACGTATGAAGCGCTTGGCGTTCGCGATCGCCGCTACGTTGTTGGTCTCCTCCGCCGCACAGGCGCAGGTGCTCAACTTCGAAGGCATCAATTCGACTTATCCGTCCGGATTTGCATTCGTCCAGAATTTCTACAATGGCGGCTTCAGCAGCGACAACACGACCGGCACGAACCACGGGATCACCTTCTCGTCGAACGCGCAGGCCATCTGCCTGAACTCGTTGACTGTTGTCTGCTCCAACACCTCGCGTGGCGGACTCGGTGACCCGAATTCTCAGCAGGGTGGCCTGTTCTTCCTGTCGGGTAACCAGACGTTCATGGACCGCGCGGCTGGCTTCACCACCGGCTTCTCGTTCTTCTACGTGTCGTTTAGTCAGCCTGGCAGCTTCACGGTGTGGGATGGACTGGGTGGCACGGGCAACGCGCTGGCGACGCTGGGCCTCTCGGCGAACGCGGGCAGCTGCGCTGGATACGGAGCTGGTTTCTGCCCGTTCTCGGCAGCCGGCGTGAGCTTTGCCGGCACGGCCTACTCGGTGTCGTTCGCCGGCGTGGCCGACCAGATCGTGTTCGATGACGTCACTTTCGGCAGCTCGACGCCGGGTACCGTTGTTCCCGAGCCGACCACGGTCGCGCTCACGGCCGCTGGACTCCTCGCGATGGCTGCTGCCGCGCGTCGTCGTCGCCAGCAGACCGTCTGATTCGTCGGATGGGTGCAGGGCAGTAAAGTTTAGGAGGCGAGCCGGCAACGGCTCGCCTCTTTGCGTTCGGGGCATGAGCAATGATGAATGGCGGGTTGTCGCGTGACGAAGGTGCGCGACATCCGACCGTGGCAACGACCAAGCACGAACGGCCGTTCGGCAATCATCGACATACCCAGGTGTCGCAAAGGCAATCAGCCGCGAGTCGTCTACGCGCGGTCCATGCCGTACCGCGGCGCTGGCCCACATGCGACAGGACAGTGGCACAAACGAAAACGTCAGGCGGCCGTGTAGATGGCCGCCTGACGTTTTTCGTCGCATGGAGTGGCGCTGATCGGCGCTGCGTTCGATGTGGTTCCGAACATTACGCGCGGTGGTCGTCTCGACGACTCGGGTGGCGCGAACTCGTACTGCGACAACTTCTGCCGTAACCCGCGCGTCAACGATCGATGCGCGGTCTCACTGCGGAAATACTATGCGTTGCGACGACGACGCGCCATGACGCCGACGGCGAGCAGCCCCGTCGCGAGCAGCGCGTAAGTGCCGGGCTCTGGCACAATGTTGTTCACACCCGGGCGCCACGCGATATCGTCAACCGAGTAGTAGCCGAGGTCGGTGTCGAAGGTGAAGGCGACGTGCGAAATGCTGGGATTACTGATGGAGCCGGGGTTCAGGTTGGGGTTTGCGTACACCGCCTGAAAGATCGACGTCGCCACGACGTTGCCCGCGGAATTGAACGCGGTGAAGTAGATGCGCTCGTTGTCCGTGGGGTTGGTACCACCAAAGTCGTTGCCGACCGCGCTGAAGAACGAGATCGGTGCGCTGAACGAGAAGAGGGCGCCGTAGTTTCCGTTTACACCGGAGCCGAAGAGCAGCAGGGCCTCCCCACCGCCGGGGATGGCGGACGAGGTGGACACAAGCGCGTCAGTCACCGTGGTCGGCAGCGCGCCGAGGAATCCGAAGGTGTTGTTGAAGTACGAGACCGTCACACCGGCCGGAATGCTCGGAAACGGGTCGAACGTGATGGTTTGCGCCGACGCCGTGCCTGTGGAGAGCACGAGTGCGGCAGCGAGAGCGGAAAGACGGTGGCGCATGCGGGACCTCGAGAGGGGATAGAATTGACTACTATAGTCGTGTATACGAATGGACGAGTCAAACTCAGCCATATGTGCACTCGACCATCGACACGACCTCATCCTCAAACGCGCAGAATCGCCTCGATTCGGCTCACGATTTCCGGCACGTCCGGCAGCACCGCTGCCAGGAGGTGGGGGTGGTACGGCATGGGAATGTCGCGGGGGGCCAATCGCTCCACGGGCGCATCGAGATACCAGAAAGCCTCCTGCGCGACGGTGCCCGCAATCTCGGCGCCGAAGCCCGCGGTCAGGTTGTCCTCATGCACAATCAGGCACCGGCCGGTCTTGGTCACCGACGTGAGCACGCACGCACGATCCCATGGTGCGATGGTGCGCAGATCGATCAGCTCCACCTGCCTGCCAAATGACGACGCGGCCTCCGTGCAGCGATGTACCATCGCGCCCCATGACACGAGCGTGACGTCGGCACCGCTCAGCACGATGCGCGCCCGACCGAAGGGCAGGACGTAGTCGTCACCCGGATAGCGCGCGCTGCCGTCACCGGTCATGAGCAGCGACCGATGCTCGAAGAAGATCGTGGGATTCGCACCACGCATCGCGGCACGCAGCAACCCCACGGCATCTGCGGCATTCGATGGCATCGCCACCTGCCAGCCGTAGGCGTGCGCAAAGCGCACCTCGTCGCTCACACTGTGCCACGGATCGCCAACATCCTTGCCGAAGCCACCCGGCATGCGCACCACGATCGGCGCCGCGAAACGATTGGCCGTGCGCCAGCGCATGGTGCCGCAGTTGTTCAACTGCTCGGTGGCGGGGTCGGCATACTTGCGAAACTGGATCTCGGCCACGGGCATCATTCCGCCGATCGCCATCGCCACCGCGCGTCCGATGATCCCTTCCTCCGACAAACTCGTGTCGAATACGCGCGCGTTGCCGAACTGCTTCTGCAGCCCTTCGCTCACGAGGTGGACCCCGCCCTTGCGACCCACGTCCTCACCAAACACGACCACTTTCGGATTCACCGTCAACTCGTGACGCAGCGTGCGACGGATCGCCTCGGCGAAGCGCAGCAGCTCGCCGTCCTCGTTGGCGACATCCGTTCCGCCGAGTGCCGCACGTTCGGCGCGTGTCAATCCGCCAAACGCCTCGGCGACTTCGGGTGCTTCATCGGCGAAGACGAATTGCGCGATCGTTGCCGGATCGGGCATCGCGCGACTGCGCGCTGCTTCGAGCGCGACCTGTACCTCCGCGGCCACCGATGCTTCAAGCGCGCTCCACGCCGCGTCCGACATGTGCGCGGGCACGAGATACTCGCGCAACCGCGGCAACGGATCGCGCGACGCATCCGATTCAATGTCGCTCGATGCGCGATAGCCCTTCTGGTTGTCCGGGCCCGAGTGACTCGAGAGACGCGGCACCGTGAGATGCACAAGCGCGGGTCCGTTGCCTCCACGCACGTGTGCGACCGCTTCCTGCAGCAGTGCGGACGTCTCGTGCGGATCGCAGCCATTGCCATCACGCACAAGCAGGTTGGTGAACGACGCGAGATTGCGCGCGATGTTGCCACCCGGCGTCTGCATGTCGCCCCGCACGGAGATGCCGAGGTCGTTGTCTTCGATGTAGAAGAGCATCGGCAGATTGAGCGTCGTGGCGATCGTCAGAGACGACCAGAAACCGTTGGTCGCGACTGAACCATCACCACCCGTGGCGACCGCGATGCTGCCAGCATAGCTCGCGTCGTTCAATGCGTCGCGATGATAGGTGATCGTCTGCGCCCAACCGGCGGCCGGCGTGTACTGCGACCCCACGTCACCGGCCATGGGCAACACGATCGGCCCGTCGCGATTGGGGAGATTGCACACGACACCGATATCGCGCCCATCGCTGAATCCACCGGCGCGTCCGAGCGGGCTGCCAAACGCATCGTCATACCGCAGCCCGAGTGCGAGGAGCAACGGACGCGAGCGATAGTAGGCGCCGACGCCATCATGTCGACCGTTCAGCAGTTCGCCGAGAATGATCTGCGCCGTCTCGTGGCCACGCGCGGAGAACTGGTAGAGCACCTGATGCTCGCGCGGCACCGAGCCGCGATTGCGATTGGTGCCCTCTTCGATCTCGTCGAGCATGCGCGACGCCAGCACGCGCGATGCGATACGCGTCCAGTCGAATCCAGCGCGTGGTGACTTGGCGGTAGTGGTGGGCGAGGCAGGTGCAACCGGCAGCGCGGTCGCTGTAGCGGACGCTGTAGCGGACGCTGTAGCGGACGCTGTAGCGGACGACACGGCCGGAGGGACGGAGGGAAGTACCGAGGAAGCCATGTTGAAAGCTGAGCGAATAGACGCGCCAACGGGAGAGCCAGACGCGGCGTGTTGTCGAGCCGGGTGTGATGTCGCGCAAGTTCGTGTACGTCGCTCATCAACGTACGGCACTCCACACGAGTATCTTGGGCACATGTCCTACTCCTACCTCGTGGTCGATGTCAGCGATGGTGTGATGACGCTGACGCTCAACCGTCCCGACGTGCTGAACAGCTTCACGCGGGCCATGGCAACCGAAGTGCTGCATGCGCTGTCGAGAGCCGCGGACGATGTGTCGATCCGTGCCGTGCTGCTGACCGGTGCGGGTCGCGGATTCTGCGCGGGACAGGATCTGGCCGAGGCGCTACCCACCGGGGACGGCCCGATGCCCGATATCGGCGAGTTTGTGCGCGCGAGTTACAACCCGATGATTCGCGCCATTCGCGGGCTCGAGAAGCCGGTGATCTGCGCCGTGAACGGCGTGGCCGCGGGTGCGGGCGCCAATCTCGCATTCGCGTGCGATCTCACCCTCGCCGCCGAAGAGGCATCGTTCGTGGAGAGTTTTGCCAGACTCGGACTCATTCCCGATACGAGTGGCACGTTCTTCGTGCCGAGATTGGTGGGTGTGCAACGTGCGACAGGGATGTTTTTTCTTGGCGAAAAGATGTCGGCGACGAAAGCAAAGGAATGGGGGCTGATCTGGGATGTCGTGCCGCTCGCGCAATTGCACGAGACGGCGCTGACGCTGGCGAAATCGCTTGCATCGCAGGCGACCCGTGGCTTCGGACTCACCAAACGCGCACTCAACGCATCGCTGAGCAATTCGCTCGACGAGCAGCTCGAAGTCGAAGCCGATGCGATGCAGGAGGCCGGGCGCACGGCAGACTACGAAGAAGGCGTGCGGGCGTTTCTCGGGAAGCGCAAACCCGTGTATCGCGGCGCGTGACGACGACTGAGCGCAGTAACGAACTCGATGGTGGGAGCACCGTGCAACCGATGGTGATCGGCGTGGTGGGTGCGGGCGCGATGGGTGCGGGTATCGCACAGGTCGCGGCAACACACGGGCATTGCGTGTGGGTTGCCGATGCGCAGCCGGCCGCGCTGACGCGTGCGAAGGACAGCATCGGCCAGGCGCTCGATCGCGACGTGAGCAAAGGAAAGCGCACGCGCGACGACGCCGATGCGATCGTTGCGCGCATCGCGTACGTGGACGGCGTTGGCGCCGATGCCCTGCAGGCGTTTGCTCCGTGCGGGCTGGTGATCGAAGCGATTGTAGAGGAGCTCGCCGCCAAGCGCGCGGTGTTCGCGGCGCTCGAGGCGGTGGTCGGCAGCGACGCGATGCTCGCGTCCAACACGTCGTCGTTGAGCATTGCCGCGATTGCTGGCGCGTGCGTGCATCCGGATCGCGTGGTTGGCGTGCACTTCTTCAACCCGGCGCCGGTGATGCCGTTGGTGGAAATCATACCTGCCATCACCACCTCGCCCGACGTCGCTGCACGCGCGCGTGCACTGCTGCGCTCGTGGGGCAAGACGACCGTGGTGGCGAGT
>CAYWCJ010000241.1:0-7470 GCA_964456595.1 uncultured Gemmatimonas sp. | reverse complement strand
TCGGCGCGTTTCACGGCGGGGTGCGCGAGAACATCATCCCCGACAGCGCCTACATGATCGGCACCATTCGCACCTTCGATCCGCGCCTTCGCACGTCGATTCATTCGCGCATGAAGCGGATCGCGGAGAACATCGCGGAAGCGAGCGGCGCCACCGCGACCGTCAGCATCGAACTTGGCTATCCCGTCACGGCCAACGATCCGGCCACCGTCGCGCGATTCATTCCCACGCTCAAACGCGTCGCTGGCGCAGCCGGTGCGACGGAGCGCGGGCTCACCATGCCATCCGAAGATTTCTCGAGGTATGCGGAGAAGGTGCCGGGGTTCTTTTTCAATCTTGGCGTGACACCGGCGGAGATGGACTACAGGACGGCGCCAAGCAATCACTCACCGCTTTTTCAGGGTGATGACAAGGCATTGCCTGTCGGCGTGCGCGCGCTGAGCAATGTGACGATGGACTACCTGCGCGGCGGAGTGCCGTCCAAGCCGGTGCCGTGATTCTCAGGCGCGGGTGCTCGCGTATCGCCCGGAGAAAGTCGTGGTGACCAGTACCACTTCAAGCTCCACCACGCGTTGGTGGCGCGATCTGATCGACGCGGCACGCGGCACGAAGCACGACTACACGCAGGGCACCATCGGCCGCTCGATCTTCCTGCTCGCCGTGCCGATGGTGCTCGAGATGGTGATGGAAAGTCTCTTCGCCGTCTCCGATGTCTTCTTCGTCTCGCGACTCGGGGCGGCGGCAGTGGCCACCGTCGGTCTCACCGAGTCGCTGATGATCATCGTGTATACGCTGGCGATGGGGCTCGCGATTTCGGCCGCGGCCATCGTGGCCCGACGCATCGGCGAACAGGATCCGGACGCCGCCGCCGCGGCGACGGTACAGGCCATCATCCTCGGTGTGATCGTTTCCGGGAGCATCTCGCTGCTCGGTGCCATCTTCGCGCCGGATCTGCTGCGACTGATGGGCGCCGACGCCGACGTGCTGGCCACCGGCGTGCCGTTCGCGCGCGTCATGCTCGGTGGCAGTTGTACCGCGTTCCTGCTGTTCGTAATCAACGCGGCACTGCGCGGCGCGGGTGACGCGGCGGTGGCGATGCGCGTACTCACGCTCGCCAACATCATCAACATCGTGCTCGGCCCGATGCTCATTTTCGGCGTCGGTCCGTTCCCCGAACTGGGTGTCGTCGGCGCGGCGATTGCGACGACCATCGGGCGCGGCGTGGGTGTGCTGTTCGCGCTCAGTCGGTTGTTGCGCGGCACTGGGCATCTGGCGGTGCGTGCACATCATCTGCGGCTCGAGCCGGCCACCATCGGTCGGATGCTCAGCATGTCGCGCAACGGGACGTTTCAGGTGCTCGTCGGGTCGCTCAATTGGATTCTCCTCATCCGGTTGATGTCGTCGTTCGGAAGCGTCGCGATGGCCGGCTACACGATTGCCATTCGACTGGTGGTGTTCGCGCTGCTTCCCGCGTGGGGATTAAGCAACGCCGCGGCGACGATGGTGGGTCAATCACTCGGCGCGTCCAACCCCGATCGCGCGGAACAGTCGGTGTGGGCTGCTGCGCGCTACAACGTGGTTTTCCTGGGCGTGATGGGCGTCATCCTGTTCGTCGGCGCGACGTGGATTGTGAGCGCCTTCACCGCCGATCCGGCCGTTGCCGAGGTGGCGGTGTACGGACTGCGTGTCATCGCGCTCGGCTTTCCCGCGTTCGCGTTCGGCATGGTGCTCACGCAATCGTTCAACGGGGCGGGGGACACCCAAACGCCCACGTGGATCAACATCGGGGTCTTCTGGTTTTTCGAGATCCCCATCGCGTGGGCACTTGGCATGCACACGGGCATGGGGTGGCGCGCGATCTTTGTGTCGGTGCTGGCCGCCTATACGCTGCTGGCCGGCGTCAGTACCGTATTTTTCCGGCGTGGGCGCTGGCGCACCAGAACGGTATAGTTTCGACAGTTCGCATTCATCCTCGTGACATTTCGGAGTAGACCGATGAAGATTTTCACGTTGCTGCTGGTGGTGAGCCTGCTCGCTTTTACGCGCGTGGCATCTGCGCAGTCCGTCGCGGGCGATTGGGATGCGACGATCAATACGCCGGGTGGGGTGCGCGCCATGAAGATTGTGTTCAAGCAGGAAAGCGAGAAGCTGACCGGCACCGTCAAGCGCGAAGCCGGTGACGTGCCACTCGAAGGCACCATCAAGGGCACTGCCGTCGAGTTCAGCTATACGGTGAACTACAACGGCAATGCCCTCGTGCTGACCGTGAACGCCAAACTCGATGGCAACGCGATGAAAGGAATCGTGAGCTTCGGTGGGCAGGCGGAAGAAGAGTTTGCGGCGAAGCGCGCGGCGGGCGCGATATCATCCAGTGAGTCGTCTGGCGTTCTGGGGCCGCTTACTGGACGCGGTAGCTGATTCGCCAGATCCGCCCACCTTTGTCGTCGGTCAAGTACAGCGATCCGTCCGGTCCCTCCGCCAATCCCATCGGCCGATGTGCGGCGTTCGCCGGAAGCGGCGAACCACCGCCGGTAAAGCCGTCCGCGAAGACTTCCCAACTCGGGCTTGGCACGTCGCCCACAAACGGTGCGAAGACGAGGTTGTAACCCTCTTCCGGGAGCGGCGTGCGATCCTTTCCGCCGTGAAACGCGACGAATGCGCCACCACGGTACCGCGTCGGGAACTGCGTGCCCTGGTAGAACAACAGATCATTCGGGGCCCAGTGGGCAGGAAAATCGAGCAGGGGCTGTGCTTTCGTTGCGCAGCGTGGACTGACGATATCGCCGTCGCCGCCGTACTCCGGCGCGAGCACCTTCACGTTCCTGATGCCGTCGTAGAAGCAGTATGGCCAGCCGGCATCGTCTCCCTGATTGATGCGCAGGAATTCCTCACCCGGCAGGTCCGCGTTCTCCTGCGCAGTGAAGAATTGACCCCAGTCTTTGCCCAGTTCATCGCGTCCATGCATCACGCCGAACAGCGCGCGACGCGACGCATCGTAGCGCAGCGCTTCCGTGTTGCGGAATCCAGTCGCCACGCGGACCCCGTTTGATTGCGTCTGACCAAGCATGAGCGCGTTGAACCGCCAGATTCCTGCGCGTGTGGCCAGCTCCGGGCACGGATCGATACCGGGTGACTGCGCCACTCGGTTGGCCACCTGACATGAATTGGTCGCCGATCCGATATTGACAAACATCGTGCTGCGTCCGTCGAACGTGATGTTCTTTCGGAAATGGTCTCCCGACATCGGCAGTCCGGACACGACGATCTCCGGACTGCTGCTCGGGACAAGTTGGCCGGGCTCGAGCCGGTAGCGCACGATTTGCGTGGGATAGCCGACGTACAGAAAATGGCGAAGAATGGCCATGCCGTCCGCGCCCGGTGCCCCGAAGTACTGCTTCACGTCCGCCCGCCCATCGCCGTCCGTGTCGCGCATCGCCAGAATTCCTTGGGCCCTCATTTCGATGGCCACGTACACGTCGCCGGTTCCGCCGACGGCGATGTGGCGAGCATTGCCGACTTGGTCCGCCACCACGACCGCACAGAAATCGGTGGGAAGCGTAATGGCGCCGTTGCCCGGATCGCACGCAGGGAGCGCGGATGTAACCACTGCCCGGGCGACGACGCCGGGTTCAACGACGGAACCCGACGGGCGAGCGTCCGAGCAGGCGCCCAGCACGCCAAGCGCAACGAGGCTTGCCGAGGCGTGTCGGCGCGTGCGCTCCCTTCGGCCGCTCATGACACCGCTCCGGTCGAACTGGCGCTCGGTGACCCGCTCCAACGGCGCAGCGTGTGGGCAGCAAGCAGGGCAACGCCGGCAAGCATCATCCACACCGTCGCCGGTTCGGGAACAGTCGACACTGAAACGCTGAGGTCATCCACGGCGAAAAAAGTGTCGTCCGACGGATTGCGCAGCGAGAGAGACGAGAACGGTGTGGTGGAGACGATGCCGAAGAATCCCTCGCCGAACGAAAACGTGGTGGCGCCGATCATTGCCTCAAGCGTGATGCCGGGGAGATCGAACGAGCTGAAATCGGCGCCGAAGCTCCTGATCGGACTGGCGAAATCGAATCGCACGAACTGCGGCGACATCACTCCTCCTGCGAGCAGATCCGCAAAGAAGTCACCGCCTCCGAACATCATGCCGCCTAGATTCGCGTCGAAGGTCACGGTGCCGCCCGCAATGGCGTAGGTGGCGCCAGCGATCGGAACGAGCGTGAACGGCGCGTCGAACGTCTCGGTTTGTAGTGGTCCGGCAGCCCCATTGAATGCCGCGCGCGAGGTAAACGTTGAGAATTGCGCCTGCGCGGGTGTGGCAGCCATCAGCGCGATTCCAAGCACAAGAGCCATGCGTCGCATGCAGCAATCTCCGGCGTGGTGGATGATCGTTGCGATCAGCAGACGCGCAGCGGGCGTCGACCGGCGGCTGATCCGCCGAGGAGCGGCAACGGACCAACTGCACATGCAATCGGAGTGCCGTCACCACATTTGCGCCGCTCCGGTTACGGAAACGGGACGCAGAGACGCAGAGACGGGAACGCCCCTCTGCGCTGAGCGGCGCCACACCGCGAGACGTGCGATCCGTTTCCCTCGCGCTGCGATTTCCAGCGGGATCGGACCTTGCCGGACGAGGAGCACTCCAGCAGAGCTGAGATCGCGAATGCCGGGAGCGACACATGGAGCCACCTGCTGCGGCGTTCGACGATGAAGCAATCGCGGCTCGGCGTCATCCACCATTGGGTGTCGAAGGCTGTGGCCGGCCGAAAGAAGGACCGCCAGTTCTGCCGCACCCTGCTCGCCCACGGTATCGTCGATCCCGACGTTTTGCGCGGCAGGCTGGCAGAAGTTCCGGACGTCGATGAACGCGTATCGGTGGTCGCGAGCGGATGGATTCGGTAGCGGCGCGCTGTGCGCAAGCTGAGCGCCGCTGATTCCTGTTCATCGAGAAACCGCTCCCCTGCGGCGAGACTGTGATCTGGTACCGCGCATGATCGCGCCGCAAGGACGCCGGAACCTCCGTCACGAGGCTCCGCAGGAACCTCGGCAGCACGCCCATCTGCAACGGCGACAGCGCACCTTCACGTGCGCACCGGATCCGTAGGTGACATGCCACGCCAGCGCATCGGCCAGTCCACCTGCTGCGGTCAAAGCAGCACCGTGTCCGACATCGCCTGAATCGCCACGAACAGGCTCGGCATGCCGCGTTGGTAGCGCGCCATAAGCGAGTCCGCGCCCGCCGCGCCGGGCGAGATCGCGGCAAACATGCCGTCCAGCTGTCGTTCATTGGGGCCCAAGGTTGGTTGCGGACCCGCGCCATCGGGCCCGCGGTGCATGCGCCGGCACGCGCACGGCAGCCAATTGTGCCACACCAATCACCTGCAGCCTCACTTCCAGCACGAAGCGCGTTTCGCACGGCGTGCGCGTCACACGGCGTGCGCGTCACACGCTTGCGAAACGGCTGCGCACCAGCCGAACTGAGGAAGACCAGATAGTCGCTCGTACCAGGCTCAAGCCGACCGTTCGGAGCGCATGTTGGGGTGTCGCTGCTCCGCTCGACGAGACTCGATCAACTCACCTCGGCAAGCGCACGCGCCTTCTCCGCACGGACAGGCGCTCAAATCCCGCAGCAGCGAGCACTACGCCACCTGCGGACGCAATAATCCACGTGGATGCACCAAGCAGATAGAGTCCCCACACTACACCCGCGAGTACAAAAAGAAACTTCTCGAAATAGACGCCAACCGTCATCTGGTGTACTCCTCTCGTAGGGATACCTGGCATCAGTGCAAGACGCGTGCGCGACATCGATGTGGATGTGCCTGGATCACCTTCCGACACGTCCCGCGCCACGTATAATCCGCGCATGAATCCGGACCCGACGTTGGAGGAGGCGGCCAGCAGACTCGACGCAAGCGACGGCTACATCGTCGTCCGACGGCTGCCCAAGGTGACCAACTATTCCTCGCGAGCGCCGATTGGCGAGGTGCGCAGTGCGTTGCTGGTGGACGTGGAGAGCACCGGACTCGACACGGCGCGCGATGTCATCATCGAGTTCGGCGCGGTGCCGTTTCGCTATGACAGCACCGGGGAAGTGTTCGACGTCGGCGAGCCGGTCAGCTACTTCGAGGATCCGGGGCGTCCGATTCCCGTGGATATTGTCGAACTCACCGGCATCACGGATGCGATGGTCGCGGGCCAGCGCATCGACGACGCGCGGGTGAACGCGCTCCTCGATGAGTCGGTACTCGTCATCGCGCACAACGCGTCGTACGATCGGCGCATCCTCGAGCGTCGATTACCCCGCTTTGCTGAAAAACACTGGGGGTGCTCGCGCGACGATGTCCCATGGTCGCGATTCGGCGCGTCCGGACTCAAGCTCCAGTATCTGTTGTACGCCGTCTGTCGCGTCTTTCACGACGGCCATCGCGCGGTGGACGATTGTCTGGCGACGATCCATCTGCTGGCCGCGCCGCGGGCCGCCGATGGGCGCACGCCGATGGCGATGCTGCTCGACAGTGCGCGACGCAAGACCAGCCGCATCTGGGCGCGCAAGTCCGCCTTCGAGACGAAGGAGGTGCTCAAGGCCCGCGGCTATCGATGGAACGACGCGCAAAAGACGTGGTTCATCGATCGACCACCCGCCGAGGTGGAGGCGGAGAAGTCGTGGCTGCAGGAGAACGTCTACGCCCACAGCGGGGTCTCGCTGGTGGACGTGACGACGTTCACCGCGCGGGAGCGCTATTCGGTACGGGCGTAGCGTGTTCGCGCGTCGTTGAAACGCGGGTCGGTCGGTCGCGCGTGACGCGTCAGCACTTGGGCGGATTGGGTGGCTTGGGCGCGGGACAGGGCGTGCCACTCCGGATGCAGCCATGTGCCTTGATCAGCAATCGGTCGCCCAGACGTGAAACCGGCAGTTCCGCCTGCCCATGGTCGGAGACCGTCGGCCACGCCTCCGCGAGCAGGTCCATGATCCGCGCGCCGTCTCGCGCGGACGCGATGCCCGGGCTCTTGGCGTGCAGCCGCAACTGGGCGAGATCGAACATCACCCACACGTTTTCGGCGGTGATCGTGCCGACGGCGTGGTCACTGTTGTCCTTGACGTCGCCCTCGTGCATGCGCACGGCGATCTGCAACGCTGAGTTGAGCGTGGAGAGCGCGGCCGATTCGTGCCCGCTGAAGCGCTCGATGATGGCCATGCCAAGGAGAAAGTTCACGCTCTCGCGGGTGATCTTGCGTCCGATCGAGGGAATGTCGGCGTACGCCTTGACGAGAGTGCTGCGGGCACCGGCGACGTCACCGTGGGCCGCCAGCAGGCGCACCAGTGCGTCGGCGGCGCTGCGGTCGCCTTCCGAGGCGTCGGCGACCGCCTCGATGAGCATCTTTCGGGCGTCATCCACGCAGCCGCGATAGACGAGCTGAATGTCGGCCAGTCCGCGTTGCGCGGCGGATCCGATGGCGCGATCTCCCGTGGAG
>CAYWCJ010000240.1:0-7497 GCA_964456595.1 uncultured Gemmatimonas sp. | reverse complement strand
TCAAGCTTGCATCGACGGCGTCAATTCGTCCAACACCAACCGCACGCGACGCCGTGGCCTCAGCCAGCATGTCAGTCGCGCGATTGGCTACTTCGTCCAGAAGACGATGCTGCCGCAGCCACTCAGCGTGGGCAGGAACGGCGGCGGTGCCTGCGACGCGGAATAGACCTCCACGGCGGCCAGCTGCTTGATGGAAATCAGATTGTCGATATCTGTGGCCGCGACGTCGAGCATCTGCCTGCCATCGACAAAGACTGCGGGAATGCAGCGGTCCTCGAACGTCCCGCGCATGGTGATTCGCGTCTCCACGTTCGAATCATCGAGATAGACACCCGGCAACGTGCGGAATAGCTCCGACACGTACGTCGGGGTACGTCGCGCGATATCCGCGACATCGAGAAACCGGCCCAACCCGGATCGACGGCGCTCGCGGAAGCCCGCGAGATTGTTGAAGCGATCGGCGTCGGCCCGCACCTTCATGGTGTCGAGCACCGACTTGAACGTCGCGAGCGCGACCGTGACGCTTGCGGCGCCCTCCACCACATCCACCGATTGCCGCGCGGGATAGTAGCCGACCGCGCGCACTTCGAGTGATCGCGTCCCCATCGGCGCGTCGGTCAACGTCCACTCGCCGCGCTCGTTCGTACGCGTCTGCGGACCGTTCACGATGCCGACTTGCGCGCCAGCCAGTGACCGTCCACCTGTCGCCCCAACCACGACACCGTTCAGTCGTCCGTCTCCCACATGCAGGCGACGCAGCGGCCATGCGCTGTCGGCCGGCGCGCGCACGACGCTATCCGCCATGCGTGGAATGATCACCGTGCGCAGCGGTCCGATGTACAACTCGCGGCGAAGAAATCCTCCCGCCGGTACCTGTACTTCGATCACGTCGGTGCTGTCAGCGCCATGATTGGCCACCAACGTCATCGTGCCGGGATTGGGTGCATTGCAGACCGCGTACCAACCGTTCGCCTTCGACGTGGCAACACGTCGTGGCGTGCGGCGCTGCATCCCCTGCGCGGAAAACGACAACTCGGCCCACTGTCCTGCAATCGTCGCGCCGACGATCGGCGCACCCGTGCGCGCGTCGCGCACGCTGCCCATCACCACGGCGCCTGCACTCGCCGAGGTTGCTCCGCACGCTGCCGCACGAAACGTCGGTAACCCAGGAATCGCCAGATCGGCGCGCACCACACGCTGCCCCTGTACCGTGACCGCGCGCAGCAGCGGATCGAGCCCCAGGGAATCGAGCACCGGATGATAGAAGCCGAGCGTGTAGCTGCCGTCCGGCACCGTATCGAACGCGAAGGTGCCTGCCGCGTCCGACATCACCGTGCGTCCGAATCGCGCCAGCGAGTCTGCGGAGACGAGTTGCACCGTGGCGCCGACCAGTCGTGTCTGAGCGAGACTGTCGTGCACGACGCCACTCACCATCGGCCCGCGCATCGGCGCGGCAGCACTCGACGACTGTGCATCGGCCTGCGCCGCAATTCCCCATGCAGCCAGCGTGATCGCCGCCGAGTACGCGCGTCGTCGCATCAAGTCCCACCGGCAACGGCGCATTCGCGATCGACCGATCATGAAGCGGACGGCCGTCGCCCACCGGCCAGGTGTACTGTCGAAACCCGCATCATGCATCGCTCACCCCGGGAGCACATCGGGCCAGGTCAGCGGCACGCCGTCGCGTCTCAGCTGCGCCTGAAAGTCCTTCCGTAACGTATCCTGCCTAAGCACGGCTCGCGGCGGCTGGCGTTTGGCGAGACAAAACGCCACGAGCGAGCCGACGCTCTCTCCGATATTCCATTCGATGGGGTGCAGCCGGTAGCAGCCGTTGGTGAGATGCGTGACACCGAGGTTCTTGCATGCCGGCAGCAGGTTCTCGATCCGTCGTGGAATCAGCGCGCCAAGCGGGATCTGAAATGGCAGCGTCGCTCCATACTGTCCGCGATCACCACGCGTCGTCAGGTGCAGGTCCATGCTGTAGTGTCCGATGCCCACCGAATCGGCGAAGCGCATCGCCGTCACCTCGCCGCGTGCGCTCCCAGTCTCGCGCATACGAGCCTCAGCGGTCACATGCTGCTCGAGCACCGTAAACGCGGCGAGCATACGCCGGCTTTCGCGAATGTACGGATACTTCGCCAGTCCATCCGCCGTGCCCACGATATCCGGTCGAAGTCGAAGCCCTTTCCATCCGGCGGCGCCGCTCGGCGTCGGCGCTTCCGTTTGCAGCCAGTAGAGCAACGAAAGACTCAACTGCTTCGCACGGTCGATGTGTCGAGCCGCAGTCTGCGCATCGACATCGCAGAGCGTGCCGAACGAGTAGTCGTTATGCGCCCAGTTCACGATCGTCACATCACTCGCGAAGGCGCCAGGCATGAAGAGATCGCGGTCGAGCACGCGACGGTACGTCCAGTATCCCTTTCGCGTGACGGGGTCGAACCCGATGCGCTTCGAGTCTGCATCCTCGAAGCTGAGCAACCGTTGCCGGTTCCCTGACTCCGACGACAAGGTAAGGTCGCGCCAGTACGAGTAGTCGCGCGGCTGGTCGATGGTGTGCTCCTCGCCCGGCAGGAAGTCCGTCGCAAAGCACATGGTAAAGCCCTGCATGTTGTCGGGCTGCGGTTCAGCCTTCGCATGAGGTTCACCGGTTTGCGCGATCGACTCGGCGCCGACCACATACTCGGCGCCCGTCATCGGCAGCAGGTCGCCCAACTCGGTGGCATCGGCAAAGTAAGGCGCATGGAGCACCACATCCTCGTCACGCAGCAGGTCGCGCACGCGAACCGCCTGCACGCGGTCACCGGCCACCGAGGCACTGATGGCGCGATGGTGCAGCAGCACGCGCACCGCCCCGCTGCTGACATGCGGGGCCAGCATCTCCGTGAGCACGGCCAACGCCACGCGTGGTTCGCATCCGAGACGTGACACCCAGCAGTTGCCCGGATTGAGCCGCGCATTCGCGCGTGCGCGATCGGTGAGCGGATAGTGCCGTCGGTAGTACGCACGAATATTCGTGCGCAGCGTCTGATAACTCCGCGTACCGCCGATCGTTTCGATCCACTGGTTCTCGTCCGGCGGCACAGCCTGTTGCGTCAACTGCCCGCCAATCCAATCCGTCTCTTCGGTCATGATCACGCGGAGCCCGTGGCGCGCCGCCGCGAGCGCTGCGGCGCAACCTCCGAGTCCGCCGCCGATGATCACCAAGTCTACGGAGCGCTCTGCTGCGCGCGTCCGTCGCGCACCGGCGGCAGCATGGATGCATCCGGATGCGACGATCAGCAATGGTGCCGAGAGCGCGAGCTGCTTCAGGAACTCGCGTCGACCGGATGTCGTGTCACTCACCTCGCGCCCTCCACGCACACCATTGTTCCCGTACGAACGAAAACCCCCGGCTCGCGCCGAGGGTCTCGCTCACACACCGCCCCTACCGATTGGCCGCGTTGTCCAGTTGCGGCCGGTTGGCATCGGTGGTCGAGATAATGGTGATGTTGCCGCGGGCGCCCACCGTGTAGATGCGCCCACCGACAAAGCTGACGCCAGAACGCGAGATGGCATTGGTGGTCGACCCGCTCACGCGCGTGTTCAATTCGTACACGCCTGCCGGAATCGTCACGAAGGCGCTGCCGCCCTTGTACGAGACGGCCCCGCCGATTGGTCGCTCCACGCCGTCGGTGGGGTTGCGCACGAACAACGCCATCGGTTGCGCGTTGGAGATCGCATTGACGAACCGCACCGATGCCGTGGTGAAGTCGAGGGACCCGAGACTGAACTCCAACGGGATCGGATCTTCGATTACAAACCCTTCGGCGGTCTTGCCCGTCGTGTTGTAGATGCCGCTGATGTACATCGAGTACGCCTTGCCGTCGGCGATCGTGGCGGGCACGGTGGTGATCGCGAGATCCTTGTCCACCGCTGCCGAAATGCGTGCGGTGAGCGTGTACTGGCCGGGTGCGATGCCGGAATACGACCCGCCGCCCCCGACGCCTCCCTGCGCGATCCCGGTCACCGCCTCGACGCCAGTGGCGGAGGTGATGGCGGTCATCTTCGTCGTGTTCGCGTAGAAGTTCACCGAGGGCGAACTCACGCCGTAGTTGAAGAACTTGATGCGGGCGGCTGGGAGCGTGCCGGTAATGTCCTGCACCGCGTTCTTTTCGCACGCGCCGAGCGCCACTGCGCCGCACAGGATCGCGATGGATCTGATCGATCGAATGGATGTCATCGTGGGTTACGGTTGAGTGATCCAGATCGGCTTCGTGTGGTAGTCCAGCGCGAGACCACCAATGGCGTCGAGCCCAGGACGATTCCAGACGTACTCGGAATTGAAGCGAGGACGAATGCGGTGCACGATCTTTCCGCCGTTGTCCGGGAACAACAGCGTCGGAGGCGCAAAGCCGGGGAATACCTGCATGCCGCTCTTGGGATCAATATCCGTGTAGTTGTAGCGGCGCATGTCCATCCAGATCTCGCTGTGCCCCCACGCCCACTGCGCGATGTACTTCTGCGACATGATCTGCGTAAGCGACAGTGCCGAGGCTGCAGCCGGAACAATCGCCGTGTTCGCGAGAAACGTCGCCTTCTCCGCCGCGGTGATCGGCAACGGCGACTGCGCGTTGTCGGTGTTGCGCGCATTCACAAAGTCGATATGCGATGAGATACCTTCGCGATACGCCGACAGCGCCGTGGCCAGATCGCCCAGTCTATACGCCGCCTCCGCCTTGATGAATTGCAGCTGTGCGTACGTCATGATCGGCATACGTACCTTGTCGGCCCACAGGTAGCGGCCCGGCAACTGCAGTCCACCGGCAAGGGCATAGCCGTAGAAGTTGTTCGGCTGCTGGGTGGTCGTCAGCGCGCCGAAGTTCGCAACGTTGATGTCGAGACCGCGGTACACGCCGTCGGGGGCCGGTGAGAGCATCCGGCTCATGCGCGGATCGACCGCCCCCTCGAACACGGTCCCGTCCATCAGCCCGACCACGAACCGTGTCTGCCGATACCCGTTGAAATTGCCGCGCGTGCGGCCAAGGAAATTGATGTCGTCGTTCTGCGTACCCGGATAGGCCAGCAGCGCGTCATCGGCGTTGCTGGTGAAGGACTGATTGACAGCTGCGATCACCTCCGCCGGACGATACAACGCCTTTCGCGTGTAGTGGTTGAGATTGAGCGCCAGCATGCCGTAGGCCAGCTTGAGCCACTTTGTCCGATCACCGTTGTACACCTTGTCGGTGCGGCCCAGGTAGGCAGCGTTCACCGCGCCATCGGTGCGCTTGAGATTCTCGATCGCCAGATTCAGCAACCGCTGGACCTCACTATAGGCATACTCCTGCGAGTCGTAGTTGAAGCTGAACTTCGACTGGTCGATCGCTTCCTTGACGATGATCTCGCCGTAAATGTCGGTGGCAGACTGCCAGCCCCACGCCTTGAGCAGATAGGCGACGCCGAGGAGGTCCCAGCGCTCTTCCGCGTTGGCCAGTTCCGTCATGTCGACCAGATTCTGCCCCAGCACAAAGTAGACATCACGCCAGACCTGTCCACCGTTGTCGCTGGAGGGATCGTAGCCCATGCGGTCCCAGGTGGTAAACGCCCCAGCTATGGGTACGTACCACTGCTGCGTGTAGCGTCCGATGAAGCGCCCGTCTAACTGCGGGGTCGTCGCCAACGCATGCAGCATCGGTGGCAGGTACAGGTTCGCCGTCACCTTCTCCGGACCGTTCGGATTGGTGTTGACGTCGAGGAAGTCTTCGCAGCCGGCGGGCAGCGCGAGCGCGCCAACGAACAGTGCGGTGAGCGCGCGCTTCATCGGCGTGCGTGCGAATCGTTGAGTGAGAGAGGTCATGGTCAGTATCCCAGCTTGAAGCCGACCGCATACCCACGCGGCATCGGGAAGTTGCCGAAGTCGATACCGGCGCCGCCCGAACCACCGACGGCGGCCGTGTTGCCGTTCACGATCGGATCGAGACCGGAGTAGTTGGAGTAGACGAAGAGATCCGTGCCGGTGATGTACATGCTGGCGTCCCGCGCCTTGAAGTAGCGACCGGGCAACGTATAGCGCACCGTCACGTCACGCAGTCGGACCCAGTTGATGTCCTTCTCGATGAACAGCTCTTCGCTGATCCCCGAGTAGAAGCCGGTCTGTACGGCGGGAACGACCACGATGTTGTTCGGTGTGGGATTGGCCGTGTTCTCCCTGCCGTCACGCAGCACCCCTTCGATCACACGCGGCGTATTGCGATCAAGCGTACGATTGCTCAGGCCACGTGACGTGAGGAAGTGCTCCGTCGCATTGAACACGTCGCCGCCCTTCCGGAAGTCGAGCAGCGCGCTCATGGTGAGGTTCCGGAACCGCACAGTGTTCGTCAGTCCAACGGTGAAGTCGGGCTGGCGATCATAGCCACCATCGATGAATGCTGTCGAGCGCAGCGGCAAACCCGTCGTCGGGTCAATGAGCATTTTGCGCGAACCGGCGATCGTGTCGCGCAGGTAAAACAGACCGGTCAGCGCGCGGGTGGAGAGCCCGGGCTGCACGCCGTTACGCACGTTGCCGTACAACCACGTGTCGGACACATACGATTCCGGCAGCGCATTGGGCAGCGCGAGCACCGTCCCGCGCGCGCGCTCGAAGTTGGCCAGCACGTCCCACGAGAAACCACGCTGCTCGATCGGCGTAGCACGCAGTGTCGCTTCGAATCCTTCGTTGCGCGTGGCGGCACCATTCAGGTTGAACAGAATGAAGCCCGTGCCATAGCTGCCACGAATGTCGTTCACGATCTGGTCGGTCTTTTCCTTGCGATACACCGTCAGGTCGAGGCCAATCCGGTCGTCGAAGAAACCGAGCTCCGTGCCCGTTTCGTAGGAGGTCGCGAACTCCGGACGCAGCGCCAGATTCGGGCCCGTGAAACCGTAGCCATACCCGCCGTTCGACGTCGTCTTGAATTCGAGCGCCGGGCGATAGGCATACGGGCGGGCGTCGTTACCCACTTCCGCGTACGCCGCGCGCAGCTTGCCCGTCATGAACTTGCCGATCGTCGGGAAGGCATCGGTGAATACGAAGCTCGACGTCACACCGGGATAGAAGAACGAGTTGCGTTCAGTCGGAATCGTGGAGGTCCAGTCGTTCCGCCCGGTCACCGTCACGTACAGGTAGTCGTGATAGTTGAGCACGGCCTGTGCATACGCGCTCACCAGACGACGCTGCGTCAGGATGGTGCGGTTGGTACGAACGTTGGTGTTGTTCGCCGACACGAAGTTCGGATCGAGGAAGTCTCGACCGAGCAAACCGCTCACGTTCGAACGGAAGTCCGAGATCTGATTTCCACCGAGACCGCTGACCGAGATGTTCTTCGTCAGCTGCTTACGGTTGAACGTCAGCAGCGTCTGCGCCGTCAGATTGCGCACGACGTCCGTCGCGTTGTCGAGAATGCCGTTGTTGTCGTTCGGCACCCCGGCGCTTTCCGGGTGACGCACGATCAGTTTCTCGTCGGTGTAGCCGTCCGACTGGAT
>CAYWCJ010000239.1:0-7498 GCA_964456595.1 uncultured Gemmatimonas sp. | reverse complement strand
CTTGATGTAGCTCGCGCAACTGAGATCGGTCACGCCGAGGCGGTTGCCTCCGGATAGATGGCGAGTGCCTCGCCGTAGGTGGGTCGCGGGTCGCCAAGTCGCTGCACTGATGTCGTTCGGGTGCCTTCCACCCCGAACGCCGTCGATGGGTCAGACCGTTGAGCTGATAAACCGTATTACCGTAAACCCCGATCAATGCGGGGAACGTCCGTGTATCCGGGGGATGCGCATTCGGGTGAGCGATGTGCTGGACGTGTTGGCGCTGGGGCTGACGGCGGAGCAAGTGGTCGAGGAGCTGCCAGACTTGGAGCGTGATGACGTATGGGCGTGTCTGCGTTTCGCCAGTCGCCGCCTGGGACACCCCGTGCTCGCAGCGTAACCGGTGCGGGTCTGGGAAATCGTGACCGCAGCGGACGTCGACATCTTGCCATGGCAACAGAGGCTGAGAGCGATCGGATGGTAAGCCGCCATGACTGACCTTCGCACCCAACTCCAGGCGACCCTCGGCAGCGGCTACACCCTCGAGCGCGAACTCGGTGGTGGCGGCATGTTGCGCGACGCCGATTGTGGCCACCCAGAAAGCTGGGTAGCTTTTTTGCATGAAAGCCACCATCGATTTTGACGATCAACTCTACCGGCGCCTCAAAGTGGAAGCGGCCCGGCGCGGACGGACGGTGCGCGAGCTGGTCACGGACGGCGTCAGGCATGTGTTGGATACGCCGCAGCGAGAGAGCGCGGACGCAGACCGCGTGGTGGATGCGAGCGCGTGGCGTCCCGTATGGTTCGGCGCGCTGGAACGCCAGGCGCGCGCGGTAAACGATCATTCGATGGAGGCGGTGCGGGCGAGCATCGCGCGGGGGCGTGCTTCCTCAACCGCGGAAACGCCTTCCCGTGCACCGAGGGTCGCACCACCGCGCGCGACTAAACGGCAAAAATGACGGTCGGCCTCGATACCTCGGTGGCATTGCGGCTGCTGACCGGAACGCCTGCGGATCAAGCCGAGCAAGCGCGCGTTCTTGTCGCAGCCTCGTCGGAGCCGGTCGTCATCTCTGATCTCGTGGTCAGCGAAGTCTATTTCGCCCTGCGCCATCACTACGCGGTCTCACATCGCGATGCCGTGCGGGCCATGGGCGCCTTACTCGACGACGCACGGGTGCGAAGTTCCGGCGTCGGGCGCGCGGTGCTGGCGGCGGACGCCTCGAGTCAGCAACAGCCGAAGACCGGGCTCATGGACCGGTTGATACTTGCGGACTACGTTCGCGACGGCGTCGGGCTCGTCACGTTCAATCCGGCGCTCGCGCGGCTCCCCGGTGCGCGAAACGCAGTCATCACACCCGGATCATGAGTTCGTTCCTCGAGCGCTTGACCGCGTCACTCGGCAGCGGCTACACCCTCAAGCGTGAACTCGGTGGTGGTGGCATGTCGCGCGTATTTGTGGCGCGAGAGAATGCGCTCGGGCGCGAGGTCGTGGTGAAGGTGATCGCGCCCGAACTCGCCGAGGGCGTGAGCGCCGAGCGTTTTACGCGCGAGATCGCCACTGCCGCGCGACTGCAGCAGGCCAACATCGTGCCGGTGCTCACGGCGGGGGCGTCGGGTGGGTTGCCGTACTACACGATGCCCTTCGTGAAGGGCGAATCGCTGCGCGCGCTCATGGCGCGTGGTACGGTGCTCACGCTGCATGACCAAGTGAGCCTGCTGCGCGATGTGGCGCGCGCGCTGGCCTACGCGCACAGCGAGGGCGTGGTGCACCGTGACATCAAGCCGGAAAACATCCTGTTGTCGGCGGGCACGGCGGTGGTCACGGACTTCGGTATCGCGAAGGCCATCAGCGCGTCGCGCACCATTGATGGTGCGGCGCCCGCGTCACCAGATGGCACGCTCACGCAGGCCGGCAGCAGCATCGGCACGCCGGCGTACATGGCGCCCGAGCAAGCGGTGGGCGACGTGGTGGACCATCGCGCCGATCTTTACGCGTGGGGCGTGGTGGCGTACGAGCTGCTGTGTGGCGCGCACCCGTTTGCGGGCAAGACAGGCCCGTCGCAGTTGATTGCCGCACATCTGGCGGAGCTGCCCGCACCGCTTGCGACTCGAGCGCCTGAGCTCGCGCGCGAGGTGGCGGCGCTCGTGATGCAGTGTCTCGCCAAGAATCCGAGCGAACGGCCGGCCAACGCGAACGCGCTGTTGGAACGGTTGGCGAGTGTGTCGACGCCGAGCGCCGAACGTGCGGCCGCACCGGTGCCTGCATCGCGGCGAGGCGCGATTATGGTCGCCGGCGTGGTGCTGTTCGCGGTAGTGGCGGGTGCGCTCTGGATCCTGCGGGGTCGCTCACCCGGTGGCGCGGCTGACACGAACGCCTCGGCCGCAGGTGGCGCGGCCGCGGCAGCGACGAGCAATGCCGCAGAGCCCGCGGGTGTGATTTCCGCGCTCGCCGTGCTGCCGTTCGTGAACACCAGTGGTAATGTGGCCGACGAGTACTTCAGCGACGGCCTCACCGACGAACTGGCGCATGGCTTGTCGAAGCTTCCCGGGCTGCGGTTGGCGGGGCGTACGTCGAGCTTTGCGTTCAAGGGCAAGACCATTCAGGCCGCCGAGGTCGGCCGCGCGCTGAACGTGGGGGCCATCATCGAAGGCACCGTGCGACGCGCCGGCAATCGTATTCGCCTCGCCGCGCAGCTCACCAGCACGCGCGATGGCCAGCTGCTCTGGAGCGACGCCTTCGAGCGCACCGGCGCCGACGTGTTCGCGGTGCAGGATGCATTCACGAGCGCCATCGTGAGCGCGCTCACCCCGCGGCTGGCGGGTGCGAGCACGGGCAGCAGCAACGCCGCCGCTCCGGTTGGCGTGGCAGCGCGAGGCACCACCGACGCCGTGGCATACGACCTGTACCTCAAGGGGCGCTTTTATTGGGCGCAGCGTGGAGCCGCGCCGGGCGACAGTGCGATCAAGTATCTGGAGGCGACCGTGCAGCGTGACTCCACGTTCGCACGCGGCTGGGCGGGGCTCGCGCTCGCCCACGTCATCCGTCCCAACTACAACGCGACGGTGGATTTCGACGCGTCGGATGCCCGTGCCGAGGTGGCCGTTCGCCGTGCGCTGGCTCTCGACTCGACACTGGCCGATGCGTACGCCGCGCGGGGCTTCAAGCTGATGCGAGGCCTCGAACCCGAATTGGCGGCGGCGGCAATGGCCACGGCACGGCGGTTGGAGCCGCAGAACGCCATCGCCGCCCACTGGTCGGGCATCCAGTTCCACACGGTCGGCGATACCGCGCAGTCTGATCGTCAGATGGAGGTGGCGCTCACGCTCGATCCGCTGTCGCCGACGACGTTCAATTCGCGCGCGATCATGCTGACGGAACGTCGGCAATTCGGCAGAGCGATGGAGAACTTCGCGCGCGTTTTGTCGCTCAATCCGGCGTTTCCGGACAACGCCACGTTGGCGCTCGTCTGGTCAGGGCTCGCCGACAGCGCCTACGCCGTGAGCCAGCGCAGTCTCGCCACCGCTGCGCGCGCGCGCTTCGGCAGTGCGATCCTCGCGGCGGCCGCATCACGCCGGTGGGATGCGGCACGCACGCTCCGCGACCGCATCACCGCCGGCGGACCGGGGATTGGATCGTATGACCGTGCCGTGTCGGCCTTGGTGTTCGGCAACCGTACGACTGCGGCGACCGCATTCGTGGATCACCTCGAACACGGCGGCGGCCTCGGGAACACCCCCTTTTCCGTCTGCCACCCGCCCTACGACGCCATTCGCACCGAGCCGGCGTGGAAGGCGTTTCTCGCGCGGCATCGGCTGCGCGAATGTCCGTATTCGTCGCCGTGGCCGGTGCCCGCGCCGCCGCCGTGAGCGCCAGCATGAAACGCCTCACAACAGCCCTGTCGCGTACGCGCATCTTTCGCCCATGATATTGCCGCCGTCGGGCTTGATGGATCAGCTGCGTTGGCTGCATCCTCCGTTCGCACGTACGCGGAGTCGATGATGGCACTGCTTGACAGCTTCGCCGAGCTGCAGGCAGCGGTCGCTGACGGCATTGTCGAACGCTATGCCGTTGGTGGGGCAGTCGGCGCAACGTTGTACATCGAGCCAGCCGCGACGCAGGACGTGGACGTCTTCGCCGTCTTCGATCCGTCCGCGTCGCTCTTGGTATCGCTGGCCCCGATTCAAGACTACTTCACAAAGCGTGGAGCAGTGGTACAGACTGAGGCCTGGTGATCGCGGAGTGGCCCGTGCAGTTCCCTCCGGCCGCCACGCCGCTCGTCGACGATGCGCTTGTACATGCGGTGCGCACGACCATCGACGGGCAAGCCGTCACCGGGCTGTCGCAGGAAGACTTTGCCGCGATCGCACTCGAGACCGCAAACTGATCTACACGACCAACGCGATCGAGAGGCTGAATATGCAGCTGCGGAAGATCATCAAAACCCGCGGGCACTTCCCGACCGACGAGGCCGCGAGCAAGCTCCTCTGGCTGGCGATTCGCAACGTGCGGGCGTCACGCACCCTCGGAGTGCACTCACGCCTCACACACAAAATTTCAACTAGGCCCGCATGGTCGCGTTTGGGTCGCGCGCGCAGGTGTCGGACTCGCCTCCTCCCTACTCCCTACTCCTACTCACAGCTCGGTACTGGGTCGTGAGTCATCTCTTTCCCCGCTATGCTCTCACCGCCTCCGGCAAAATCTGCACGAACGCCTTCATCTCCTCCGTCGTCCCGATACTCACGCGCACCCAGTCGTTGTACGGCGGGAACGCGCGTCCGACCATGAACCCCTTGGCCAGCATTGCCTGGCGCACGGTGTCCGTGGGAAGTCCGGCCTGAAAGAAGACGAAATTCGTGTGTGACGGCGCGACGCGTTTGCCAAGCTTGGTGAGTGCGTCGGTGAGCATGGCGCGACCCTCGCGATTGGTCTTCGTGACGAACGCCTGGTACTCCGTGTCGGCGACGGCGGCGATCGCCGCCTGCACACCGAACACATTCGGCGTGCCGGTGACGTGCTTCTCCAGTCGCGCGATGATGTCGGCGCGCGCGATCGCGAAGCCGACGCGGAGGGCGGCGAGTCCGTGCACCTTGGACGCGGTACGTGAGATGATGACGTTGTCGCCCCGTTGCACGAGATCGATCATCGACTTGTAGCTCTTGTCATCCACGAAATCGTGATACGCCTCGTCCACCAGCACCACGGCGCGACGCGATGTGCTCACCACGAAATCGCGAATGCGCTTGTCGTCGTGCAACGTGCCGGTCGGATTGTTCGGATTGCAGACGAAAACGAGATCCACCGCGTTCGTCGTGCGCCGGTCCATCATGTCGAAGTCGTGCCCGAGATCGGGCAACAGCGGCACTTTGTGCACCGTCGCGCCGATGGCTTCAGCGTAGCGCGGCAGTCCTTCGTACGTGGGCCATGCCGTCACGATCTCGCCGCCGTGCATGCCGTAGGCGAGTGCGGCGATATCGAGCACTTCGCCCGAGCCTTGCGTCACCAGCACGTTTTCCGGCGCGACACCAACCGATTTCGCAAAGGCCGCGCGCAGCTGACCGGTGGCGGGGAGCGCGTACTTGTTGTGCTGATCCCAGGCGGCCATCAACGCCGCCTTGGCCTTGGGCGACATGCCGAAGGGATTCTCGTTGGAAGAAAGCCGGATCGGGCCGGCCGCGGCGCGCGCGGCGGTGATCTCTCGCTCGAGCGCCGCGTAGTCGGTGGGCGCCGAGCCTCGGATGCCGTCGACGGACATCGCGGGAAGCACGTGCGGGAGCGCGAGACTCGCAGATGCACCCAACCCCGAGGTGATGAGCCACTGACGACGGGACATCGAACCGTTCATGGGACGCTCCGGGTGCACGAGATGGTCTCGCCGAAGACGCCCAGCTGCGTCGACGGTCGGTTCTTCATTGCTACTTTACTGCCCGAGCCACGAACGCGCGACTCCAGTCCCTTGGCATGAACCGAACCCGCTGGCTGATCACCATTCTTTCGTTCGCGCTGATGATCGGCGCGTCCATCTGGGTGGTGGCAACCAACTGGCCGGCTGGTGGTATGCCTGGGCTCGCCTGGACGGCGCACGGGGCGGCGCTCCTGGCGGTGTCGATCGAGGTCATCACGCGCTCGCTCAAGATCCAGGCGTCTGCGCACGCCGTCGGGCTGCCGCTCAAGTTCGGCACGTCGGTCCGAGTCTGTCTGGGGGGAGATTTCGCGGCGGCTATCACGCCGGCCAGATCCGGCGCGGAACCGGCGCGCTATCTCGTGCTCGCCGAAAGTGGCATGGGCGCCGCGGGTCGCGTGCTCGTGCTCTTTCTCGAGCTCTTTCTCGAGATGTGTTCGCTGGCGCTCGTCTGCCTGCTGCTGGCCCTCGCCTTTCGCGGTCGCGGCACCTCCATCGGCGGACTGCTTGGTCTCGTGGGTGGCTACAGCACGGCCGTACTCGGCGCCGGCGCGATTGGTCTCCTGCTGGCGCGCAACAGCGCCAACGGACCGCCGCCCACATGGGCGCTCCGAGTCGGGTTCCATGCCGGCCGATGGCGCGGCGTGCAACGTACCCTGCGACAACTCCGCAGCTCCGTGCATTCGCTGCGTCGCGCGAAACCCGGACTGATGCTCCTCGCATTCCTTGGTTCCGTCGTCCACGTGCTCTTCAAGGTGGCGACACTGCCGATTCTCGTGTTCCTCGGCGATCCTTCGTTTCCACTGACCATGAACACGCTCGCGCCCCTGGTGTTGTGGCCGCTGGCACTGTTCTACGGTGGCGTCGTGGTGCCCGCACCCGGTGGCGGTGGCTTCATCGAAGGCGCGTTTGCCGCGACGCTCAAGGACTCCATTCCGACGGGCATCTTCGCGGCAACGCTGCTCTGGTGGCGCTTCTACACCTTCTATCTCTACATCGTGGCCGGCGGCATCGCAGCCGGTGATGCGGCCCTTCGCGCCATTCGCGATCGCTCCAACAACTGACGCATTGACCAATTCGAGCGCCGACGCCGTGAGCGAGACGACCGGCAGAGGATCCGACTCCTCGATCGAGTCTGCCGTGGTCGCCAATGACCGACACGCGGACACATCACCGCCAGCCACGCGCCTGCAATTCATCCTCGCCTTCGGCGTCATCTACGTCGTGTGGGGCTCGACGTATCTCGCCATTCGCGTGGCCATCGACACCATTCCGCCGTTTGTGCTGGGCGCGGTGCGCTTCCTTCTGGCGGGCTCGCTCCTGTATGCGTGGAGCCGGTGGCGCGGCGCGCCCAAGCCGAGCGCGCTGCAGTGGCGCAACTCGGCCATCGTCGGTGCGTTGCTGTTGTTCGTTGGTAACGGCGCCGTGTCCTGGGCCGAACAACGGGTGAGTTCGGGGATGACCTCGTTGCTGGTGGCGACGGTGCCGCTCTGGCTCGTGCTCTGCGAAGGGTGGATGGGCGTGCGGCCGACCGCCGCCAAGGTGCTCGGCGTTGTCATCGGGTTGGTTGGCGTTGGTATTCTCGTCTTGCCGGCCAACGGTGATCTCACGAGCGCGGT
>CAYWCJ010000238.1:0-7511 GCA_964456595.1 uncultured Gemmatimonas sp. | reverse complement strand
CGGCGGAGCGCATCACGCCATCGCAGCCGCCATGCGCTGTCCTCGCCAAACACCAGGACCGCACGGTCCGCATCAGGGTCGTGAGGGGGCGTCCCCTCCGCGCCACCTGCCTCCGACGTCAGGCGCGCGTTCGGTGGATCAGCCACGACGGGCTGCGAGCGCCGCAATTACCGACTGCAGCACGCCCGCGTCCAACTGGTGCGTGCCGTCAAACTCGATCTCGACAGGGTGGTCGTGCCAGCTGCGGGACTCGGCAGCGACCCGGGCCCGCACTTCTGGCGTTGCAAAGTGATCATTCGCGCCGGCGACCAGCGTCAGTGTCGTCTGCGACAGACGTGCGCGCAGCAGCGCCGTGTCGACATCGTTGGCAAGGCCGCCGGCCCAGAGCACGACATGCGACGGACGGACGGCGCCATGCACCATCCAGCGCATCGCCGTCGCGACGCCCTGCGAAAAGGCCAGCACGCCGGTGACCGGCGACGTACGGCGCGCGTTCTGCGAACGTCCCATCACTTCCTCGTGCACCAGATCGAGCCACTGAATGGCGTCCGCGATCTCGCGCTCGCGCGCTTCCCGTGTGAGCCACGACGCGCCGATGCGCTGCAGGTGGGCACCGTCGGCGCGCGGCGCCTCGAGGTAGAATCGGGAAAGCGCTTCCGGCGCGACCACACAGACATCGTCGGGGACCACGCCGACGAACGGGCGCAGGAATCGCGCCGCCAGCTGTCCGTACCCGTGCAGCACAAACCAGATGCGTGCCGCCTGCTCGGGCTCTGCGCCGAGCGTGGCAAAGCGGGCCGTGCGTGCGGTGGTGCGTTCAACGATGCGGATCCCGTTGTGGTCGACCGTCGACCGAGAGGTCGTCACGGCACGTACGCGATCGCCGAGATCTCCACGAGAATGCCGCGCAGTGACGCGCCCACGACAGCGCGCGTGGGGTACGGCGGCGAGAAGACCGTCTTGTAGATCTCGTTGACCGCGCCCCAGTTGTTTTCGTCGGTCAGGTAGATGGTCACGCTCACCACCTGCTCGAGGGTCGCGCCACCGGTGTGCAGCACGCGTTCGAGGTTGGCGAGCGTCTGGCGCGTCTGTTCCTCGATCGTCGTGCCCACGTTCTGGCCAGTGGCCGGATCCCGGGGCACCTGACCGGAAACAAAGAACAGGTTGCCGGCACGCACCCCCGGGGAGTAGGCTCCCGCGGGCGGAGGAAGATCAGGAAGGGTGACAGGGGTCCACTGACGATCACTCGCGCTCATTTTGCAGGCTCACAGGTGGGAGGGGTGATGGCGATGTATCTCGAACAACTCGAGACGCCGGTGCCGGTGGTCGATCTCGACCGGCTTGCATTCAATCTGGACAGGATGGCGGCATATGCCACCCTGCACGGGTTGCGACTTCGGCCGCACGTGAAGACGCATAAGTCTCCGCGCATCGCTGCGGAGCAGATGCGACTTGGCGCGGTCGGGCTGACGTGCGCGACGTTGCGCGAAGCGGAGGTGATGGCCGAAGCGTGCGATGATCTGCTGTTGGCCTATCCGCCGGTGGGGGCCGCGCGGCTCGAACGCATGGCGCGATTGCCGCGCGAGGTGCGCATCGCGGTGGCGGCCGACGATGGCGCGGCACTGCAGGCACTGGCGCTCGCCGCCAAGCTCTCGCGACGCGAGATCGATGTGCTGGTGGAAGCCGACCTCGGCATGCATCGCGTGGGGGTGTCGACACCGGAGCGAGCGGTCATGCTCGCCAAACAGGTGCGCGATATCGCGGGGCTCAACTTCGCCGGTTTGCTGTTCTACCCAGGACATATTCGCGAGTCCACCGCTGCTCAGAGCGATAAGCTCGCGCAACTGGGTGCCGAGCTCGCGCGGTATATCGACGCGCTGAGCGACGTCGGGTTGCCACCGCGCGTCGTGAGCGGGGGGTCGACACCGGCGGCGTGGCGCATGCACGAGCTGAAGGGCGTCACCGAAGTACGACCGGGAACCTACGTGTACAACGATCGCACGACGGCCAACATCGGTGCCTGCGATTGGGACGACTGTGCACTGACGGTGCTCGCGACGGTGGTCAGCACCGCGGTGCCAGGTCAGGTCGTCATCGACGCAGGAACCAAGGCCCTGGGACGCGAACCGTTGCGCGCCGATGGCGATGATGGGTTCGGCGCGCTGCTTGATCGGCCCGAGGTGACCGTCTCGCGCCTGTCGGAAGAGCACGGAATTCTGGACCTGTCGAAGACCGATTGGCGACCGCGATTGGGTGAGCAGGTGCGCGTGGTACCGAATCACGTCTGCATCGTGGTCCACCTGTTCGACGAGATCGTGGGCGTGCGAGGTGAGGCGGTCGAGACGAGATGGCCGGTGGCCGCGCGAGGACGAGGAGCCACGTACGAAGACGCGCGAGAGGGGCCGACGGGGCCGAGAGCGGTGTGAGAATGAGAAGAATGGCCGACCCGCTCCAGCTTCAGAATGGCGGGAGTCACGCGCAGCGTGGGTGAGCGGTGGCGGCGGTCTTCGCGTCGAAGCTGCCAAGTCTCCAGCTTCGGGTTCAAATTTGAAGCTGTGAGTCTCACGCACCGACGCCGTACTTGCTCACTCCCCACCCGAACTCACTGTTCGACACTGGGCCGTTGATTCCCCGCCGCATCCTCCTCGTCGACGCCGACGCCTTTTTCGTGGCGGTGGCGCGACAGGAGGATCCGGAGGGCGCTGGCCGAGCCACGTTGCTGATTGTCGGCGGTCGTCCGGGCTCGCGTGGCGTCGTGTGCAGCGCGTCGTATGAGTGCCGGGGGTTCGGTATGCGCTCCGCGATGCCGATCGCACGCGCGCTGCAACTCTGCCCCCAGGCGATGTGCGTCCCCGTCCCGCGCCATGCCTGTGCAGCGCGAAGCCGAGCGATCCAGCAGGTGTTGACGCGCTTCACCCCCGTCGTGCAAACGTCGAGCGTCGACGAGTGGTATTGCGACATGGGCGGCACCGATGCGCTGTACGGCCACGAGTCACTGGACGCGACGGCGCATCGCATCCGCACGGCGGTGCGCGAGGCCACAGGGCTCACGGTCTCGATCGGCGGCGGGACCACGCGTCTGGTGGCGAAGATGGCGGTGGAGGTGGGCAAGCCCAAGCCTGGGACCACGGCCAACGGCGTGCATGTCGTACCGCCCGGCGCGGAGTTCGCGTTTCTTTCCCGCTTTCGCCTGGCGGACTTGCCGATGGTTGGCCCCAAGCTCACCCAGAAGCTCGAGCGCATGGGACTCGTCACGGTCGCCGAAGCGCAGGTCTGGACGCGTGACACACTCGAATCGCGACTCGGCCAGCACACCGGCGCCTCGCTCTATCGTCGTGTGCGCGGCATCGACGAAAGCGTCGTCACGGCGCGCGACAGTCAGAAGCAGGTGAGTCGGGAGTCGACATTCGGACGCGACCTGCACGAGGACGATGTCGTCGAGCGTGAGCTGCTGCGGCTTGCCGTGCGCGTGGCCACCGATTTGCGCAAGCAGGCGCTGCACGCGCGCACGATCACCGTCAAACTGCGCGACAGCGACTTCCGCACACGGTCGGCGCAACGGACGCTCGCGCACCCCATCGAATCGGAGCAATCGGTGGTGCGCGCGGCCCGAACGCTGCTGCGCGCCCTGCGCAAACGTCGTCGGGTCGGGGTGCGCCTGCTGGGGATCGCCCTCTCGCATTTCGGCGACGACGCCCCGGCCCCGCCGCAGCTTGGACTGTTCCCAGCGCCCGTCGCACCCGCGTCGCCCGACGAGCCCGTCGAAGGGATGAAGGAAAAGGCGCTGACCCGGGCACTGGATCGTATTCGCGGACGTTACGGACAGACGGCGATATTGCCGGCGCAACTGATCGACCCGACGCGCGACTCGGGGCCACGCGTCGAGGAGTGACTTCGCACATCGTTGTCGTGGGGTGCTACCGACTCTTCCGAGGTACGCTTACCTTCCGTGCGGTCGAGCTTCGCCTCGGCTCGATCACTACTTTCAGCCGGCGTTGGCCGGTCGCGCCTTCCCGACGGGGTTTTCTGATGAGTGCAGCGTACGATCCGAACAAACAGGGATGGGGCTTCGCCAGCGTGGTGGTGTTGCTCACCGGAGGCCTGCTGTTCACTGCCTACTCGATTCACGAGCGGACGTATATCCACCCGCGCGATCCGATGGCGGTGCAGGTCTATAACCAGCGCGACGCCGCTGGTGGCGCCGAACCCGGTGCGGCGAAGACCGAAGGCGCCGCGGAGTCGAAGGCCGCGCCCGCGAAGCACTAGTCGGCCACGCCGCTGCTCGCGACACCCCGGATAGCGCGACGCCCTTCGCACGCTATCTGGCCACGGGGAGCGTGAACCAGAACTCGCTTCCCTCCCCCACGGCACTCTCGACGCCGATCTCGCCGCCGTGGGCGTCCACGATCCCCTTGGCGATATAGAGCCCGAGCCCTGAGCCCGCGCGCAACAGTCGCGGGGCCTGCCAGTAGCGCTCGAACAGCCGCGGCAGGTCTTCCGGCGCGATCCCAGGCCCGGTGTCGCGCACCGTCATGCGCACGTGCGACCTGCCTTGTGTCTGAACGGTCAGCCGCACCGTGCCGCCGTGCGGCGTGAAACGCACCGCATTGGCCAGCAGATTTGACAGCACCTGCAGGATCCGACCGCGATCGGCCAGCACCGACGGCGTGTTCACGTCGATGGCACGAACAAAGCGCACCGCAGCGTCCTGCATGACGTGCTCGAACAGGTCCGCCGACTCTTCCGCGACCTCCACCAGATCCACGCGTCGCTGGTCGACGTGCAGGCGCCCCGACGAGATACGCGAGACATCCTGCAGGTCCTGGATCAGGCCGTCTGCCTGACGCGCGGCAGCGCGAATCGACTCGACCTGATCGCGCTCCATCAAGGGCCGTGTATCGCTCGCGTCGCGACTGAGAACGGCTCCCGTCAGCATAACGACCGCGTTCACCGGGTTGCGCAGGTCGTGCGAAACGATCGCCAACATCTCTTCGCGCTCACGCACCGCGGTTCTGG
Source organism: uncultured Gemmatimonas sp. (assembly GCA_964456595.1). GTDB lineage: Bacteria > Gemmatimonadota > Gemmatimonadetes > Gemmatimonadales > Gemmatimonadaceae > Gemmatimonas. The sequence goes on along the minus strand of CAYWCJ010000238.1, from coordinate 2,495 downwards.
CCTCCTGATACAATCGCGCGTTCTCGAGCGCGAGCGCGGAGAGTCCCGCATACTGGTCGGCCAACTGCACTTCTTCGACCAGATGCGACGCGCCGGCGCGCGTGCGCACGAGATGCAGCACACCAAGCGCGCGCCCGCCGGCCCGCAACGGCACCAGCAGTACGGCCGATGCACCGAGGGACTCTGCACGCGCACGTTCGCCGGCATCGTGGAAATTCGCCTGCAGCCACGCGCTGATATCCGTGATGCGCTGCGCCTCGGATTCATGCGCCGCGCGACTGCCACTCTCCGCAGGGGAATCGGCCAGCAACGGCCGGTCAGAGCGCGACATGAAGCCCGTCGTGATCTCCTGCCGCAGCGGGTCCATGTGGGTGGCTGCCGCCCGACGAATGGACCCATCCGCGGTCAGCAGCTCGAGCATGGTCCACTCGCCAAGCATCGGCACGGGCAGCTCGGCCACGGTCGCCATCGTCGATTCAAGATCGAGTGAGGCGGCCAGCACCCACCCGGCAGTCGCCAGCAATCGTTGGCGTTCTTCGGTGCGCCGACGTTCGCTCACATCGCGGAGGGTCACCATGAACGTGCGTTCGCCTTCGACGGTCACGCGCGCGATCGACGCCTCCGCAGGGAACTCCTCACCCGACCGGCGGAGCCCCGCGATCTCGCGTCGGTTGGCCATGCGTCGCGCGTCGGTCGGTCCTTCGGCGAAGGTGCGCACATGACCTCGATGCACGGCGCGCGCACCCATCGGCAGCAATCGATCGAGCGGCTGGCCAAGCATCTCGGCTTCCGTCCATCCGAACATCTGCTCGGCGCCACGATTGAATCGCACGACACGGAAGTTGTCGTCGAGCGCAATGATCGCGTCTGCCGCGATGTCGACGATCGCGGCAAGCGCCGCGTGCGAGTGCGGTACCGGATGGAACGGCGATTCTGAGTCGGTCATGATACCGAGAGCATACCACGCGGGACGTGTATGTTTCCACCCATGCGCTTATCTTCGATCCCGCGGTTGCCGCTGATCGCCGCTGGCTTTCTCGTGGGCGGCGCGTTGCTGGCGCTCTCGCCAACGCCGGAGGCCGCGCGGTGGCGCGAGGGCGTCTGGTTGGCCGGCCTGGTGCTCACCGGAGCGCCCGTGTCCTGGCGCACGTTGCGCGGCATGTTGCGCGGCAACTTTGCCGCCGATGTCGTGGCCATGCTCGCCATCCTCGGCGCCATCGCGCTCGGGCAGCCACTCGCCGGACTGGTCGTCGTGTTGATGCAGACCGGCGGCGAGGCGCTGGAGGCGTACGCCGTGACGCGCGCGAGCAGTGCCGTCGCCGCCCTGGAGGCCGACGCACCGCGTTCGGCACACCGCGTGATTGACGGGCGCGTCGCTGATATCGCGGCAATCGAGATCGTGCCCGGTGACGAGCTGCTGGTGCGTGCGGGTGAACTCGTTCCGTGCGACGGCGTCGTACTGCAAGGCGTCTCGCATCTCGACACGGCGCGCCTCACCGGTGAAGCGATGCCGGTGCGCGCCGTTGCCGGTTCCGCGTTGATGTCGGGCAGCGTGAACCAGGAAGGTGCACTGACGATTCGTGCCACACGGACATCGCAGGAATCACAGTACGCACGCATCGTGGAACTGGTACGCAGCGCGCAAGCGTCCAAGAGTCCGTTGCAGCGCACCGCCGATCGGTGGGCCATCTGGTTCACACCGCTGACGTTGGCGGCGTGTGCGACGGCATGGTTCGTTTCACATGATTGGACCCGCGTGCTCGCCGTGCTCGTGGTCGCCACACCGTGCCCGCTCATTCTCGCGGCGCCGGTTGCCATCATCGGCGGCATCAACCGCGCCGCGCGACGTTCGATCATCGTCCGAAATGGCGGTGCACTCGAAGCGCTGGCGAGCGTGAACTCGGCGGTCTTTGACAAGACCGGTACGCTGACGATCGGACAGCCGAGTATGCGACGCATCGTGAGTGATGCTGCAAACGTGCAGCGGCCGCACGCCGCCAGCCCCGAACGATTGCTTGCCATGGCCGCCGCAGTCGAATTGGGCTCCGGCCATCTCCTCGCACGCGTGATCGTGCGCGCCGCCGCGGCCGAGAAAACGCTGCAAGCCATCGCCACGTCGCTGGTGGAGACACCAGGCAGCGGCGTGCTCGGCGTGGTGGATGGCGAGACGGTGGCGGTTGGCTCGGCGGATTACGTGCGTAGCGCGATACCGACACTTGCATCGCGGGTCTCCGCGCTGGATCTGGACGCCGAGGGTCTACGCGCCTATGTCGGTACGTCGGCGGGTGACGTCGCGCGTATTGAATTCGAAGACGAGTTGCGCGCCGATCTCGCAGGCTTCTTCGCATCGCTGCGCGCGCTGGGTATCGTGGACACGCAACTGCTCAGCGGTGACAAGTCCGAGAACGTGGCCAAAGTCGCGTCGGCAGTCGGCATCGCGGTGTTCGCCGGCGACCTGTCTCCCGAAGACAAGGTCAGGCGAGTGCGCGCACTCG
>CAYWCJ010000237.1:0-7538 GCA_964456595.1 uncultured Gemmatimonas sp. | reverse complement strand
GAGGAGGACGTCGTTGAACTCGACGGCCGTGCCAGCATCGCCCAGCAACGAGGGAATTCGAAGTGTCTTGCCCGGCTCGGCACGGAACTGCTTGCCACCGGTGCGGATGATCGCGTAGCTCATGGTTCTTTCTTGTATAAGGCGGGTGGAACGTAGCCGTGGAGAATATTCGGGTGTGGGGGGAGAGTCAACCCGGGACCGGACTGCAACCACCAAGTGTCGGGCTTCGGGTAAAGGTTCTGGGCTTCCGGTTGTGCCCTCGGGCGTCGCGACGTTCCCGCCACCACGCCAACTCAAAGCCCAAAACCTTTACCCGAAGCTCTACGCTTGGTGGTGAGGACGTGGTACCGAGCCGTCGGCTCACGACCAATTATGCCAGTGCGTACTGCTGCGTCACGTCCCGCTGCGCCCCCTTCATCACCAGCTTCATCTCGTCCGGCTTGAGTAGCGGGTCGTCGCGCAGGTCGAGCGCGAACCCGGCCAGCTTCTCCAACCGCTTCACGAAGTCGTGCTCCTGCTCCAGTACGTGGAGGGCCACCTCGGGATGCAGTCGGAGCGTGACCGGCTCCTTCCGCCCCTCCGCGGCCATGCGGCGCACGGCCCGCTCCACTCGGCGCACGATGGTTTCCGGCGTGAACACTCGTCCGGTGCCACTGCACGTCGGGCAGATCTCGGTCATGCTTTGCCAGTGGCTTTGCCGAACGCGTTGGCGCGTCATCTCCACGAGGCCCAGGTCGCTGACCGCAAAGGCTTTGGTACGCGCCCGGTCGCGACTCAGGTTCGAGCGCAGCTCGTTCAGCACCCGGTCGCGATTGGACTGGGTCTCCATGTCGATGAAGTCGCAGACGATGATCCCGCCGACGTCGCGCAGCCGGAGCTGTCGCGCGATTTCCTTCGCGGCTTCGGTGTTGGTCTTGAGGATTGTCTTTTCGGGGTCGCGCTTGCCGGTATAGCGGCCGGAGTTCACATCGATCGACACGAGCGCTTCGGTGGGCTCGATGATCAGATAGCCGCCGGACGGCAGGTCGCAGCGGCGCTTGAAGAGATCGCGGATCTCCGTTTCGATGCCAGCTTTGTCGAAAAGCGAGACCGTGTCTTCGTAGAGCTTCACGCGCTCGACAAGTTCCGGCGCGATCCCCTGCAGATACTCGGTGATCTCGTTGAAGACCTGCTTCGAGTCGACGGTAACGCCTTCGACCTTGGCGCTGAACAGGTCGCGCACGAGGCCGCGCGTCACGTTCGTTTCGCGATGCACGAGCGCCGGTGCGCGCATGAACTGCGTTTTCCGCTTGATGCGCTTCCAGTTGTTCATGAGCGTGTTCAATTCGCGCTCGAACGTTTCCTTGGTCGCGTCTTCGGAGACCGTACGCACGATGACGCCGCCCACGTCTTCCGGCAGGATTTCGGTCAGCATGGCGCGCAGGCGCTGCCGCTCGCTGCGTTCGTCGATCTTGCGGCTCACGCCCACCTTGGACGCGAACGGCATGTAGACGATGAACCGCCCCGCCAGTGAGACCTGCGCAGTGACGCGCGGGCCTTTGGTGGAGATCGGTTCCTTGCTGATCTGCACCAGAATATCCTGCCCTCGCTTCAGCAGGTCCTGAATAGGACGCACTTCGCGTCGACCACGACGTCCGCCGCCGCCCGAGGCTTCTTCGGCGGAAGAATCGTCTTCTTCGTCATCATCATCGTCGGTCACCGACGCGTCATCCACCACGACATCCGCCGCATGCAGAAACGCTGACTTCTCGGTACCGATGTTCACGAAGGCGGCCTGAATGCCCGGTAGCACTGCTTCGACCTTGCCCAGATAGACATCGCCAACCATGCGACGCGCATCCGGCCGATCGACGAGCAGTTCCACGAGCTGACCGTCCTCGAGAATGGCGACGCGCGTTTCGCGCGGCGTCGCATTCACCAGGATCTCTCGCTTCATTGTCTCATCCCGACCGATCGGACGGCGGCGACTCCGCTTCGTCCGATCGAAATTCCACACGGTGATACCACGGGATTGCCCGGTCGCGCCAAGGCGGCAGCGACGCGGACGACGTCACAGGCTCCCCTGCACACCGCATCAAATCGTTCACACTGCACGCGCCCAAAACGCCGAGCGACCCGCGCGCGAAGCGGCGGTCAGCACAGGGTCTGGGAGATGACGCGGCAGTATGCGATCGACGCACGTTGGCGTGATGCGCGGCAGGACGTTCGGTGGGCGTCGGTCGGCGGCGCGCTGGCCACGACTGGCCCCCACCAGAAACGCAAACGGCCCGTGAGTCGCACGGCCCATCGGCGCCGGGTGTGACGGCTACGAAACGGCAACTAAAAGGTGAAACACGAACATCTGTACAGTACACGGGACCGAACGGGTCCCGCAATGTCGCCGGCGCGCCAGGCGCTGCAATCGTGACGGCCGGGACGGTCCCCTACCGGGCCTAGTCGATCAATCCCTTGAGCAGGTGACGCGCGATGACGATGCGCTGAATCTCGCTCGTGCCTTCACCGATCTCGCAGATCTTGGCGTCGCGCATGAAGCGCTCGACGGGATAGTCCTTGGTATATCCGTAGCCGCCGTGGATCTGGATGGCCTTGATGGTGACACGCATGGCCAACTCCGAGCAGAACAGCTTGGCGATCGCCGCTTCCTTACCGTACGGCTTGCCGTTCTGCGCGAGCCAGGCGGCGTGATACATGAGATGGCGACCGGCTTCGATTTCGGTGGCCATGTCCGACAGCTGGAACTGAATGCCCTGGAATGACGCGATGGCCTGTCCGAACTGCTTCCGCACCGACGCGTACCTGAGCGCCTCATCGAACGCGCCCTGTGCGATGCCGATCGACAACGCGGCGATACCGATGCGACCAGCGTCGAGCGTCTTCATGAAATTCACGAAGCCGCGCCCCTCGGTGCCGAGCAGGTTTTCTGCCGGGACTTCGACGTTGTCGAACAGCAACTCGCGGGTGTCCGAGGCTCGCCAGCCGAGCTTGTCTTCCTTTTTGCCGGAGCTGAAGCCGCGCATCGGCGCCAACGATGGATCGTGGCCGACGCCATACTTCAGGCATGCATCGAGGTCGACGGAATCCTTGGTCAAGATGAAGGATGAGATACCTTTGGTGCCTTGCGAAGCATCGGTGACGGCGGTGACGACGAAGATCTCGCCGACACCGGCATGCGTGATGAATCGCTTTGACCCATTGAGCACATAGTAGCCGTCCTTTTTCTCTGCGGTGGTGCGCGTGCCGCCTGCGTCGCTGCCGGCGTTGTCTTCTGTCAATCCGAAGCCACCGAGCACTTTTCCGCTGGCCAACAGCGGCACGTAGCGCTCGATCTGCTCGCGCGTACCGAAGTTCACGATCGGCGACGTGCCGAGTGTCGTGTGTGCGCTGATGGTGATGGAATGCGAGGCATCGACGCGCCCGAGCTCTTCGATCGCGATCATGAAGCTGAGCGTGTCGAACCCTGCCCCACCGACGTCTTCGGACCACGGAATGCCAAGCAGTCCGAGTTCGCCCATCGCCTTGACGTTCTCCCACGGGAAGGACGCATCGGCGTCGTGCTGCGCCGCCACGGGCGCGACTTGTTCACGTGCAAACGCTCGCACCATATCGCGCACGGCGAGATGCTGTTCGGAAAAATACAGACTGTCGTCCATGGATTGATCGGAGGGAATTCCTGCTAGCGACTGCGGGGGCGGGACCGAAGGTGCGTAGGTCGCGAGCTCGCCCGCGGTGGCGCTACTTCGGTGGTGCCGAGGCAACGATCGCAGGCGTCGCACTGCGGGCGCACTTCGGGATCACCGAAATAGCGCAGCACGAACGCGCGACGGCAAGCGCGTGTTTGTGCATATCGCTGCATCGCCTCAAGACGACCAACGTCGGACCGACGTCTCCGCTCGAGTGCGGTCCAGTCAACCGGCAGCCACTTCGCGTCACGACACCGCGCCGCGAGGCGAAAACCGGACCCGGTTTTCGCCCATGATACAAACTGCTGTGATTCGAGGCGTTCAAGCACAGGGACGATTCCCATCCATCCCCCGAAGCCGGATGGCAAGCCGCGGAGGTCGATGGAGGCGCCCAGTTCAAGTCGCTTGCCGACGGCGCGCCAGAGTGTGCGCAGCACGTCGCGATCGTATTGGCGATCGCCGGTGAGTTCGCGCGTGATACGGGCTGGGGCGGCGAGCAGGCGGACCCAGACGCGACCAGCGGGCGCCGGTTCGATGGTGAGTGCGCCGGCGGCGACGAGTGCGCGCATCGCAGCGCCGGCTTTGCGATCGCCCGCCTTGGGAGGCAATCGCGCCGCGATGTCATCGAGTGTCAGTTCGACGAACCCTGCCTTGTCGGATTCCGCGCGGAGCAGCGTCCACAACTGTTCGATGAGCGCGCGATCCGGATGTGCCTGTTCGATGAAAAACTCGTGCGTGAAGCGATCGGGGTACGCGTGGAGCAGCACGCACGTGCTTGGCTTGCCATCGCGACCGGCGCGTCCTGCTTCCTGATAGTACGCCTCAATGGAGCCCGGCATCGCGTGGTGGACGACAAGCCGCACATCGGACTTGTCGATTCCCATGCCGAACGCGCTGGTTGCGACGATGACGCGCGCATCCTCACGCATGAACGCATCCTGCGCGCGCTGTCGCAGTCCATCATCGAGTCCTGCGTGATACGCGACTGCGTCAACCCGCGCGCGCACCAGCATCGACGTGACGCGTTCGACGGCTTTGCGCGTGGGCGCGTAGACGATGGCCGGACCGGGCGCTTGGCGCAGCCACTGCACCGCCGCCTTGTCCTTGTCGTCCTGCGTGCGGGTCGAGGCGACGTGATACGTGAGGTTGATGCGATCGAACCCGGCGACGACAACGTCTGGATGATCGAGCGCGAGTTGCCTGACGATGTCGTCACGGACAGCCGGTGTCGCGGTTGCGGTGAGCGCGACCGTTTGCGGTGAGCCAAGGCGTTCGCGAATGAGTCCGATACGCCGATAGCTTGGCCGGAAGTCGTGCCCCCACTCACTGATGCAGTGGGCCTCGTCGACGGCGAGCAGCACGACGCCGATGTCCACCAACTTCTGCAAGGTGCGACCTGCCTCCATGCGCTCGGGGGCCAGATACAGCAGCTTGAGTGATCCGTCGCGCGCCTGCGCCAAGCGATCGGCGACATCGCCGCTGCTCAACGTGCTGTTGATGAACGCGGCCGACAGTCCGCGCCGTTCGAGCGCGTCGACCTGATCTTTCATGAGCGAGATCAGCGGCGAAATAACGACGGTAAGTCCGTCGCGCATCAATGCCGGCACCTGATAGCACAGCGACTTGCCGCCGCCGGTGGGCAGCACGACCAGCACATCACGACCCGAAAGCACCGCTTGCACGGCGCGGATCTGCGGCGGGCGGAAATCGGGGTAGCCGAACTTCTCGCGCAGTGTGACGCGCGCACCGTCGAGTGTGCCGAATGTCGCCGCGCTGGTCATGCCCGCAAATAAACGAAGCGATAACCGGATCGCGTTACCGAAACCATGCCAGTCCGCTCATCAGACCGCGCGATTGAAGTGGCCGCGGGTGAAGACGCCGTCGAGCAGTGTGCGCGTCGCGGTCAGCGCGGGCTCGCGTGATTCGGCGAGGGCATCCAGTGCATCGCGATACGCGCGCGTGATCTCAGTCACCGCGTCGCCCGGCACGTTGAACAGAAGCTGGAAGCCGCGAATGCCATGTGCCCAGAGTGTCGGCAGGTACTCCGAGGCATCGATCGGTCGCGAATGCAAGAGACGGTTGCGGCAGGCTGAGTCTGTGGCGACAGCAAAGGTGTAGCCGGCAGGATCGGTGATGGAGACGTTGACGTGCTTCTGCACGCACAGATCGCGGCAGGTGGCGGGTTCTCGATCGAACGCGGCCGACAGCACGCAATGCTCGATCGTCATCCCTTCCGGCCGACCGTAGACGAGTACGTCGAATCCTGCGCCGCCCCACGGCTTTACCAGCGCGCCGATCTCGTCGAGTGTGAGCTCGATGGAGGCCGTAAGCTGCTTGGCGCCGAGCTCGAAGAGCAGCGCTGCGGTGTGCGCGTTGAAGGTGTTGGTGGCGTAGTCGGCGATGACATCGGTACCGGCGCTTCCCTGCTCGGCAACGAGTCCGAGATGACCCGACAGCAGTGACAGTCCGAGCGCCAGCCACTTGTCGAGTCGCTTGCGTTCGTCGGGGCGCACGATCGTGGGCGTGCGCAAGCGGAGCGAGACACCGAGCGTGGCAAGGTGGTCGCGCAGTGCGTTCACGCGCGCCAGCGGTGGCGCGGGATGACGCAGGAACGGATCGAAAACGATTTCGGTGGCGCCAGCGGCGGCTGCCGCGCGCGCGTCATCGAGATTGTAGACGATGGCGCGCAGAGCGAACGCCGTCTCGCTCTCGACCGGAGCGTCGGTGATGATCCCTGGCACGTCGGCCACGGCCTCGGCGATCTGCGCATCACGCGTCGCCGTGCGGCTCATGAGCATCCAGCCCAGCCGTTCATCCAGCTGTTCGACGGCCTGTTGACGTATGCGATTGAGTTCGCTGATTGGCAGGAACAGTCCGTCGCCAAGCCCGCTGGCCTCGAGCGATGCAAGCACGAATGCGGTCTCGCCAAGGCGACCGAGCTGTTCACGAAGCTGCGTGAGATCGAGGCTGCGTCTGGAGGCCGGCGCAAGCGGTGTCTCCCCACGCACGGTGACCTCGTTTTCGCCAAACGACCAGGTGGTCTTGAGCGGACCGCCGGCGTGACCGAACACGCGCACGTTCACCGCCGTGCGTCCGACTCTGGCGGGGACGGCCACGTCCGCAAAGCTCTCCTGAGCCGTACGCATGAGGGTCACATCGCTCGAACGTACGACACGCCAACCGGTGTTCGCGCGCACGCGCATGCCGAGTGCCTGGCGATGCATGCCGTTGCGCAGGGAGATCGTGCGCACACCAGAGACGAGACCGCCAATCGTCGTGGCGACATTTGCGTCGGGCGACTCGAATCCGATGCCGTCGCCGATCGCAATGGCGTGCGTGACGTCGACGAGGATATCACTTCCGTCGCGACCGACCACGGTACCGATTGGCAGGCCACGATTGTCAGGCTGCGTGCGCGTGATATACTCGCGACCCTCGCGGCCACCGTACATGCCGCTGGTATTGCCACGACTGAAGATCTGCACCAACGGCTCGATCTCGTCACTCGGCGGCGGTGCAGACTCTCCCGTCGCGATTCGATCGAGCCAGGTACGGTACGCGTGCGTTACGGTCGCGACGTATTCGGGCTTCTTCTTGCGCCCTTCGACCTTGAGGCAGCCGATGCCGAGTTCGGCGAGCTGCGCGAGATGGTCGTGTGCCGCAAGATCCTTCGCCGAGATCAGGAATCCGCTGTCGAGCGTCGCCTTCGTGCTTTCGTCGGTGAGCGTGTAGTCCTTGCGGCATGACTGTGCGCACGAGCCGCGATTGGCCGAACGTTCGGAGATCATGCCGGACATGAAGCACTGTCCGGAGTACGAGATGCACAGCGCGCCGTGGATGAACGTCTCGAGTCCGAGC
>CAYWCJ010000236.1:0-7576 GCA_964456595.1 uncultured Gemmatimonas sp. | reverse complement strand
CTCCTGCAGCTCGCTCAGGATATGCGAGGTGATGACCACCGCACGCCCGTCATCGCGCACCGAGCGCATGTGATCTTTGAGCGTGCTGCTGGCGACGGGATCGAGTCCGGCGGTCGGTTCATCGAGCAACAGCAGCTCGGGAGTGAACAAAAACGCGGCCGCTGCGTTGAGTCGCTGGCGCTGTCCGCCGGAGAGTGCTCGCACCGGCTGGTCGAGAAAGCGATCGAGCGCGAAGGCTTCGAGCAGGTGCTCATCACGCGCACGTTCAGTGCCGCGAAGGTCGCCGAGCAGCGTCAGCAGATCGCGCGCCGAGCTGTCTTCGGGAAAGCGGGCGGACTGCGGCATGTAGCCGATGCGCGCGCGATGCGCGATCGAGCCCCGCACATCGACACCGTCGAACAGAATGGTGCCTCCGTCCGGATGAACGAGTCCGAGCAGCGCCTTGTTGAGCGTAGTCTTGCCGGCCCCGTTCGGACCGATGATGGCCGTCACGGCGCCCCGGGACAGTGCAAGGTCGATTCCGCGCAGCACAGCCCGCTTGCCATACGATTTGGTGAGACCGCGAACGCTCACCAGCGGCGTCGCGGTGTCAATTGCCGCACGACCGGTCACCACCGATTCGCGCGGTTCCACAAGCATCACGGCAGCTTCCTCGGCGCGCGCATGAGCGGTGCGTCATCGCGCAGTGTTTCAGGCGTCAGCACGGGCATGACGCGCTCGGCCAGATCCAGCAAGTCCACCAGCACGCTGCGCGTGAGAATCAACGCCGGCGGCGACTGTGCGACGAGCAGCGCGAACAGTCGCACGGGCGTGTGCGCCACGTCGCCGCGACCGTCGTGATCGAGGTCGTAGCCACGGTAGCGTGACCACCAGTTGCCCACGAAGGTGCTGTAGTTCTGCCGGCTGTTGGTACCGACATCGAATACGTTGTCCGCAAACGCATTTCCCTGCAGCAGATTGTCCTGCGCATCCGCGAGCACGCGGACGCCCCATCCGTTGCGCACGAAATCGTTGTCGGTGACGGCGTTGCGGCTCGATCCCTCCATGTGCAACGCCACCGAATTGTCGGCGAAGACGTTGCGACGCACTTCGCTGTCGGTGATCTCCTTGAGCAGCAGGCCGTACGCCGCGCTGCCGCGATTGAGCGCGAACGTGTTGCCGGTGATCTGCACGCGCTTGGAGTACATCACCGCAACGCCCGATTCATTGGCGCGGAAGAGGTTGGCTTCGTACCGGCACGAATCGGAGAACATGAAGTGCAACCCGTAGCGTTTGCTGTTCACGCTGCGATTGCGACGCACGACGCCGTTGGTGACGAACTCGAAGTAGATGCCATCGCGATGTCCGACAATGGTGTTGTCCTCGAGTACGATGTCCCGGCTCGACCAGAGATGCAGGCCGTTGCCCGTCACCGTTTGCGAGCCCTCCATGCCGTGCAGCACGTTCTGGCGCACCAGGCAGGCACTCGCCCGCTGCAGGTAGATGCCGAAGAGTGTGTTCTCGAAGCGATTGCGCTCGATGAGGCAGCCGGCCGCATTCATCACACGCAGTGCGGCGCGATCGGTGGCCTGACTGGTGCCGGTATTCCGGAAGGTGAGATCGCGGACCGTCACCGAGTCCGCCTGAACCACGAGAATCTCGCGCATCCCCTCGCCGTCGAGCACGGCGCCGCTGTCTCCCTGCAACGTGACGGGCCGCTCGATCACCACCGTGGCTTCCTTATGCACCCCGCGGCGCAGCTGCACGACGCCGTTACGTCTCACGGCGCGCAGCGCCTCGGCGATGGTGCCCACCGTTCGAACGGAGGACGCCGTCTTCGATGACGCGACGGTGGCGCGCTGTATCGGATTGGTCGACACGAAGACCGTATCGACGCGCAACGCTGTCGACATGCCGGAGCGCACAATCGCCGGTCGCGGTGTCGATGGCACCGCAGCCACCTGCGCCTCGGCCGCGCTGCCGAGCACTGACGTGAGTGCAACGGCGGCCACGCGCCGCAGACGGTGCGCCGGTGAAGAAAGACTCGAATTCGCATGCGTACGTATCAGCATGAGAATTCGCCGCATTGCCCTGGCCGCCATCGCTCCCGTCCGTGGCATCCGGTACTCAGTGTGTGTGCGCGGAGGGCGCGCCCGTCGGTGCGAACTGGTCCCGCTGCACCATCGCCAGCACGTCATGCCAGGCCATGGTTCGTCCGCCATATCGCTGTACCAGCGATGCATCCGACGCTTCAGGCGGGAACGCCGCGTAGGTACGGCCCATGGGTGACCGAACGCTTCCGTTCTGCAGAAACCGCGCCTGCGCGACATCAAGCCAGCGATCCGGCGCATCGAAGTCTGCCACGAGTATCTGCCTCGCATGATCGTTCGCGGGAAGACTCGCCACGAACGACGCGAGGCACTCGATCGAGTCGAACGTGTCAACCTTGCCCCGGGTGCTCAGCAGCATGGCGCCGAATCGCGTGTCATCGATCGCCATGCGGCAGTAGCGACAGGCATCTTGGCCGCGCACCAGCGCGCGCGGCCGGGAGTTGCACGCCTGCGCGCCCAGCGCAAGCGAGAGGATGGCGAATGCAGAGACGTGTCGTGTCATGCGACCTTCCGCACGCGCTCGTGACGATCGTTCGTGAGCGTCCGGCCGCCGGAGAACGCCGCTGCGGTGCCGAGCACGACGCTCGCGATCGCCAGTGCACCGCCGATCGCAGGCCATGAGGTCGCGGTGAAGTTGAGAAGCTTCTTGCTGCCAATCAGCGGCGGCTGATACGACATGCCGGGGATCTGGATGGGCGCGTGTTCGAGATCCAGGTTGTGCCCGTAGTCGTATTCCCATCGCCAGAAGTCTGCGATGCCAAGCACGGCGGTCAGGATCAGTACGACGGTCCAGGCGCGAATCCAGTTCATACGCCCGACCGCGGCGGCGGCCATGCCGAGCATCATCATCGCGATGATGCCCGGACGGATCAGCTTGAGTTCAGGGATCGACTCGGGCTCGATGGTCTGCATGCCGATGTAGTGATTGAGCCCGTTGATGTTCTGCAGATCGTTTGGCCCGACACCGCTCACCGTGTGCGCCCAGATGTGCATGCCAAGTCCTTCCGGGTACTGTGGCGCGGTCAGCGAGACGCGCCACAGTGGGAAGAGCAGGGAGAGTCCGAGCGCCAGCGCCGCAGTGGCGAGCAGCACGCGGGAGCGAACGGTTGCGTTCACGGATTGTGCGTCGCGTGGGCGGCGGCTGCCTTCGTCACGGGTGGTGTGGGCAGTGTGATCCCACGAGCGGCGGCTCGCTTGGCCTGGCCTTGCGCACGAACGGTGTTGCCGCTCAGCGGAACGCTCGACCCGACCGGCGAAACTCGCACGTATCCCTGCATTTCCTGGTGCAGTGCCGAGCAGAAGTCGGTGCAGTACATCGGAAAGACTCCGACGGAAAGGGGAATCCATTTCAGCGTACGTGTCTCACCGGGCATGACCAGCAGCTCGGCGTTCTGCGCACCCTGAATTGCGAAGCCGTGAGGAATGTCCCAGTCCTGCTCGAGATTGGTGATGTGGAAGAGCACCGTATCGCCCACCTGCACGCCTTCGATGTTGTCGGGCGCGAAATGCGAGCGGATCGCGGTCATGCGCACATGCACCACCTTCCCCTTTCGCTCGACACCGGCTTCACGTTCGGCCATCGTCACCTGCGGGTGTCGATTCTCGGCGAGCTTGTAGTACTTCACCTGCTGCTTCTCGATCTTCGACGCTTCGATCGCGTTCGCATAGTGCGGCTCGCCGGTCGTCGGGAAGTCGAGGATGAGCTTCATCTTGTCACCCGAGATGTCGTATAGCTGCGCGGACTGCGTGAGTTCGGGGCCCGTCGGGAGATAGCGATCCTTGGTGATCTTGTTCATCGCGACGGCGTACTTGCCGGCGGGCTTGGTGGTGCCGCCACCGGGAATCATGAGGTGACCGACCGAGTAGTACGTCGGCGTGCGGTCCACCACTTCCCAGGTGCCCAGCTTCCACTTGACGATCTCGGAGGAGATGAACACCGACGTGTAGGCGTAGCCTTTGCCGTCGAACTCAGTGTGGAGGGGACCGAGTCCCGGATCCTTCACTTCACCGGCGAGAATCGCCTCGTACTTGAGCACCGGGATTCCATCGACTTCCGTTTCGTACGCCTTGTCTTCGATGGCCTTGAGCAGCTTGGTGAACGAATGCACCGGAATGACCGTTGCGAGTTTGCCACCGGCCACGATGTACTCGCCCGACGGATCCACATCCGCGCCGTGCGGTGACTTGGGCGTGGGCAGGAAGTAGATCGAGTTCGGGCACGACTGTGGCGTAAGGACGGTGACACCCTTGCGCGTCTCGGAGTGTCCGGTGCGCGTGAAATCGTCCATCACGTTGTGCGCGTACGTCGACGGCCACTGCTCACCCTTGCCCGCCTTCTTGCACGTTTCGAGTGTTTTCCAGTTGATCGCGGCGATGAAGTCTTTGTCCGCCTTCGACGCGTTGATCTCGAGCTTCTCGTACGCCTGCTCGGAGTTGTATGACGTGAAGAAGACCCAGTCCTTCGACGGGCCCTTGCCCGCACGCGCGAGATCGTAGTTGTAGCCCGGCACCAGCAGCTGGAACGCGACGTCCATCTTGCCGGGTGCGTTCGCGCTCACGAAGCTGATCGTGCCCTTGAACGATTTCTTGAAGTCGGAGATCGGAACGTCTGCCTGCGGGATCGGCAGCGAGAAGCGGGTCGATGCGATCACGTACTCGGTGTTCGACGTCAGGAACGGCGAGCCGTGATTGCCGCCGGAGTTCGGGATCTGCAGGATCTCCGATGCTTCGAAGGTGCGCAGATCGATGCGCGCGACGCGCGGGGTGTTGTTGGCGTTCACGAACAACCAGCGACCGTCGTCCTCACCGTTCGTCTGGGAGAGCGCGGTGTGGTGAAGATCATCCCACGGAATGTTGCCGAACGTCGTTTCCAGCATCGGCTTCGTTTCTTCCGAGTAGCCCCAACCGTTTTCAGGGAACTGCGAGAAGACGGGCACGATCTTCAACAGGCGGCCGGAGGGCAGCCCGTAAACGCCGACCTGTCCATTGAATCCACCGGACATGAATGCGTAGAACTCGTCGTGCTGACCTGGTGCGACATACGTCCTGGCGGCGGCGTCGGCGTTGCCGATTGCGCCTGCTGGTCGACTGGTCGGCGCGCATCCGTACGCATATGCCATCGTGATGGCGACGGTGACCGTCGCCACGATCCATCCGCTGCGGCGAGAGACTGACATGAGGCTGACCCCGAGAGTGGGTAAGGTGTTCAGGAGCGCGGACCGCCGCGTGGAAGGCAGCGAGGCTCATCGGCGAATCTCGGATGCAACATGCAAGATTAAAGTCAGCACTACCCCGTACTTTCCACAGGCATTCCCTGACAGCCACGGATGCCGAACGCACGTCAACTACCCGTATGCGGCTTACCAGATTCTCGGACAACGCCGTTCGTTGCCTCATTGTGCTCGCGCTCGAACCCGAGCGTGCGATTCCGGTGCGCACGATTGCGGAGCGGATGAGCATGTCTTACGAACATTTGGTGAAGATCGTACACAAGCTCGTTGCGCTCGGCTACGTCGAGACGGAGCGCGGACGACACGGTGGCGTGCGGCTGGCTGTGCCTGCCGACGAGATCAATCTTGGCGCGCTGATCAGAAAGACCGAGGAGAGCCTGGCACTCGTGGAGTGCTTCGACGCCGAGCGCAATGGTTGCCCGATTGCGGCGGCCTGTCGGCTCCCGAGCGTACTCGATCAGGCGCTCAATGCGTTCTTCGCGGTGCTCGACGAACGCACGCTGGCGCACGTGGCGGAGCCCCGTCGTCGTCTGCTGCGTCTGACGAAGGCCGATCCGGGGTAGCGCGGCATGTCTGTGAACCGCGTGTCGTCGCCCTGGGCCGAGATCATTCGCCCAGCACCGTCAGCATCGCCTTGGCAAACGCCGGTAGATCCTTCGGCACGCGCGCGCTGACGATAGTGCCGTCGATGTATGCCGGCGCGTCCACCCACGTCGCTCCCGCGTTGACCACATCGTCTCGGATGCCAACGGTGGACGTCAACGTGCGACCGCGAACGATGCCCGCAGAAATGAGAATCCACGGCCCGTGGCAGATCGTCGCGATCATCCCGCCCGCCGCATGGACCCGTCGCACCAGGTTCAGAACCGCCGGGTCCCGCCGCAGTTTGTCGGGGGCCCAGCCACCGGGCGCAAGGACGCCCCGCAGCGTCGTCGGATCGACGTCCCCGACCTGACAGTCCATTACCGCCGGGTACCCCCATTTCCCGTCGTATTTCGCGTCGCCCATCCCGACGAGTGGCGTGGTGAAACCGGCCTCCTCGAGGCGGAGCTTCGGATACCAGACTTCGAGGTCTTCGTATTCGGGGCCGACAAGGATGGCGATCGTGCCGAGTGACATGGCGGAGCGAGGCTGGAGTGGAGGAAGGATCGAACATTGCCGGGCGCGGTCGCGATGCTCGATCATCACGCGGGTGGATCAACGCGATGATCGATGGCCGCGCGACGGAAAGATGCAGCGCCGCCACGGATTCGTGCCGCACCCCCAGTTCACCGCTCAGGCTGCGACGTGTACAATGCAAATGTTGCGCCTCGCACCGACCGCTCGCCGTCTGTGCCGGCCCGGCCACTCCTCATCCCCGACACGTCAGGAGCGACATGAAACTCATCGTAGCGATCATTCGGCCGGAGAAGGTGGCCGACGTCAAGCGGGCCCTGTTTCAGGTGGGGGTTACGGGGATGACGCTCACACGCGTCAGTGGACATGGCGGTGAACGCGATGTCGTGCAGCGCTACCGCGGGGACACGGTGGTGCTCGAGTTTCATGAGAAAGTGCGCATCGAGATGGCCTGCTCCGACGAGTTCGTGGAGCGCGCCATCAACGCCATCTGCAACGCGGCACGCACGGGCAATGTCGGGGACGGGAAGATCTTCGTGCTGCCGCTCGATCATACCGTGCGTATTCGCACCGGTGAGCGGGATAACGATGCGCTCACCGCGGTCAACGCCGACGAAATCATGCGCAAGACCCAACTCGAAATTCCCGTTCCCAACCTCGAGGATCTGCGATGACCGGTGCGGCGTCGATCATCCCGTTGTTGCAGGCTGCGGAACCGGTTGCGCTGTCGTCGGGCGATACGGCATGGGTACTCATGAGTACGGCGCTTGTGCTGCTGATGGTGCCGGGACTCGCCTTTTTCTACGGTGGACTGGTGCGCAACAAGAGCGCGCTCAACACCATGCTCATGAGCCTCGGCGCGCTCGCGGTCGTGACCGTACAGTGGGTGCTCGTTGGCTACAGTCTGGCGTTCAGCCCTGGATCGAGCTGGATCGGGGGCTTCTCGTTCGCCGGATTTCAGGGAGTCACTGCCGCCGCCAATGCGACATATGCTCCCGCGTTGCCCCACGTGCTCTTCGCCGCGTTCCAGGCGATGTTCGCCGGCATCACCGTCGCACTCTTCTCGGGCGCCGTGATCGATCGCATGCGCTACGTGGCGTATCTGCTCTTCGGGTTGCTCTGGACGACGCTCATCTACGA
>CAYWCJ010000235.1:0-7639 GCA_964456595.1 uncultured Gemmatimonas sp. | reverse complement strand
GCCTTGTAGTCTTCCTTGAGCCAGCGATAGAACGCACTGAACGCGTGCGTAGGGGCGAAATTCCCCTCGAACAACAGCCGCATCGGATCGCCTTCCCAGCCGAACGACGGCTGCACGCCGATGAAGACATTGCCGAGTTGGATGCCCATCACATAGAGTGACTGCCCGTCGGTGAGCGCCTTGCCCGGCGCCGGTCCCCAGGTGCTCTCGATCTCCTTGAGGAACACCTCGCGACGCACATGATCGTCCACCGCCACGCGCGTGTGCACGTTGGCCGGTGCGCCAAAGCGCTCGCGGTTGCCGTTGGTGATGCGCTCGCGCAGATCATCCGCGCTGGCCGGCAACTCCACCGTGTAGCCCTGCTCCTTGAGCGACGCCAACACGCGCTGCATCGACGGGAATACGGCGAGATACGCGGCGCTGCCGGTGTTGCCGGCGTTTGGCGGGAAGTTGAACAGGATCAGCGCAAGTTTGCGTTCAGCGCGCTCCTTTCGGCGAAGGGACACGAGACGGGCGACACGCTGCGCAACCCGCTCGACTCGTTCGGCAATCGGCTCGGACGCCGCTGCCTTGCCGTTCTCCGCGCGCCCTTTGCCTCCGTACACGGTGGGAATGATCGCGCCATCGAGCTCGGGAATCGCCACCTGCAACGTCGCCTGCAGCGGGTTCAATCCACGCGCATCGGCACGCCATTCGTCGATCGTCTGGAACTCGAGCGTCTGCAACGTGAGATACGGCACATCGAGCGTCTTGAGCTCCGCCTGCGCGGCAATCGCATCGTTGTAGGCCGGTCCACCGACGAGCGAGAAGCCCGTCAGGTTGATCATCGCATCGATGACCGGACGCCCGTCCTTGTCGCGGAAAAACTGCGTGATCGCCGGTCGCGCATCGAGCGCCGATGCAAACGCGGGAATGGTACGCAGCCCCTGCCCCTCGAGCGCGCGCACGATTGCGGCGTAGTGCGCCGTGTTGTCGGCCAGCAGATACGACCGCCCCACCAACACGCCGACCGTACCCTTCGTGTGCTTCGCCCCTGGCAACGCCTTGGCCTGCGCCGCGATACCGCGATTCGGCAAATCGGGATGCCACACGCCGACGTCGGGAAACTGCTCGGGATCTTTCGGCTTGAGGGCGCCCTTGAGCGCAACACGCGGTCCAGCCGCGTACCGATCGATCAGATAGCGCACCATCTGCTCGATGTTCGTGTCGGAGCCCGCCAGCCAGTACTGCAGCAGCATGAGGTACGCGCGCACATCCTGCGCGGGGCCCGGAATGAACTTGAGCAGCTTGGGGAGCGTCCGCAGCGCCGACATCTGCCGCTCCCCGCTAGACTTTCCATCCTCGCGCGAACCGCGAAGCTTCTTGAGCAGGGAGATCGGCGAGAACGGCGAACGATTCTCACCGCCGCTCATATCGAAGCGGCCGAGCCGCGTGCATTTCACAAGCTCCGGCGTGCACAACGCGCACAACACCGCATCGGCGTCGAGACGGCGTGCCTGCACCGCGGCCGTCACTTCCTTCGCGTACTCCTCCTGGAACAGCTGCGTGCAGGCGATGAAGTTGGCCTGCGCGATGTCCGCACGCGCGCGTTCGGCGAGCGTCGGATCGCTCCCCCAATCCGCCGCCACATGCATGCTGATGTGCAGGCCGGGCATGTCGCGCTGCAGCGCATGCTTCGCCCGCTCGAACGCATCAGCCAGATGCGCATCGAGTGTGACGATCACAAACCGCAACGGAACGGCCTTATTTGCCATATTGTGCCTTGGCCTCGTAGAGCGTATCGACCGAGATTTCCGACAGCCCCATCGCCGCGGCATACTTCTCGGTGTTGCGACGTGCCTTGCCGCGCACAAAGAACGGAATCTTCTTGAGCTCTACTTCGGCCGACGCCTGCCACTGCGCAATCGCCGGCATCGCCGCCGAACCGGCCGCTGGTGTGAGGCGAAGCGCAGGTTCGACTTCGCCCTCTTCCTCGGCGAGTCCGACCGCGCCTGCGGGTTCCGGATTCGCCTGGTGATCGCCAGAAACATCGGAAGGCGGAACGACGTCGGTCACACGCGTCGTTTCTCTCGGCGTTTGCGGCGTCGTTTCACGCGGTGCCACTGAGTGCAAGTGCGAGGAAAGCTTGCCATCGCCAAACTCGAAATCCTCGCGAAACATCTGCAACAGATGCTCCTCGAGTCCCATCATCAAGGGATGCACCCAGGTGTCGAAAATGACGTTGGCACCCTCGAAGCCCATTTGCGGTGAGTGCCGTGCCGGCACATCCTGCACATGAATGGGCGACGAGATCACGGCACACGGCACACCGAGTCGCTTGGCGATATGCCGCTCCATCTGCGTGCCAAGCACCAGCTCGACGGCCAGATCGCCAATCGTCTTCTCCACTTCGAGATAGTCGTCGCTGATCAGCGCCTCGATGCCCATCGCCTTGGCCGCGTCGCGTACATCGCGGGCGTACTCGCGCGCATACGTGCCGATACCGACGACATTGAAACCGAGTTCGTCCTTCGCGATGCGCGCGGCCGCCAGCACATGCGTGGCATCACCGAACACAAACACGCGCTTGCCGGTGAGGTATGTCGCGTCGACGGAGCGGGAGTACCATGGCAACAACGAACGACTCGCGCTGACCTGCGCGTCACCCACGCGCTCGCGCGAGAGAATCGGCTCGACGTCGACGCCGGCGATCGTGCCCACTTCGCGCAGGAAATCGCGTGTCGCCCCGACCCCGATCGGCACGGTTTTCACGAACGGCATGCCGAACGTCTTCTGCAGCCAACGTGCGGTCGTCTCGGCCACTTCCGGATAGAGCACGATATTGAAATCGGCTTCCGGCATGGTCTTCACATCGTTTGGTGACGCGCCGAGTGGTGCGCATACATGCACGTCGACACCGATCTCGGCGAGCAGTTGCGTGATCTCGCGAACATCGTCACGATTGCGGAAGCCGAGCAACGTCGGGCCGAGCAGGTTGCACCGTGCTCGACGACCCTCGGGACGGGTCGCGCGTGGCGTGCCTGGCGCAGGCGCCTGCGGCAGCAACAGCGTGCGCACAAGATGATAGAACGTTTCGCTCGCGCCCCAGTTTTCTTTCTTCGAGTACGCCGGCAACTCCAACGGGACGATCGGAATCGGCAGCCCCATGCTCATCGCCAACGAGCCTGGCTGGTCCTGAATGAGTTCAGCCGTGCACGACTCACCAACGAGCATTGCCTGTGGCTTGAACCGCTCGTACGCGGAGCGCACGGACGCCTTCACCAACTCCGCCGTGTCACCGCCAAGGTCGCGCGCCTGAAACGTCGTGTACGTCACCGGCGGCCGCTTGTCGCGACGCTCGATCATGGTGAACAGCAGGTCCGCGTAGGTGTCGCCCTGCGGCGCATGCAGCACGTAGTGCACGCCTTCCATCGAGGTCGCGATGCGCATCGCGCCAACATGCGGCGGTCCTTCGTAGGTCCAGAGAGTGAGTTGCATCTGCGTGGCCTAAACCAGAAGTCGTGCCGCACGTTCCAACGGACGTGCGAAGAGTTCCGCAAGATCGCCCGCTTGGTCGAAGCCATGCACCGGCGAGAATACCAGTTCGATCGACCACTTCGTACGCAGTCCGTCCGCCTCGAGCGGGTTGGCCAACCCCAGGCCACAGACCGTCAGATCGGGCTGCGCGGCGCGGCACCGATCGAGCTGACGTTCCACGTCCTGCCCTTCGGTGAGTTGGACCGATTCGGGGAGCAGCGGCAATTCCGCCGACACCATCAGGCGATCGAGATACGGCGTGCCGACTTCAACGAGCTCCATGCCGAGTTCACGATGAAGGAAGCGCGCCAGCGGAATCTCGAGCTGTGAATCGGGAAACATGAACAGCCGCTTCCCTGCCAACTGCGGGCGATAGCGGTCAAGCGCCTTCCGCGCGCGTTCAGCGGGCGCCGCGATGACGCGTCGGAACAGTTCGGCGGGCACGTCGAACGCCGCGGCGGCGGCGGCCAACCAGGCGGTGGTACCTTCCGCACCGAAGGGATACGGCGCGGAGAGCAGCGTCGCGCCGCGTGCCATCAACGCGCGCGCCGTCTCACTGACGAATGGTTGCGCCAGAAGAAGGCGGGTGCCCGGTCCGACAGGCGGCAGATCGCGCGCGTGGCGCGGCGGAAAGAACCGCACCGGTGCGATGCCCATCTGCGCGAAGAGCCGCGTGAACTGATCTTCCACCACATCGGCGATCGTGCCGACCACCAGCAACTCGGGCGCGGCGACATCGCGTGCGCCGTCGGGGCAGTGCGGCACCATGCTCTTGAGGCACAGATCTTCGCCCTGTGTGAACGTCGTCTCGATGCCGCTGCCGGAGTAATTGAGAATGCGTACGCGGGGGAAGAACGTCTCATTCAGACGTTCGGCCGCGCGCTGCAGATCGAGTTTGATGACCTCGGACGGACACGAGCCAACGAGAAAGAGTGTCTTCACGTCGGGACGACGTTCGAGGAGCTGCTTGACGCAGCGATCGAGTTCGTCATTCGCATCGGCAAGTCCGGCCAGATCACGTTCGCCGAGGATGGCGGTGCCGAATCGCGGTTCGGCGAAGATCATGACACCAGCGGCCGACTGCACGAGATGCGCGCAGGTGCGCGATCCCACTACCATGAAGAACGCGTCCTGCATCTTGCGATGCAGCCAGACAATGCCGGTGAGTCCGCAAAAGACTTCGTGCTGACCGCGTTCGCGAATGACCGGCAACGTCGTGCGCGCGCCACTGGCCGCATCCACGCATCCCATATTCGGCCCATCGCCGATGACCGCGGGCATTGCGACAGTCACGCGCCGAGCTCCAGCGCTGGAGCACGTTCGGAGAGGCGGGCGGCGCGCAGCTTGAGGATGAACTGGATCGCGTTCACCGTGTAGGTGGCGTAGGCAACCAGTGCGAGCACCATCAGTGAGCGCGGCGGCCACGCCATCGCCAGACCGATGAGATAGGCCGTGTGCAGCGCGATGACGCCGAAGCTCACGACATCTTCCCAGAAGAACGGCCGAGCGAAGAGGTACTGGTCGAAGACCTCCTTCTCCCAGATCGCGCCCGTGATCATGATGAGGTAGAGCACGAGACTCTTGATCACGACCGACACGTTTGCCGCGAGCAGGCCGTCGCCGGTGCGCAGATAGCGCAGCACGAGCGCGACGGAAATGGCCATCACAAGAAACTGGATGGGCGCCAGGACACCTTGCACGATCGTCCACTTGGACGCGTCGCGACGGCGGCGTTCCTCCGGCGTGTACAACGCGCCCTTGGGGGGTACGTTCACCGACGGACGCGGGGCTGCGGCCGCCGAAGAGGCGTTTGTTGAATGGGTCTCTACCACTGTCATGTTGCTGAAGCCGTCGTGTTCCGGGGGTTCGCTACCCAGATGGAGTCGATGGTAGGGTCAGGGAGGAAAGTTGTCAAGAAAGATTGACGTCAGGTTTGCTTGACAATCCAGTCCGTCCGCGCAATGTTCGCGAAGATGGTTTTTTGCCTTGCGCCAGGGAGGCTCAGCAACAATGTTCGGCTCGTCTCGACCCCCCGCCGTGGAAAGACCTCTCGACATCAGCGCCACCGGAAAGGCCAACGTCGCGGACCTCTCGCCGTCTGCGGTCGCGCGTCAGCGCGAACGTCTGGAGCGCATGATCCAGAACGAGATCGTGCCTCGACTGATGCTCAGTCATCGGGCCGGACCGATCCCTCCCTCCCTCGTCAACGCCGTGGCACATCAGCTCTCCGATGCCGATGTCGCGTCTTTCGTGACCGCGATTCGTGGCCCCGAGGACGACTTGGCCGTTCAGTACGTCCGCGATCTTGTCGCCACGGGAACGTCCATCGAGGCGATCTATATGGATCTCCTCGCCCCTACGGCGCGGCGCCTTGGCACACTCTGGGACTCCGATGAATGCGATTTCGTCGAGGTGACGGTCGCGATGGGGCGCATCCAGCGCTTGCTTCGTGAGCTCTCGCAAATCTTTCTGGCCGAGGCCGGACGCTCCGAGTCGGTGGGCAATGCGCTGCTCACCTGTGTGCCTGGCGAACAGCACACGCTCGGCGTGATCATCGTCGCCGAGTTCCTGCTGCGCGATGGCTGGCGGGTGCTGGTGGGTGCGCCATGGACCGAGAGCGATCTGACGGCGATGGTCGCCAGTGAGTCCTTCGATGTCATCGGATTCTCTGTGGGGTGCGAGAATCGGCTCGCTTCGCTGAAGCGGGAGATTCGCCGTCTCCGTGTTGCCTCACGCAACCCTCGTGTCCGCTTCATGGTCGGCGGCAAGGTGTTCACCGACGATCCCGACCTGATGTCCCGGGTCGGCGCGGACGCCTTTGCCAGAGACGGTCGCGAAGCGCCGGTCATCGCCCGCGCATTGCTGGCTGCCTCCTCGTCCACGCCTTCCGTCAGCACCATGCGGGAGGCAGCGAGCGGTCATGGCGAGCTCAGTGAAGCAATTCGACGCGAGTGATCCTGCGTTCGGCGATCTCGATGCCGGTACGGCCGCTGCGCTGCTGGCGGTAGCGGGGGACATCGCCCTTGTCATGGACAGTGCTGGTGTGATTCGCGATGTCGCGATGACGGCCGGTGAGAACCAGTTGAATGGCACCCGGGAGTGGGTCGGACGCCTCTGGGGCGATACGGTCACCGTCGACACGCGTCTGAAGATCGAGTCGCTCCTCCGGGAGGCCGCCACCTCGGGCATGTCCCGGCGGCGGCAGGTCAATCACGTCCTCGCCGATAGCGGGGACTTCCCAGTCTCCTACACGGCGCTTCGGCTGGGGCGCGCCGGCGATATCGTGGCCGTCGGGCGGGACATGCGCCACGTCTCCGCCTTGCAGCAACGCCTGGTCGAAGCGCAGCAATCGATGGAGCGCGATTACTGGCGGATGCGCCACGTCGAGACGCGTTATCGCCTGCTCTTCCAGCTCTCCAGTGACGGGATCCTCGTCATCGACGCGTCCACGCTCAAGGTGCTCGATGCGAACGGCGCCGCCGGACTGATCTTTGGCGAACCCGCCGATCGCCTCCTCGGGCGCGCATTCCCATTTGGCGTGGCAGCCGGAAGCGCTGAAGCCCTCGAGACCCTCCTCGCGACCGCGCGTAGCGCCGGACGCGCGAGCGACGTCACGATCTCCGTCTCGGGCAACGAGCGCGGATACCATGCATCGGCCTCCTGCTTCCGGCAGGAGGCGTCCACGCTCCTGCTGGTGCGTTTCTCTGCGGCAGATTCCGCGTCGCCAGAAGCCGTAGCAGGCTCAGCAATTCGTGTCCTCGATCTGGTGGAGCGCTCCTCCGACGCATTCGCTGTCACCGATCTCGACGGACATGTCCTCACCGCCAACCGCGCATTCCTCGATATTGCGGAACTGGCCAGCCAGGACCAGGTGCGCGGCCAGCCGATCTCCAACTGGATCGGTCGACCGGGCGCGGACTTCCCGATCTTCTATAGTATGCTCAAGAAGAATGGCGCGGTCCGGCTGATCGGCACGGTCGCCCGCGGCGCGCACGGCGGCCAGAGCGAGATCGAAGTCTCGGCCGTCTGGGTGCCGGAGGGCGAAGAGCCATGTATCGGCTTCTCCATTCGCGATATCGGGCGTCGACTCGCCACCAACCCGCAAGGCGCACGTGACCTCTCC
>CAYWCJ010000234.1:0-7644 GCA_964456595.1 uncultured Gemmatimonas sp. | reverse complement strand
TCGTTCCGCTCGTTCGCGCCACCGTAGACAGCTGGGCCAAGCACGGCGCGCGCGACAGCGAGTGCGCGTACAGTGCTCCCATCGATGGCCGCGGTGGCGCTGGCGAAGTCTGCGTCTGCTCCGGTGACGGAAAGCAGCGGATGCATGACGAAGCGTTCGTGCGGCGCAAGGAGCGCGAGATCGGCGGATGCACTGACATGACCGACGATCGCACCTGGCGAGAGTAGGGCACTCGCCGTCGCGATCTCGCGGTCCGGCACGCAGAGCAGCACGATCGCCGCGCCATTCGCGTCGGCGCCCCGTGGCATCGGGCCGCGCACGGGAACACCGGCGGCGCTGAGTGCAGCGGCGAGTGCAGTGCCCATTCGGCCGCGGCCGATGATGTCCAGGGGAAGAATCGTGATCATGTCTGTTCTCTTGAATCCCGCCACCGCTCCAACGCCTCCACCCGCGCCTCCAACGTTTGCAGCTGCTCGTCGGCTGCCACAGCTGCGTCGCGCAGACGCGCCACCGGCGGCTCCGCACTGTTCGCCGCCACCGGTGCCGCCGCCACCGTCACCACCGCCGCACCTGTTGTCCGTCCGCTCCCCACCCCGCTCACACCACGCGCCGCCCATCGCAGCACACCGCGACCCGGTGCGCCCGTCCAGAAGGGCTTCGACAACCACTCGCCGGCCGGGCGCCTCAGCGGACTGCGCAACAGGCCGATGTACGCGAGACCGCGCGTGACTGCGACCACGTACAGGAGGATCGAGCCGATGGGCTTCACGCCGTACCAGTCCGGCCGGAGCTCGACGCGTTGGTAGTTCAGGACATACCACTTCACGCCAACGGTCGCGACAAGCAGTGCCACATAGAGGATGACGCTGCGGCGACGGCGCGCGACGACGGCTGCATCGGCGCGCAATTGCGCTCGTTCGGCCTCGCGTTCGGCAAAGATCGTTTGCAATCCGCGTTGAATTTCGGCGATCCCGAAGCCGCGCTGCGCCAGACGGCGCGCCTGCTCCACCGTCTGCGTGAGCCGTCCCCACAGGACGGCCGCGAACACCACCACCGGAAGAATGATGTCGAGGTTGCCCTCATACGCCCGACCGAGTGCGATGTACAGCAGCACGCCCATGACGAGACCGCCGACCAGGACCAGACCTGCCTGGCCCGCTTCCTCGCCGAACAGGCGGATGGGGAGCGGTACCTCGGGTCCGCCGAGTTTCGCGGCATCGAGCGTATCGACCAACTGCTCCGCCGTCTCGAAACGCTCGAGCGGATCCTTGCGCAGGCATCGATCGATCGCGTCTGCCAGCGCGCTCGGGAGGTCGCTCCGCTGCTCGATCACCGGCGGCACAATTTCCGTGAGCTGCTTGACGAGCACCTTCTGCGTGCTGTCTCCAGAGATGGCCAATTTCGCCGTCGCTGCAAACCAGGCCACGAGTCCCAATGAGTACAGATCACTGCGCCCGGTGACATCGTCACCCGAGGCTTGCTCGGGGCTCATGAACTCGGGCGTGCCGATCACTTCACCGACACGCGTGAGCCCCTGCGTCATCGTCGGCGCCGCAATGGTGCGCGAGATACCGAAATCCATCAGTAGCGCGCGGCCGGTGGCCCGCTCGAGCATGATGTTGTCCGGCTTGATGTCGCGATGCACCACGCCGCGACCGTGCGCGTACGCCAGCGCGTACCCGACATCCTGCAGCAGTCGCACGAGTTCCTTCACCGACAGCGGGCCTGCTCGCTTCACCCGTTCGGCCAGACTTTCGCCCTCCACGTACCCCATCGCAAACGCCAGCAGCCCATCGCGATCCTCGACGCTGAACACCGGTACGATATTCGGATGCGAGAAACTCGCGGCCATGCGCGTCTCGCGCAGGAATCGCTCACGCAGATCGATCTGCGCGGCAAACTCCGGCGGCAAGACCTTGATGGCGACGTTTCGATCGAGCTGGAGATCGCGCGCGAGATACACGGCGCCCATGCCCCCGCGACCAAGCGGCTTTTCGATCGCGTAGCGGTCGCCCAGTCGAGAGCGCAGCGAGTCGAGTGAGATATCAGGCGCCTGGTGCCTGGTCGCCGCGTGTTCGTTCGCCGAGGCGTTGGCGTGCGCGCTCATGACGAGGTGATGGCCTGGAGTTTGAGCATGGTCGCCCAGTTGCGTGTGGTCACCCCGGTACCGAGCGCGCGCAGCACCACTTCGGCCAGCTTGCTCTGCGAGAGTCCGTTCTCGCACCACACGTAGGCCGCGCGCGCTCCCAGCTGCACGGCATCAGGCTCCCATGACTGGCGCACAATGGTGTGCAGCTTCGTGATGTCGGCGGGGTCAGCCAGCATCGACACGAACATCTTTGATGAGTTCGTGACGCGAGGCAGCAGCGAATTCTCCTCGACAATCGTATCCATGTCGGCCCTGTTCAACAGAAAAACGCGGGATGAAACACCCAGCTGTTCGCGCAAGGCCTGCTCGATGCGCGCGCCGGCCTTGCGTCCCTTGGCCGCACTGGTGGTGAATACAACGTTGCCGCTATTGAGCAGGGTCTTTACGTCGCCGTAGCCGAGTGACTCGACAAGCGCACGCAGATCGGCCATCGCCACGCGTTTGGCGGTGCCGACATTGATGCCGCGCAACAGGGCCACGTGCCACTCGCTCACTGATTTGGCTCCTCATGCGTCAGGCTACGACCGGCAGCATCATGGCGGTGCCCGGCACGACCAGCGTGAAGGTAGCACTTCCACAGATGGCCGGGAATCTCGGCGTCGATCATCGGAGGTCGCTATCCGCCGCCGTAGCGTTCGGTGAGGATCGAGCTGGCCGGAATGCCGATGTCGAGGAGCAGATCGGACGTGGTGCGCACGAAGGCATTCGAGCCGCAGACGAGCGATTGCGATGGGAGCGAGTCGACCGTGATCAGCGATGCGATCATCGCCGCATCGACGCGACGACTGAAATCCTGCGGGCGACGAGCCATATCGCGAGTGAGTGTGAAGACGCAGCAGAAGTCAGACAGCCGCGATTCCTGCGCGATCAGTTCTTCGCGATAGATGACCGACTCCCAGCTGCGTGCGGAGTAGAGCAGCGTCACGGGCGCATTATGTGCGACGAATGCGCGATGACGCACCATCGACATGAACGGTGCGACGCCGGAGCCACCGGCGAGCATGAGCAACGACGCGTTCTGTTCGGCGCGCCAGACAAAGTGCTCGGCGTGCGGACCGCTGATCTCGATCGCGTCGCCGACTTCCGCGATATCGTGGAAGTAGGGCGACACTTCGCCGTCGTCGAGTCGCTCGATCGCGATCTCGAATGTGCCGACGGATTCAGGTGCCGACGTAAGCGAGTAGCTGCGGCGCGCGGAGTAGCCATCGGGCGCCGTGAGCTTGACGTCGATGTGCTGACCGGGTAAAAACGTCTGCCACCGCTGCGGTCGCAGTACGACAC
Organism: uncultured Gemmatimonas sp.; assembly: GCA_964456595.1. GTDB lineage: Bacteria > Gemmatimonadota > Gemmatimonadetes > Gemmatimonadales > Gemmatimonadaceae > Gemmatimonas. The sequence goes on along the minus strand of CAYWCJ010000234.1, from coordinate 4,214 downwards.
GCGTGACGGCCGGCGTGAGCGTCTCGATGACGACGATGATCGCGGGCTGCCATCCGACCGTGCGCAACGCCGAGCCTTCGGTCATGCGCTCAATCGTTTGCGTAGCGCTGCTCGCGCCATGGATCGCCGCGCATGTGATAGCCTCGCAACTCCCAGAAGCCCGCTTCGTCACGTGTGGTGAACTGCAGACCGTTCACCCACTTGGCGGACTTCCAGAAGTAGAGATGCGGTACGAGCAGGCGAGCCGGACCGCCGTGATCGTCCGTGAGCGGGACTCCATCGTAGCGCAGCGCGATCATCGCGCGCCCGTCGATCAGGTCGTCCACCGGCACGTTGGTGGAGTATCCCTCGACGGTGTGCGCGAGGGCGAAGCCGGTCGGCGGCACCAATTCCGCCGCGGCGAGCAGGTCGTCGATCAGTACGCCTTCCCAGCGCGTATCGAGCTTGGACCACGTCGTGACGCAGTGGATATCACGCGTCATGGCGGTCATCGGCATCGCATTGAATTCAGCCCACGTCCAGCGCTTCACGGGTTTGGGTCCGACCCGCAGCGTGAACGACCACTTCGCGAGGTCGATGCGTGGTGTCGGGCCCGCCGACAGCACGGGGAAATCCGTCGTCTCGTGCTGCCCGGGCGGAATGCGTTGCGCTGCGGCGGCGGACGGACGGCGCCCGGAGAATCCACGCGTGCTCATTAGGTTGGAAACTGATCCGCGCGTCAAGGGACGGCAACCGCGCGACGGCATCCCCCTTAGCGGCCAACTTGCGTTCACCCAGTACGGGGCGAATCATGAAGCAAGACTGACGGGAACACCGAACGATCCTCCATCGACGAACCGGCGAGCAATAACTGCGTGACTGCTGACGCAATCCTCAACGAATCCGCTGCGCATCCTGAACGCGCGCAGGCCGACATCGCGCACACCGACGCCGCATCGACCGCCGCCGCATCGACCGTCGCCGCGCTGGCGCATTCGGACCTCGGCTTCGGACGCGTCGTGGCGCAAGCGGCGCGCGGGCGGTTCATCGCGCGCGACGGCACACACACCAGTCGCAAGTACGGACTTGGAGCACAACGCGCCGAACGGTTCTATCTCAGCGCGCTCAACGCCCGCTGGCTCCCCTTCCTGGGCTGGTTGGTGGCTGGAATGCTGCTGCTCAACGGCTCGTTCGCCCTGCTCTACGTGTCGTTGGGTGCGACCGCGATCGCGGGGTCACAGGAGCTTGGACTGGAGGACCCGTTCCTGCGCGCGTTGAGCTTCAGTGTTGGCGTGTTCACCACGACCGGCACCGGCAACATGCACGCCGTGGGTACGTCGGCGAATTGGCTGGTGGTGCTGGAATCGTTGCTCGGCCCGATCATCATGATCGCGGCGGGCGGACTGCTCATCGCGCGACTCACGCGGCCGCGCATGCAGTTGCGTTACAGCGAGTCGATGCTCGTCGCGCCGTTCGAAGGCGGCCGCGGCCTGATGTTCCGCATGGTGAACGCGCAGCCCGGTGACCTGAGCGACGTGCGTGCACGCATCATCGTGTCGTGGTACGAGTACTTCGATGGTGTGCGCGAGCGAAATTTCCATCAGCTCAAGCTCGAGCGCGATTCGGTCGAACTGTTCAACCTGCACTGGACCGTGGTGCACCCGATCACGGCCGAAAGTCCGCTCGCCGGCATGACACCGGCGAGTCTCGCCGAAGCGGAAGCCGAGTTCATCGTGTTTGTCGCGGCGCATGAGAGCACGTTCTCGACGCGTGTGACGTCACGCACGTCCTACACACACCACGAACTGCGGTGGGACGTGAAGTGGGCGAGCATCTTTGCCAGCAGTCCGGATGGCGTGATCGCCATCGACGTTGACCGTCTGGATCGCATGGAACGTCTGGACGACGGCGCCACGCGCGTGCCGGCGGCCCTCGAGACGGCCTCGGTGGTCAAGACGTCGTAATCGTCTCGCCGTTCAGCACGACCGGGCGCAGGTCACGGCCGCGCGAGAGCGAGGTGCCCTCGCGCTAGAGCGAGGTGCCCGGCCCCGCGAGCCGGATCGCCTCGAAATCGAGCTCCTGCTCCAGTTCGCGCAGCACTTCGTCGGAGATCGCACCTTCGTTGCGCAGACGAACCAGAATGCGACGTTCGGCGTGAATCATTCCGGAGCGCAAACGTCGACGCGTACTCGTGCCGCCACCGTGCTGATCGTGCATCTGCAGGCGGTCGCGAACCTCGGCGCGCAACCACTGCACGTCGCGTTGATCAGCCCACGGTTCGCGCGACAGATCATCGAGCGCTTCCGCGCCCGACCGCAGCGCTTCACGACGCGCGAGCCGTTCCTCTTCAAAGTGCGTGCCTTCTGGTGCGAACTTGAAGGCGCGAATGAGCGGCTCGAGCGTGAGCCCCTGCACCACCAGCGTGATCATGATGACGACCATCGTGATCAGGATGATCTCGGTGCGATAGGGAAAGGGCTGACCATCGGCCAGCACAAGCGGCAATGCCAACGCCGTCGCCAGCGACACGATGCCGCGCATGCTCGTCCATGCCACCAGCACCACGGCCCTCGGACGCGGCGCCGCGTCCACGCGACGGATCTCCGCACTCAGCCAGCGAGGCAGCCACGTGGCGATCGGCACCCAGACCAGTCGCACGACGATCGCGACGCCCCCGATGATGGCACCGGTCAGCATCAGCGGACCGAGATTGGCGCCTGGCACGGATTGCAGCAACGTGGTGAACTGCGCGCCGAGCAGGATGAAGATCATCGCGTTCAACAGGAACACGAGCAGGTCCCAGATGGCACGTGTCTGCAGACGCGACATCGGCCCAACAGCCAGTGACAGGTGTTGACGCAGGTACAATCCGCCGGCGACGCACGCGAGCACTGCCGACACGTGCAACGACTCGGCGACGATCCACGCCACGTACGGACCGGCGAGTGTGAGCAGCGCTTCGGCCAGCGAATCCCTGGTGCGTCGTGCCGCGCGAATGATCAACCAGCTCACCACCAAACCGATCAGCGCCCCAAACCCGGCGTCGATGAAGAAGCGGACGATGGATTCGCCCCAGCTGAACGCGCCCGTTACGGCCGCCGCGACCGCGGTACGGTACAGCACCAGCGCCGATGCATCGTTGACGAGGCTTTCGCCCTCGAGAATGACGATGACGCGACGCGGTACCGGCAATCGTGACACGATCGCAGCCGCAGCGACGGCGTCGGGCGGCGAGACGATGGCGCCGAGTGCTACGGCCACGGCCCACGGCAACCCGGGCAGCAGTGCGCGAGCGGCGATGGCAACGGCGACGGTGGTGACGAGCACGAGCCCGATGGCGAGCAGTCCGATCGGGCGCAGATTGGCTTTGAACTCGCGCAGCGACGTGAAAAACGCGGCGGCCCAGAGGATCGGCGGCAGAAATACAAAGAAGACGAGATCGGGATCGAGCTCGGGAATCGTGACACCCGGCACGAGTGCAACGAGCACGCCCGCCAACACCTGCAGAATCGGTGTCGGTATCGGCAGGCGACGCGCAAGTGCGGTCAGCGCGATGACGAGCGCGGCGAACGCAATCGCAAAAATGACCGGCGGAAAATGCGGCATCAGAGACCCTTTACTGCGGCAGCCTTCCGTTCAATTCGTCATAGACGCGCCGTACTGCAATGGCGGCTTGCTGATCGGCCAGAAACCACTGCTTGTACTCGCCCCAGTTCGCCTGTGCGATGGCGTCGTCCACCGAGAGACCGCGGGCGTGCAATCGCGTGACCTCGGCGATGACGGCCTGCAGTGAGGCGCGAAACGCCACCAGCTCTTCGCGCGATGCCGCCGACGCTTCGATGAAGCCGTGACCCGGCACGTAGCGCGTGACGTCCATGGCGAGTGCCTTCTCCGTCAGTCGCACCCAGTCGGACGGATAGGCAGAGCGCATCGCCGGAAAGACGCGATTGAGATACGCCTCGCTCATGAAGAGGATCTTCTCCGACGGCACATGCACCATGAGATCACCTCCCGTATGCGCGCGTCCGAGGAAGAGCACGTCGACCGAGATTCCGCCAAGGTCGATCACTTCGCGATCGGACGACATGGCCATCGGTGGCACGACGACGACGCGTGGTGGCGGCGCGGCCGTCCCCTTGGCTGCTGCATCTGCTGCGGCGCGTGCGTTGGCCGTTGCTGCGGCGGTGGCGTCGCGCTCGAGCTGCGCCTTGGAGTTGCGATGTGCGATGTACGTG
>CAYWCJ010000233.1:0-7649 GCA_964456595.1 uncultured Gemmatimonas sp. | reverse complement strand
ATGCATGAGATGCATCTGCGGCACTTTCTCTATTCGTGGTATCCGTCGCACGTCGGGGCCGGGCAGCGTGATGCGGCAGGCATGCTCGCGTCGCTGCGTCAGCTCTTCACCTGGCTCGAACTCGAAGGCATCTCCTGCCCATGGGCTGCATCAATCCTCGACGATCGCGAGGCGATGGATGTGCGCCTCCGCACCGCGCCACCGCCGCGCATCGACGAGGAGGATCCCGCGTTCGGCAGCGCGTGGTGGCACGACCAGTTCAATGCGGACCTGTACCGACGTGTGATGCTTCCGGATCCGCTCTTCTCCGACAGCCCGGACGATGCCGGAGACTGGCTCGGCGACAAAGAGACGCTGTTGGTCGACGAACTGCAGGCGCTGGTGCTGGCGTGGCGCGAGTCGCAGATCGCCGGCGGCGTGACCGATCCGGAGACCGTGCGCCGCTTCTGCACCCCGATGCAGCGTGCGTGGGAGCAACGGCCGCATGCGCGACTTGGCAAGTCGCCTGCCGCGATCATCCGGCAAGAGCGTCGAAAGATCGAACGCGAGGACGCAGGCAATCGGCACGAGCCGTGGTAACGCGCGCGATAGCGACGGCTATCGCGCGCGTCCCTGCTTCCACGCATTCAGCAAAGAATCGTACGCGATGGTGACACCCGTCGGTTTTTCGTTCGCCAGTTTCTTCCACGGCGCGCCGCTGTCGCTGAGATAGCTGTTCGGATCACCGACGGCATTGAGCTTTGGTGCACACGCGGCCATGCCGGCGCGCTCCAGACGGCTCATCACCTGGTCCATCTCCTCGGCCAATGCATCCATTGCCTGCTGCGGCGTTTTTTCGCCCGTGACGGCCACCGCGACGTTCTTCCACCAGAGCTGCGCGAGCTTGGGATAGTCCGGGACGTTGGTGCCCGTTGGCGTCCACGCCACGCGTGCGGGGCTGCGGTAGAACTCGATCAGTCCGCCGTACTGGTTGGCGTTGGTGGTGAAGTATTCGTGACGGATATCGCTGTCGCGAATGAAAGTGAGTCCCGTAATCGATTTCTTGAGCGAGACGGTTTTGGAGGTCACGAACTGCGCGTACAACCACGCTGCCGCGGTCTGATTGGCGTCGTGATCCTTGAAGAAGGTCCACGAGCCCACGTCCTGATAGCCGTTCTGCATTCCCTGCTGCCAGTACGGACCGTGGGGACCCGGAGCCATGCGCCACTTCGGTGATCCATCGGTATTGACGACGGGAAGCCCCGGCTTGGTCATGTCTGCCGTGAAGGCGGTGTACCAGAAGATCTGCTGGGCGATCTGCCCCTGTGCCGGCACCGGCCCCGACTCGCCGAAGGTCATGCCCGATGCTTCCTTCGGCGCGTACGCCTTGAGCCATTCGACATACTTCGTGAGCGCGTAGACAGCGGCCGGGGAATTCGTCGCACCGCCGCGTGATACCGACGCGCCAACCGGCGTACACCTGTCGGCGGCAACGCGAATGCCCCATTCATCGACAGGCTGTCCGTTCGGTGTGCCGATGTCCGCAGCACCGGCCATGGACAACCAGGCATCGGTGAAACGCCAGCCGAGTGACGGGTCCTTCTTGCCGTAGTCCATGTGCCCGTAGATCGGCTTTCCGTCGATCGTCTTCACATCGTTGGTGAAGAAGGCCGCAATGTCTTCGTATGCGCTCCAGTTGAGCGGCACGCCAAGGTCGTAGCCGTACTTCGCCTTGAACGCGCTCCGCAGATCAGCACGCGCGAAGAGGTCGGCGCGAAACCAGTAGAGATTTGCGAACTGCTGGTCGGGGAGTTGATACAGCTTGCCATCAGGTGCGGTGGTGAAGCTGGTCCCGATGAAATCCTTGAGATCGAGCCCGGGATTGGTGAACTCTGCACCCGCGCCGGCCATGTAGTCGGTGAGCGACCGGATCTTGCCATAGCGATAGTGCGTGCCGATGAGATCGGAATCCGAGATCCATCCATCGTAGATCGACTGCCCTGACTGCATCGATGTCTGCAGCTTTTCCACGACATCACCTTCCTGCAGCAGATCGTGCGCGACCTCGATGCCGGTGATCTCGGCGAACGCCTTCGCCAGCGTCTTGCTCTCATATTCGTGCGTCGTGATCGTTTCCGAGACGACGGAGATCTTCTTCACACCCTGGGCTTTGAGCTTGGCCGCCGCATCGGCAAACCACTGCAGCTCGGCGAGCTGCTCTTCCTTCGTCAACGACGAGGGTTGAAATTCACTCTCCACCCACTTGGCAGCGGCGGCCTTGCGGTCGGTAGCCGGCGCTTCTCCGCCGCACGCGAGAATCAGCAGCGAGGGAACCAGCGCGATGAATCGACGGGAGAGACGCACAAAGCCTCGGAATCGGTGGGTGGACGCGCGAACCAGCAGAACTGCGCAACAGCGAAAAAGCAGCGACACGGAGAACCGCAGGAGACCAAGCGGAGAAACGCAACGGCGAGACATCCTGAAAAATTAGGGAACACATCGCACGTGCCCAGGCAAAAGAATCAGTAGGCTTGCCCGATCGCGCAACCGCACGCCTAGTTGAGGACCACCCCACAAAGTTTTGGCAGTGCTCGCGATCTTCTCCACTTCTCTCCCATCTTCTCCGGGTCCGCTGCTGCAGTTGCTGTTGCCGTTACGGTCAGCCTTTGCGCATCACGATCATCAGCAACACGAGCGAAAGACCAAAGCCGACATACATCGACGGTGGTGTCGCTGTGCCGAGCGTTGATGCGATCCACGGACGAGCCGCCACGAACGCCAGGTTCGCAAACCCGACGGCGAGCAAGCCGATGAAGAGTCGGTCGCCCCGGGTCGTGGCGATTGGCAGGAAGCCGCGCCGCAGCGTGGTCGGGGATCGGAGCTCCCATGCGGTCATGCCGATCAGCATCACGAGGATCGCGACGAAGAACACCGCGACCGGCGCTGTCCACGCCATCCAGCGAAACATCAGCGACTCCTCATCAGACGCGCCCCATGGCGAAACCCTTCGCGATGTAGTGGCGCACGAACCAGATCACGATGGCGCCCGGCACGAGCGTCAGTACACCAGCGGCCGCGAGCACGCCCCAGTCCATCCCTGACGCGGAGACGGTGCGTGTCATCACCGCGACGATCGGCTTTGCGTTCACGCTCGTGAGAGTACGCGCCATCAGCAACTCCACCCAGCTGAACATGAAGCAGAAGAAAGCCGCAACGCCGATGCCGGCCTTGATCAGCGGCACGAAGATGGTGAGGAAGAAGCGCGGGAAGGAATACCCGTCGATGTATGCGGTCTCGTCGATCTCGCGCGGAATGCTCGACATGAATCCTTCCAGAATCCACACGGCCAGCGGTACGTTGAACACCAGATGCGCCATCGCCACCGCGAGGTGCGTGTCCATCAGCCCCAGCGTGGAATAGAGCTGGAAGAACGGCAGGAGGAACACGGCCGGTGGTGTCATGCGATTGGTGAGCAGCCAGAAGAAGACGTGCTTGTCACCAAGAAAACGGTAGCGCGAGAAGGCATACGCGGCGGGCAGGGCGACCAGCAGCGAGATGAGGGTGTTGAGTGCGACGTAGATCAGCGAGTTGATGTATCCCGAGTACCACGACGCGTCGGTGAAGATGGTGCGATAGTGCTCGAGCGTGAGAGCGCGCGGAAAGATGCTGAAGGCCGACACGATCTCCTGATTCGTGCGCAGCGACATGTTGAGCATCCAGTACACGGGCAGGATGGCGAAGAGCAGATACGCGGCCAGAAAGCAGTGGCGCGGGCGCAGTGTCCATCGCGATCGCACGGCGGATCGACGCTCAGTCATGCGCGGTGTCCTGTCCGACTCGCTGCATCCACTGGTACAGCACGAAACAGAGCAGCAGGATGAGCAGGAAGTAGATCAGCGAGAACGCCGCGGCCGGGCCGAGGTCGAACTGGCCGACCGCCTTTTGCGTGAGGTACTGACTGAGGAACGTCGTCGCGTTGCCTGGCCCACCACCAGTCAACACGAAGGGCTCGGTGTAGATCATGAAGCTGTCCATGAAGCGGAGCAGCACGGCGATCATCAGCACGTCACGCAACTTGGGCAGTTGAATGAAGCGGAACACGGCGATCGCGCTCGCGCCATCGATGCGCGCAGCCTGATAGTACGCATCGGGAATCGCCCGCAACCCGGCGAAGCAGAGCAGCGCCACCAATGGCGTCCAATGCCACACGTCCATCAACAGCACGGTGAGCCACGCATCGCTGGCGTGACCGCTGTAGTTGTAGTCCACGCCGAGTCGCGTGAGCATCGTACCGAACAGACCGATATCGGTCCTGCCGAAGATCTGCCAGATCGTGCCCACCACATTCCACGGAATGAGCAGCGACATCGCCACCGTCACCAGCACGGCGGACGATTGCCAGCCTTTGGCCGGCATCGACAGCGCGAGCGCGATGCCGAGCGGCACCTCGACCAACAGCACGCACAGCGAGAACAACAGCTGCCGACCCAGTGCCGCGTGCAGGTCCGCATCGCGCAGCACGGCTTCAAACCATTCCGTCCCAACGAACACGCGACGCTCGGGTGAGATGATGTCCTGCACCGAATAGTTCACAACGGTCATCAATGGCAGCACCGCGGAGAATGCGACGCACAGCACCACTGGCAGAATGAGCAGCCACGCCTTCTGGTTGACGGGCTTCATGCGAACCTCATACGCGCCTCATACGGTGGCCATGCGTTCGAGCTCGACGAGTTGCGCGCCAGCAAAGACGCAGCTCCGATCGGTCACCACGGTCAGCCAGACCACCTCGCCCTCGGCCGGAACGACGACATCGGCGTTGACGCGCGCGCGCATGATGAGCGCCTGCGCTCCGTCGCCAACGCGCACTGTCACCATGGTGTATGTGCCCAGGTCCTGAAGCTGAACGACACGCGCACCGATGGCACCCGTCGCGTGCGGCTCGACGATGGAGACGTACTCGGGACGGATACCGAGCACAAACTCGTCGCTCGGGAAACCGGTGGTCGTGCTGCTGCGCGCGTCAGCAGTCGTCAACGGCAACGGAACACGCTGACCCGCAATCACCAGGGCACATGCGTCCACACGCGCCGGGAGAAAATTCATTCCCGGCGAGCCAATGAAGTAGCCGACAAACGGATGCGAGGGATGTCGATACAGCGCGGACGCACTTCCTACCTGCACGATGCGTCCCTGCATCATCACCACGATCTGGTCGGCGAACGTCAACGCTTCCACCTGATCGTGCGTGACGTAGATGAGCGTCAGCTTCAACTCGGCGTGGATCTGCTTGAGTTTGCGGCGCAGCTGCCACTTGAGTTGCGGATCGATGACGGTGAGCGGCTCGTCGAACAACACGGCCGAGACATCGTCACGCACCAATCCTCGACCGAGTGAGATGCGCTGCCTGGCGTCGGCCGACAGTCCGGCGGCGCGCTTGTCCAGCTCCGCATTGAGGTCGAGCATCTCCGCGATCTGGCCGACGCGCTCGCGAACGCGCATTGCCCTCACACCACGATTGCGCAGTGGGAAGGCGAGATTCTCGGCGACGGTCATCGTGTCGTAGACGACGGGGAACTGAAACACCTGCGCGATGTTGCGCGCCTGCGGTGTGTGGAGCGTGACATCTTCGCCATCGAAGCGCACCGCACCGTGCGATGGCGTGAGCAATCCGGAGATGATGTTGAGCATCGTCGTCTTGCCGCACCCCGATGGACCGAGGAGCGCGTAGGCACCACCGTCCTCGAACGTCATGGTCAGTGGACGCAACGCATAGTCTTCGTCGCGCCGTGGCTGCTCGCCATAGGCATGCGAGAGGGAGAGATCGATGCGCGCCATGTCAGCGCCTCCGCGGCGGTCGCGTCATGGGCGTACCCGTCGCGCCGGCGCGCGCAGCAGCGCGCCCGCGTTGTCGAACAGGTACAGCTGCGAGGGGTCGAAGTAGAGCGTGGCCGGCGACCCCAGGTCGAGCACGCGGACACCGGAGAGTTGCGCGACGATGGAACCGAGCGCGCTGTTCACATGCAGAAAGGTGTCCGAACCGGCGATGTCCGCCAGCGCGACCGTGCCGGCAATGGCCACGTCGCGATGGCCTCCCGAACGTTCGCGGTCATCGTCATGGTCATCACGCCGTTCGAGGCGCAAGGCGCCCGCGCGCAGTCCTACCGTACCCGTGCGGCCATCAGCCAGTGCAGAATCGCGCTGAGCGTCACGGGCCAGTGGCCATTGTGTTCCGTCGCGCAACGTCACGGTCGTCGCCGAGAGTGTGGCGGGCAGCAGATTCATGGGCGGGTCGCTGAATGCCTGCGCCACACGGAGCGCGCGCGGGGCATGAAAGACGTCGGCCGCGGGACCATACTGCAGCAGTTCGCCACGATCGAGCACGGCGGCGTGCCCACCGAGCAACAACGCTTCCGCCGGATCGGTGGTCGCGTACACCACCGTGGATTCGCCGGTGGCGAACAGTCGCGTCAACTCGTCGCGCAGTTCCTCACGCAGCTTGTAGTCGAGATTGACCAGCGGTTCGTCGAGCAGCACCAGCGGCGCGCGTTTGGCGAGCGCCCGAGCGAGTGCGACGCGTTGCTGCTGACCGCCGGAGAGCTGTGCCGGCAGCCGATCGAGGAACGGCTCGATGCGCAGACGCTGGGCGACGGCACGCACGCGTTCGTCGATGTCGCGCTCGAGCGCGGTACCACTCAGGCCGGCGGTCGCCTGTCGTCTGAGTGGCGCCGCGATATTTTCGGCGACGGTCATCGACGGGTAGTTGATGAACTGCTGATAGACCATGGCGACGTTCCGTTCGCGCACCGGCACGCCTGTCACGTCACGTCCGTCCACCAGCACGCGACCGTGCGACGGAGCATCGAGTCCGGCCATGATGCGCAGCAACGTCGTCTTGCCGGCCCGCGTCGCCCCCAGCAGCACGGTGAGTGCGCCGGGCATGAGCGCCAGTGAAATCGGGTAGAGCTGCGGCTGGCCTCCGGCGTGCTGCCCAACGCGGTCCAACACCAGTTGCATCAAGTCTCCGAACGGGCGGGGGGAAGGGACGCGGTAAAGTAGTCGCTGGATCGACGAATGGATGCGCCGGCTGCGCCGTCCCCACCGCCTGCGCTGCTTTGGCGCGTATGTATCATTGCAGCGGGCCTCGCTCTCCAATGATGGGGCATGGGTCGCGTACACCCGCAGCCCGCAGGTGGGTGACGGCAAGTTTGTGGTGCGTTCGACGACAGGCACCACGGAGTATCGCGTTCCGGTGGGCTACATCGGCCGGCCGAACAATACGCCCGGCGGTGCTCGCCCTCCGGCGGCAGGTGGCGTTCCGCATCCATCGTCGATTGTGCGTAGGCCACACCGTGCGATGAGGTTCTGGGGACACGCGACAGGCTGCAATGCGGGCGAGGCTGTGACTGGCGCCGGTGACGCCTACCGCGCAGGATCACGGCGAGGTCGTGCCGTGGCTTGCGGCCTAAGACCACCTCCGGTTGGCGACGTCGCGGCAGTCCAGTTGAGCTCGTCACTGCATAACCAGCAATGTGCGCGCCGGTCCGGAGAAAACAACTTCCCACCGGCGTCACCGACAATTGGTCAGTGCGTCGGGAGTGACAATTGACGGCCAACGGCCGCGAGCAGTGCGTCGACGGTAAACGGTTTCTCCAGGAGTTCATCGATGC
>CAYWCJ010000232.1:0-7658 GCA_964456595.1 uncultured Gemmatimonas sp. | reverse complement strand
TCTGGTTGAGACGGCTGGTGAACGATCCGCCCAGCGCCGTGTTCATCACCATCAGCGGATAGTAGTCCTTGGTGCTGCGTGCGACGCCCACGCTGCCAATGCGAAACGACGACTGCGGTGCCTTGGGCTTGTCCACCACGTAGATGGTTGTGGTTCCAGTCGTCGGCGCCGCTGCACTCGCGACAGCGACTGGCGATGCCGGTTTCTCCCACGAACCAAACGCCATCTTCGCGCGCGCTTCTGCTTCAGCGACGGTGAGATCTCCGACCATCACCAGCGTCGCATTGTCCGGGCGATAGACCGACGTCCAGAACGCGACGACATCGTCGCGCGTGATCCCTTCCACCGCCTCGCGCGTACCTGCGGTGCTGTTTCCGTACGGATGATCTTCCCCAAACACAATCGCCGCGAACGCCCGATCGGCCATCAGCGGCCCGCGATCCTGCTCCTGCAGCAACGCGGTCAGTCGCTCGCTCTTGATGCGCGCGAACTCCTTCTCAGCGAACGTCGGACGCAGCACGACATCGGCCATCAGCGCGAGCGCACTGTCCAGCGTTGCACGGGTGGTATGCAGACTCACCGCGCTCTGATCGAATCCGGCGCCGGTGCTGAGCTGAATGGCCAGATACCCGATCTGTTCGGCGAGGCCGAGCGCATCATACGCGCCCGCGCCTTCGTCCAGCATGTTGGCGGTGAGCGTGGCCAACCCCTTCTTGCCGTTCGGATCGGCTTCAGCACCCGATCGCACCACCAATGCCACATCCACCATCGGCAGTTCGTGCTGTTCCACGATCACCAGCTTCAATCCATTCGGCAGCGTGCGCTCCACCATCGACGGCAGCGTCAGGGCGCGCGGTGCAGCCAGCCTGGGGGGCTTGGGGAGCGCCGACGGGGCCGGTGCGTCCGCCGTGTGCGACAGCAGGGTCACAACAACCGCGGCCATCGCAACCCGTGTGGCATGACGCGTGGCATGACGCGTGGCATGACGCGTGGCATGACGCGTGGCGGTTCGCATGGTGATGAGCGCCGCTCGGAGTGGTGCAATTCGTCGCATCAGTGCACCCCTCCGGCGGTCAGCGCGAGATCCTTCTTGCCTTCGGGAACGACGGTCAGCACGATCCTGGGCTTCGACTGCAGGTACTGCTTCGCGACGCGCTGTACATCGGCCAACGTCAACCTGTCGTACCGCGCGAGATCCTGTTCAATCCAATCGGGCGTGCCGGCGAAGTAGTTGTAGAAGTTGAGACGATCCGCCTTGCCGAGCACAGATGACAGTTCATCGAGCAGCGCGGCGCGCGTGTTGTTCTTCACGCGATCGAGTTCGCGCGTGGTGACGCCCTCGTCGGCAATCTTCTTGATCGCGGCGGTGAATTCACTCGCGATATCGCGCGGATGCGTGCCCGGCTTGGCGGTGGAGACGAGGCGAATGATGCCATCGAGCTTACTCGCCTCGTTGCTCATGCGCACGTCCTGCGCGATCTGCTTTTCGTAGACGAGCGTCCGGTACAGGCGCGAACTCTTGCCGCCGGCGAGAATGGACACGAGTGCATCGAGCGCAGGTTCATCTTCGTGCAGCGCCTTCACGCCGTGCCAGATGTAGAATGCGCGCGGCAGCTGCACGCGGTCTTCGAGCACCAGGACGGTGTCCTTCTTGAGCGCTGGGGCGGGAACGGTCGGACGCACCATCGCTTCCGCGTTGCGCGGAATCCTGCCGAAATAGCGCGTCGTCCACGCCTTGGCGGAGTCGGCGTTGAAGTCGCCGGCGATGGCGATGCTCGCGTTGTTGGGCGCGTAGTACTTGCGGAAGAATTCCTTGACATCGTCGACTTTCGCTGCGCTCAAGTCCTGCATCGAGCCGATCACATCCCAGGAGTAGGGATGCGTGGGCGGAAACATCACCGGCAGAATCGTTTCGTCGACCAATCCATAGGGCTGGTTCTCCACACTCTGCCGGCGTTCGTTCTTCACGACATCGCGTTGGAGATCGAGCTTGGCCAGATCCATCGTCGGCAATAACCACCCCATGCGATCGGCATCGAGCCAGAGCATGAGTGGCAGCGCATTCGAAGGCCCGGTCTCGTAGTAGTTGGTGCGGTCGAACGTGGTGGAACCGTTGTTGTTGGCGCCCGCCGCTTCCAGCCATTCGTCGAACTTGCCAACGGGCACATTCTGCGAGCCCATGAACATCACGTGCTCGAACAGATGCGCGAAACCGGTGCGCCCGGGCTTCTCGTCACCTGATCCGACCTTGTACCAGCTGTTGACGGCCACGATGGGCACCGAGCGATCCACGTGCAGGATGACTTCGAGGCCATTGGGGAGCGTGAACTTCTCGAACGGAATGCGGGGCGCTTTCTGTTGCGCGACCAGCAGCTGCGGCACGCACACGACGGTAGCAAGCAGGCGGGTCGCCCAGCAGCGAGCGACATCGGGAAGAGACATGGCGGCGGGCGGAAGGGGTGACGCGGCGGACGAACGTGCAGCATCCACCGTCGGCGTGAAACTGTGTAGTGCATCTGCATGGAACGTTGAGGGTCGGGCGCGGTGTGGCAAGCCGTTCCGTCGCTTGTCGTTGGATGTACTCGACTCCACTTTGGCGCATGCCGTCACACCAGGAATCAGCAAGCAAGGCCGGCGAGAGCGCCAACGCATCGCGACCTGCGTCCCCGAATCACGCCGACGCTGCTCGTCCCACCGTCGGCTACGACGCCAGACTCGGGACCTTCTCCGGCACGATGCTCGTGGTTGGGGGCATCATCGGCTCGGGAATCTTCCTCTCGCCGGCCATCGTCGCCCAACGCGTTGGCTCGGCGTCGCTCACACTCGGCGCGTGGGGGATCGGCGCAGTGGTTGCGATCATCGGCGGCTTCGTGTATGCGGAGCTGGGGGCGCGCAGACCACTGGCCGGCGGACAGTACATCTACCTGCGTGACGCGTGGGGACCGCTGCCCGCGTTCCTGTATGGCTGGGCGCTGTTTCTCATCGTGGCCACGGGCGCTATCGCTGCCGTTGCGATGACTGGTGCGAGCTATTTCGCGTCACTGCTATCGCTCGAGCCGTGGAGCATTCGGCCACTCGCCATTGCCCTCATTGCCGTTCTCACGGGCTTGAACGTGCTGGGCGTGCGCATCGGAGCGACCGCGGGGAACGTGCTCACCCTGCTCAAACTCGCGGCGATCGCAGTGCTCGTGTTCGCTGCCCTGTTGTTGTCGCCGTCGCACCCGGTGCCAACGGCTGATGCCGCAGTTGTACCACTTGTTGTTCCGATCGGCGCAATGGCGACCGCGATCGCCATGGGCGCGGCACTCGTGCCAGTGCTCTTCTCGTTTGGCGGCTGGCAGCAAACCAATGCGGTCGCCGAAGAGCTGATCGATCCGACGCGTACATTGCCGCGCGCACTGTTGCTCGGTGTGCTGATCGTGGCGGCGACCTACATGCTGGTGAACGTGGCCTATCTGCGTGCGCTCGGCGTCGACGGACTCGCGGCGAGCAAGGCGCCGGCCGCCGACACGATGTTCGTATATCTCGGTGGGGCGGGGCGCACGCTGATCACCTGCGGCATTGTTGCATCGACGGTTGGCTTTCTCAGCATGGTGATTCTGATGTCGGCGCGTGTGTACCAGGCCATGGCTGCGGACGGTCTGTTCTTCCGCAGCATGGCGACGCTGCATCCACGCACACGCACACCGGTGGCCGCGCTGCTTGGCCAGTTCGTGGTCGCACTCGCGCTGTTGCTCACCGGTACGTACGGGCAGCTGCTGGACTACGTCGTGTTCGCGGACTGGATCTTCTTTGGCGCAACGGCGGCGTCGTTGTTCGTGCTGCGGGCCCGTGATGCGCGAACCGGCACGAGGCCATCAGTGCGGACGCCGCTGCACCCGTGGAGCACATTGCTCTTTCTCGCCGCGGCGCTGTATGTGATGGCAGGCTCGATTCAGTCGAACCCGCGCAACGCGGCGATGGGTGCGGCGCTGATCGCGGCCGGCCTCCCGGTGTATGCTTATTGGCGGCGTCGCGGCGCAGGCTCGGACTCGATCGCGGCGTGAGGATGCTCGCGCGTTCGTAGTTTCATTTTCAGTTCGGTCGTCGTGATGCCATGAGCGAAGTATTCGAGGATGATACAGCAGCAACTCCAGTGACAACGGCGCGCGTGTCGGCGCTGTTCGTGCATCCGCTCAAGTCGGCGTCGGCGATTTCGGTGAATGCACTGGAGCTCGACGCGCGTGGCGCGACCGGTGATCGCCGCTGGATGCTGGTGGATGGCAACGGGCAGTTCATCACCGCGCGCGAGCAGCATCGGCTGGTGTTGATCAAGCCATCGTTTGCCGACAGTGATCGCAATGGCGCGCTCACACTCGAGACGGCGTCGTTGTCTCGCTACACGGTGCGTGTTCCGCACTCTGCATCCGTGCGTACGGTTCGCATCTTTCAGGACGATGTCGCGGCGCAGGATGCCGGCGATCAAGCGGCCGAGTGGTGCAGCGAGGCGATGGGATCGTTCTGCCGACTGGTGTATCTGGCGGCGTCGTCCACGCGTCCACTGCAACGCAAATATGCTGGCCCGCTCGCGTACGAGAATCGGACCGTGGCGTTCTGCGACGGCGCGCCCCTGTTGTTGCTGGGCTCGGCGAGCATCGATGCGCTGAACGCGCGACTGGTGGAGCAGGGAGGTGACGCGGTCACCGTGGCGCGTTTCCGTCCGAATGTGTTGCTGGACCACACCACCGCCCACGAAGAGGATCTGTGGTCGGATGTCTCGATCGGCGACGTGCGTGTGGGCGTGGGATCCCGTTGCCTGCGCTGTGTGTTGACGACGGTCGATCCCATCACGGCGGAGGGCGGCGTCGAGCCGCTGCGTACACTCGCGAGTTATCGGCGTGATGCCAACGGCGTGGTATTTGGCATGAACGCAACGCACGCCGCGCCGGGTGTCACTCCGAGTGTCATTCGTATCGGGGATCGCGTTCGCGTACACGCGCTGCGCGCAGCGACGGACGCGGTCGGCTGAATTCCATTGTCGCGACGGTGACCGACCAATCGCAGCATCTGCGTCGGTCACCGTGTGGTACGAGCCCGTGACTCAGCTCAGGTTCGGACGCCTGGTGTGAAAGTCCGTGTTCTTCTGGACCTGGTGCGCGACGGAGAGGATCTTGTCGTCGGCGTACAGCGCACCCACGATGACGGCGCAGATCGGCTGCGGATTGAGCGTTGGTGAGGTCGCAGCCGGCGCGGGTGCGGCTGCGGCGGTCGTTGCCGGTGGTGCACCGCCGCGCCCACCACCCTGCGCTTGCGGCACGTCGAACTTGTACGGCACCACCACGCACGGATGACCGGTTTGGGCGTTCGGTCCGACGTCGCTTTGCGGATTGCCGACGAACATGTCGAGATCCTTCATGAACTCGCCCCACTTGGCGACGAGCATGTAGCGACGACGCTGGTTCTGCATGAACTCGTAGCCGAGTCCCGTGCGTCCCTGGATGAATCGTGGATTCCAGTCGGCCGGTGCCATCGGACTCCCCGCGCCCGGCAGCGCTGTCATTCCGGCCGGCAGATACGGACCCGCGCCACCGCCGCCGCCGCCGCCAGCACCGCCTGCAGGCGCCGCCGCTCGAGTGGGAAGGTTGGAGAGATCGAGGCCAATCTCCTTTGCCTTGCGTTGCACATAAGAGTCGAAAGCCGCCGCGTACTCCACGTTCAAGCCACCAGCAGCCATGCCGGGCACCGTGGGACGTGCGCCGATCTCCTTGGGTGACATGCCGAGGTCGCGCAGCTTGTCGATGAGTTCCTTGGGCGCGTTCGGGTCGACGCCAATGCGCAACGATGCGAGCTTGGCGTTGCGATCAAACTGGAACGGCGTGGTGATCGTCGACGGATCGGTTTCGTCGACACCGTGAATGGCGTTGAAGACCATCGCGCAATCTTCGACCGTTCGACACATGGGGCCAACGCGATCCTGCGACCACGACAGCACCATGCCGCCCGTGCGACTCACGCGACCGAAGGTCGGCCGCAGCGCGCTCACACCGCAACGAATCGACGGCGACACGATAGATCCCTGCGTCTCCGTACCAATGCTGAAGGCCACGCACGCGGCCGCCGTCGCGGAACCCGGTCCCGCGGAAGAACCGCTCGAGCCCTGGGTGAGATTCCACGGATTGTTCGTGCGACCGCGGAACCACTGATCGTTCTGCGCAAACAATCCGGTCGCCAACTTTGCAATGAGAATGGCGCCGGCGTTGCGCAACCGCACCACGACTTCCGCGTCCTCATCGATGATGCGATCGTGAAAATCCAGTGCGCCCCACGTGGTGGGCACGCCCTTCGTGTTGAAGAGATCCTTCACGCCGTACGGCAGGCCGTGCAGCGGTCCACGATACCTGCCAGCCCTGATCTCCGCGTCGGCCTGCGCGGCTTCCTTGCGCGCCGACTCCTCCATGATCGTGACGGCACACAGCAGCGTCGGATTGAGCTTCCTGAGACGCGTGAGATAGATGTCAGTGAGTTGCATCGACGTGATCTTGCGTTCCTTGATCAGCGCGGAGAGTCGATGCGCCGGAAGGAAGGCGATGTCATCGGCATTGGATGGCACGGCGCCGGTGAACTTTTCCACCGTGAACACCGCGCGATCGAACGCTGCGCTGCCACGCTCACGCGCGAGCTTTTCCATGACGGCGCCCGTGCCGCCAGGGTAGGGCATGAACTGCAACGCGGGTGCCTCGCCGTTGCCAAGCGGAACGGGCGGAAGCTGCTGCAGCAGCGAGCGCACGCCATCGGCGCCGAACGCGGACGTTCCGAGACGCGAAACACCGCCAGCCGCGAGGGCACGCTGCGCCTGCACGGCACTGGCGCCAAACGTCGTCGCCGCCGCGGATACGAGCGTGTAGAACATGAATTGACGACGGTCGATGCCGGTGGCCTCGTCGTCGTGGTCGTGCGAGGCGAGGTCGATGTGCAGCTGGTCCAGCAGTTCTTCCGGCGTCGGCAAGGTCGTTCTCCAGATCGGGTCGGGCAGCGCGCGGTCTCGGCCTCTACAATCGCCCTCGGACATGGCCCTCGCCAGCCGTTATCGACCAGTCAGTCCGCGACCGCTGGCTCCACCGCACGCGCAAAGCCGTCGTCGGTCAACTCGATCTCCACGACCGTGCCGGCCGGCGTGCGCACGCCGTCGTGGCAATGAATCAGTTCGCCCGCCGTCGAGATGCGCGACCGCACCAGGCACCACAGCCTGACCTCGTCGCCCGCGGTTGTCTGGAAGGTGACCTGACGGGCAAATCCGCCTTCGGGGAGGACGTTCAGTGGCGCATCGTCGTCCCATCCAACGAGTTCACCACGAAGCCAGCGTGCCACAAAGGCAGCAGGAAATTCTGACAGATATTGTTGACGAGCGGGCGTCAACGCTTCCCATGCCGCGCACACCGCCTCGTGCTGATCGTGTGGCGTCGCGGCGAGGATGGCCACCAGCGTCTTGTCGGAGCTCGCGTTACTCATGGCGGGACAGAGCGGTTGCGGACGCAGGAGCGCGGTCGAGCAGGCGAAACTCAACCAAATGCAAATCGGCCGCCAGTTCTGGCGACCGACTGCAAGTCAACTGACCTCTCAAGCTCCCGGAGTAGGACTCGAACCTACGACAGGGTGATTAACAGTCACCTGCTCTACCA
>CAYWCJ010000231.1:0-7667 GCA_964456595.1 uncultured Gemmatimonas sp. | reverse complement strand
AGCAGGCGGTTGCGGCGCTGGAGCTGGCGGGCGAAGCCCTGGCGGACCGTGCGCAGTCTTCGTGACGCCCGATCGAAAGCTTGAGTATCAGCAGCACATTCCGCGCGTTGGCGTCGCGGTGGTTGTCATTCGCGCGCACACGAATCGTATCGAGGACATTCGACCGCTCGTGCCGGCGCTGTTGCAGGTGCTGCCTGGCCTGCGAGCTGGAACCGTCACGCACGTCGGTGTCTAACAACGCGTTGCAACTGGCAAGCGATGTCGGATGGCTCGCTTCGCTCGCTTGGTTTCATTCGCTTGCAGTTGAACGCGAGCCGCTTGATCACACTGCCATCCTTTCGCGTTCCGGGGCGTATTCGCCGGGAGTCGGGGCTGCGCTATTCCCCACAGAGTCGCGGAATGCCGCGATCGCCGCAAATTCAAACCATCGGGACGCGCGCGCCATCCAAGTCACGACCGTCCTCAAATATCGACTGTCCTCGGATAGCGACCGTCCTCCCACTCCGACTCGATCCCCAATGCTACGCTCTCTCCTTCCGGTCGCCACCATACTGCTGCTGACCGAGGCGCTGCCCACTCGCTTACGTGCACAAACGAGCCCCTCGCCGAAGGCCCTGCACGCGGCGCTCGGCGGTACGTGGACTGGAGCGCTGCGATACCGTGATTATCAAGACAGTACGCGCTTTGTTTCGCTGCCAACCGTGGTCGAAGGTACGACGGCTGCCGACTCCGCGAACGTGCGTCTCGACTTCGTCTATGATGATGGCCCCGGCAAGACCGTGCGTTCCAGCGACACCTTTTCGCTGAATGATCAGGCGCGTGCGCTGCTGTGGGGCCCTGCCGACGGAAAGCGCGCTCCGTCAACATTCGCCGTGCAACAATTCAGCGGGGGCAAACCGTTCACGCTGATCGTCGAGATGAATGGAGAAGACGACAACAAGAAGGCGCGTATCCGGGAAACGCTCACAGTGGACGCGAACAAGCTACGCATTTTGAAGGAAGTGCAGTTCAATGCCGACGCGCCGTGGCTATTCCGGCATGAGTACCTGGTCAGTCGATAGCACAATCAACGAAATGTGCCGACGGCGGTCTGTTCGGTCCGATACTCAGCGTTGTATTGATTCAGATCGGCGCGCTGCTCGGCGCAGGACAGCCCCGCGGCCACGCTGCGTGATGCGATCAAGCCCCTTGTTGGCGCGCAGATTGCCAAACACCGGCTCCACCGTCGCGAACCGGTGCGTGTACAGCTCGCGTTCGATCTGCGACAGGGGGACCTCCGACGCGCGGCGCTCGCCCATCACGCGCACGGCTTCGGCCCTGAACTCCGCACTGAAGGCGCGTCGCTCGCGCCGCCCCGCTGCTGATGTCTTCCTGCTCACGCGTGATGAGGGTTTCGTCCGAGATCCGCTGTCGGGCTACCGCGGCTACGCGCAGCACGTGCGCAATAGGCTGACACCGGCTCTCTGGCTGACGAATGATCTTGGGAATTGCGCCGGCTCCGCCGCGCCCTCTTACTTGATCCGTTCGCCGCTTGGCCAGGGTGTTCGGCTGACAACCTGGGACAAACAAATGCCGCCACTGAGCGCGTGGAAGCCAGACGATCTCCTGAAGGCGATTGCGCTCGTCGGGGCCGCGCTTGCCTTCATCATCGGGCTGGCGCAATACCGGCGCGCTCAGCATTGGAAGCGGGCGGAGTGGGTCGCCCAGGAAATGAAGGGCCTCTTCGGCGACCCAGTCGTCCAGGCTGTGTTCCTGATGATTGACTGGGGATCTCGGCGCGTTGCCTTGCACCCGGGTCGGGAGCAGGAGAGCGATCGCTATGTGCTTCTGACGAACGAAATTGTCGCCGATGCGCTGATGCTCCACAGCGATCGGCCCGACGGGTTTTCCCCGCTGGAAGCAGATATCAGGGCCGCCTTTGATCGAGCGCTCGATGGGCTTGAGCGCTTTCACGCCTACGCCAATACTGGCCTCGTGGAGCTGAGCGATCTTCGGCCGTACCTGAAGTACTGGGCGGTGAGTCTGTGTAGTCCGCGCCCGGCGCGGGCAAAGGAGCACCGGATGACTCGCCTCACGGCTTACATGAGCATGTACGGCTACGAAGGTGCACTCGAGTTGCTCCAGCAGCTCGCCGCGGCCGAACGAGCCTTTGCAGCTGACGCAGCTGACGCAGCTGACGCAGCTGACGCAGCTGCCCCGCGCTCCTCGGCGAATGCCGCTCCAGATGGGCCGCTGCGCCGCTGAACGTGTGCGTTGATCACTACCAAGCGATACACGGCACGACGACTCGGTGCTCGGCGCCGCGACCGCGCCCAAGTGGGGATCGAGAACAACCCGACCGCATCGCCAGATCCGGAAGGGGCAATGGCATGTTCCGCGATGACGGCGGTCGAATGGATACGAAACGCATTTCTGCGACAGGACGCTAACGCGCGCGATCGTCGTCAACGTCTTGGCGCGTGATCCCGTCGCGTCGCACTATCGTCGAGCCACCCGCTGCGCCGTCGGGCGTGGCGAATGCGATCGGCGCGCCGTCGCGGTACACGAGTGCGCCACCTGTGTGTCCGACCTGATAGCCAGCCACCAGGATGAGGAAGGAGGCAGCCGCAGTGGTGGAGCGGGCGAGCGAACCGGTGCGTCCGCGCACAAAGCCTGCAGTCGCCAGCACCAGCACAAAACCGGTGGCGACCAAAAAGCGTTCGGCGGATTCTTCGTGCGTATGAATCGCTGCGTCTCCGACGACTTGCTCCACGCGGTCCTCATCGCCTTCGCCGGTCTGCAGGGCACCCCACCCACTCAGCAGCAGCAGGCCAAGCATGGCCACGGGAACCGACCAGACCGCTCGGGAGGTAGCGCCGCGCCTGATGGCCCAAAGCGCGACGAGGATAGACAGCGGCACAAGCACCGCCATCGCGATCGGGAGATGAACAAGCGCAGGATGGAGAGGATTGGGCAGGAAGGACATCTGAGCTCCCGAAGTGAGATTTGATTTCACCGCATCAGTGCAGCCCCGCGCACGAGCGACGGTGGAATGCGGTCGTGAGGTCAACCTGCGGTCATTCCCGCCTCCGTTGCATCCGACAAGCGACTTGATTGCTATCCGACAAGTGTCGGACGGACCACGCACGCAGAGTCGCAAGCCATGCCACAACAGCGAGATAGCGAGTTCGACGCCCCAGCGGACGGAATTTCCGCACTGGCTGGTCCGCTTCCGCTGGTGCTCGCGGGGTTTCTGGTGCTCGTGGTGGTCGGAGGCATCGCGGACTTGGTGCTCGACCAACCGACCTCGATCTGGTCGTGGCACGTGGCCTTCGAGCTGGGTATGGTGTGCGTCAGCCTGGCGTTCGCCGGGCTGCTCTTTCGCGGATGGCGTCGTGCGGCGGAGCAGTTGGGCGACGCGAGAGTCACACTGGCCGAAGCGAGCCGTGCGTTGGCGCAGCGTCAGGCGGAGCGTGACCATTGGCGGAGCAGTGCGGAACACGCGATCAGCGGCTTCGCGCAAGCGATAGACCAACAGTTCACCGGCTGGCAGCTGACGCGCGCGGAGCGCGAAGTCGGACTACTTCTGCTCAAGGGCGCCGGCCACAAGCAAGTCGCTGCGCAGCTCAATCGATCCGAGCGTACAGTCCGACAGCAGGCGGTGGAAGTCTATCGAAAGGCCGGACTGCGCAGTCGTGCAGAGCTTGCCGCGTTCTTTCTGCAGGACCTGATGATTCCTGTCGACGGCGGCACCTGACGGCGGCTGTTTGTACCTGCGCGCCGGAATCGTCCGCTGCGACTTCGTACTCGACGGGTCATCGAGCCGGGCTCGGGCACGACATGACTGCTGAAGGTCGCGCTGAACGAAAGATCGAGCGGACCCTGCACCGGTGGGCCGTGTTTTCAACGATCCACAGGTTCGCACGGGTGATGCGATCTGGAATGCGCAAATGGCTGGGCTCGGCTCGGCCCAGCCACGTACAATTCCCTCGCTACTGCAGGGTCAGCAATGTCTGTCCGGTCGGGTAGACCAGGCGCAGCACCGCATCACGCCCTTGGCCGTCCACGCGCAGGTCCATGGACGTCACGCCATCCACCCGATGCGTGAAGTGCGCGCCCTCGAGCGATGACGCGCCAAGCATCAATGACACGGAAGGCAGCGGCGGCTCGCTGGTCGCGGCGATGAACGGCAAATCGTGCGCGATCACCTGAGCGCCAAGGTCCAGCTGATCCACCTCGACCGAGCACATTCGACCGACATTGTGGACCGTAAACAGCTGGAGTGCCTCGCCCATGGTGTGCATGGGAATCGTGCGTGTCTCAGCCGATCCGCCATGCGCGCGCGAGGCGGCGATGGTCTGTGCAGATCCGGGAACGCACAAGACCGAACAGTGCGCAGCGCGCACCAGCGCGGCGGCGACGCTGCCAAGTATGAGTCGTCGCACAAATCCGTAGCCATGCGTGGCGACCACCACGAGATCGGCGTGTGCCGCGTGCGCGAACTCGAGCACCACATCCGACGGGTTCCCGGTGAGCAGCACCTCGTCCACCTGCAGTTCATCACGCGCCAGAATCTCACGCAGCTGTGCAAATCCCACCTGCGCCTGCTCTTGGGCGTCGGTCGCGCGATGTCGCAGCGCGGGATCGGCTTGCTCAAACGGCGGCGCGACATTCACCAGTGTGACATGGGCGTCCGGCGCGATCAGCGACAGCGCCACCTGCGTCGCGTACGCGCTGAATGCACTGAAGTCGGTGCCAATGACCACGCGTCGGGGCAGATGCGTGAGGCCGGTTTCCACGGCGAGCACCGGTGTATCGCCGACCTCGAGCAACCGCAGCACCGACTCCCCACCAAGCACACGTTCGAGCGCGGAATGTCGTCCTCGGCCGACCACAATAACGCGCGCGTTCAGCGCCCGCGCTTTGTCGGCAATCGTGACCGCGGGTTCGCCCGTCTCTACGCTCACCAGCCACGGGTCGCCCGCCGGAACCATTCGTGACCGCTGCGCACGGAGTGCGGCCTCGCGCGCGTCGCGCATCTCGAGATCGGCCTCGAGTGGTACCGCGATGGCGTCCATCCCGAACATCGGCATGGCATACGGCTGCAGTACGCTAAGCACTTGCACCGGTGCGCCCGAGCGCGCCGCCAGCACTTGCGCGAGCGGAAACGCCGCATCGGAGTCGGTGGACATATCGGACGCGATGAGGATCGGTCCAGCGGGTAAGGTAGTGGGCGCGAACGTGGTCGCGTCGGCACTCGTCGAGCGGGCGACTGAGGGCATGATCACTCCGGGAAAGACGCGCGATGAAGGCGCTGATGACTCGTCCCCGAATAGTGTCCGCCGCGAGCGCCCCTGTACATCGGGGGAAACCTGATAGGCGTTTATGTCACCAAACTCCGCGCCCCTGCGGTGACTCCCATCGCCCGGACTCCGCCGAACGGAAGAGCGCGTCGAGGACCGCCATGTTGCCGATCGAATCTTCCAGCGTGACCGGCACGGGACGAAGCCCGCGAATGGCGTCCATGAACGCGTCTGCCTGCGCGGCGAACTGGTTGACCATGGGGAACGCCACATGCTCACTCCCGCCGCCGACAAGATCGCGTCCATCGTCAATCACCAGCGCGGACGGCAGCGCGTCCGGCGGATTGAATGGCGCGTCCACCTCGATGCGCCCGGTGGTGCCCATCAGCTTCATGAATTGGTGCAGCGCCAACTGCCCCGAGCAGGTGAACGTCGCCGTGCCCGATCGAAAGCGAAGTATCGCCGAGACAAAACGATCGACACGCGTAGCGGGATCGCGATCGATGGTCGCCATCACGTCAGTCGGCTCGGCGTCATACAACCAGCGCGACAGCATCGTTGGATAGCAGCCAATGTCAAGCAGCGCGCCACCGCCCCATTCCACCTTGCTGCGAATGTTCGTCTCGTTCTTCTTGGCGTAACTGAAGTGCCCGGAGATCATGCGCAGCTCGCCGATGCGTCCCGCGGTCACCAATGCCTTCGCGGCGTGCCATCGTGGATGCGAGCGCACCATGAATGCCTCGCATATCTGGACGCCGGTCTCGTCACGAACAGCCAGCAGTGTGCGGGCTTCATCGGCCGACAGCGCGATCGGCTTTTCACACAGCACATGCTTGCCGGCACGTGCGGCGCGCGCCGTCCATGGCACGTGTAGATGATTGGGCAGCGGATTGTAGATCGCGTCCACGTCGGGATCGGCCAGCAGCTCCTCGTAGGAACCGTATGCGCGAGGAATATTCAATTCCTGCGCGGCGCGTCGCGCGGAGCCAAGGTCGCGCGACGCGAGCCCCAGCACCTGTGATCGATCGCTCGACTGCAGCGCAGGGATCATGCGCGTCCGGGCGATGTTGGCGGTGCCGAGGATCCCCCAGCGCACGGGGGCGCTGGGCAGCGGCTCGGCGATGTCCGAATGGGAGGGCATTCCTGAAACTAAGCGCGAAGGGCGTCAGTAGTCCCCGGAGACCGCCGCCTGTCCGTCCAGTACATGGATCTGCGGTTCGGAAAATGGGATCAAACCTTTCTGCGGTCGAGACTGTCCAATACGTCGCGTATTCGTCCGTGCGGAGCGCTCCGTCAACACATTCCTGCGCACAGACCCATGCGTCACGTGAAGCTCGCTGTTCGCATGCTGCTCAAGACCCCGTTGGTCACCGCGATGTACCGCGACCTCGAACCCGCGCAGACCGTGTTCACCGGACTCGCGGCGCATCGCAACTTCGGCGCGAATCTCTCGGTCCGCAACGAACCGCTCACGGGTGAGGGGTTGGCTGTCTCCGGGTCGTATTTCAGCACGTTGCAGGTGCAACCCGCGACGGGTCGCCTGCTCACGCCAAACGATGACGCGGTGATCGGCCAGAACTTCGTTGCCGTGCTCTCGTTCAATTTCTGGCAGGAGCGTTTGGGTGGCGACCCACGCGTCGTCGGCTCCTCGATTCTGGTCAATGGCAACACCTTCAACATTGTTGGCGTGACGGCGAAGGGCTTCGAAGGGACGACGCTTGGCGCGCGTCCGATGCTGTACATCCCGATCTCCATGCGCGGCACCATCTCGCGCACGTTTCGAGGCTTCGAGAGGCGGCGCGACTATTGGGTCTATGTGTTCGCCCGACTCAAGTCCGGTGTGGGCATCGAACAGGCGCGTACCTCGATGCAGGGGCTGTATCGACCGATCCTGACGGATGTCGAAGCATCGTTGCAGGAGGGGATGAGCGATCAAACGCTGACGCGCTTTCGCGCCAAGACCATTCAGATCGAACCGGGCAAGCAAGGACAGAGTTCAGTGCCGCGTGAGGCCCGGACGCCCCTGCTGATGCTCTTTGCCGTGAACGGAGTCGTGCTGCTCATCGCCTGCGCCAACATCGCGAACCTGTTGCTGGCCCGCGGTGCCAATCGCGCGATGGAGATGGGTGTGCGACTCGCGCTCGGCGCAACGCGCCGCCAGTTGCTCACGCAGCTGTTGACCGAGTCGGTGATTCTCGCACTCGCGGGTGGCGCCGCCAGCTTGCTCGTCGCACGGTGGACACTCGATGCCATCAGTTCGATGCTGCCCAACGAAGCGTCGTCTACATTGCACTTCGAGTTGCATTGATCGGTCGTGCTGTTCGCTGCCTTGCTGGCGGTCGCGACCGGGATCGTGTTCGGCATGTTCCCCGCACTGCACAGTAC
>CAYWCJ010000230.1:0-7693 GCA_964456595.1 uncultured Gemmatimonas sp. | reverse complement strand
GTCAGTCGCAGTCGCCATCGGCACCATCGTGATCGGAACCTCCCAGAGCGCGCGCGCGCGACTGTGCCCGAGTGCGAGTTCGTCGATCAAGTACGGCACACTCGGCGCACGCGACCAATCACGCAATGGCGGGTCCCATGCATACACCGGCCTCGGCATCGCCGATGAATCGGCGCGCCAGCCATCAAGTGCAAGCTGTGCCAGCGTCTCCTGCGTATGTTGTCCCCAACCCATCCGCGTGCTGGTGCATCCCAACGCCCGCGCGGCAAGCGAATGACGAGTCACACCATCCAACAACCGCTCGGCGTCCTGCTCCGGGCGCTCAGGCTCCCCATTGAGCCCATTCGCTGGAGTCGCGCAGTTCGTGGCCGCATGATGGTGCCACGCCACCTCATGCCCCGCGCCGCGTACGCGATCCCAAAGACCCACCGCCTGCACAAACGCATGATCGGCGCGACCAAAGCGACGGGCGATTCCATCGTCCAGTCGAACGAAGAACGTCGCATGCACATCGCCAATCTCAGCAAGCACGCGCAACAGCGCCGGCATCACGTCGCTCAACTCGTCGACGTTCTGTCCGGACACCCAGTCGACAAGGTCGACATCAAACGTCAGCGCGACTGATCTGCGTTCCATCCCGCAAAGTCCGGATAGAGGTAGACGGCAAACTCGAACAGTGGATAGTCGTGACGTACCGCAACGCGGCGGGTGAGACGCTTGGCGATCTGAAAGATCCGCTCCGGTTCGTAGTGAAAGCCTTCAGCACTCGGAAAGTCGACATACGACGTCAGAAAGTCCACGGCTACACCACGACGTGCATGACGGAAGGCGGCACGAAGCACATGCTCGGCGAGCAGATAGTTGTCTCCGTCCGCGAGCCTGAGATTGAAGCACGATGTGGACACAACCCAGTCGAACGACGGCCCATCGTCCTCAAGAAGATCGTGCACCCTGAACTCCACATCCGGGTGACGTTCGCGCGCAGCATCGATCAGTGTCTGATTGATGTCGAAGCCGGTGTAGTTGACGTCAGGTACACGCCCCTGCAGAAACGGCCACAGATCGCCAAGCCCGCAGCCAAAATCCAGCACGCTGTCCCCGCTCGCGATCCCGACATCCGCGAGAACGCCAAAGCGAATCGCGCGCCGTTCGGGGGTGCCGGAGTTCAACGCTTCGAACGCTGCGCCGTGCTTCGCGATGCGCGCTGCGTAGCGATCAAGAATGCGCTGCTTCTCACGCGCCCACATACAACCTCACGGCATCGATCACTCGAGCCACGTCGTCGTCCAGCATCGCGGGCCACAACGGAATCGACAGGGTATGGTCGAAGGCACGCGTCGCCATCGGGAACTGTGCGTCGTCGCGACCATGCTCGCGGTGCAACAGCGCGTCAACGCCCTGTCGGACAGCGACTCCATCTCCGTCAAACAGTAGACGTACTGCGAGATGCTGGACAGCTCTCGGCATCCACAGCGGCGCGCGAAACCACACCGCGCCGTTGCTCGCTGCCTCGCGCCACGGCGCGGTCAACGCTGGCGGCAGCGCGTCGAGGTATGCAGCGGCAATGTCGGCGCGACGCGCGCGCATCTCATCATATCGTGACAGCTGAACGCGGGCGACGCTGGCCTGCAGATCAGAAAAACGCATCGACGCAGCAGCGCGTGCGCTCAGGTTCTCGATGCGACCAGCGAGCGCAGAACTACTCGTGGCGATCGCCCCGCCTTCGCCGGCAGTCAAACACTTCGTCGCGTGGAACGAATACACGGCACACGCCGCAGGAGAGCCCTTGCGTGCCAATCCAAACGCCTGGCAGGCGTCTTCAACGACAGGCAAGCCAAGCGCCGCGATGGACTCGACGTCGCAGCGCATACCAAAGATGTGCACTGCAACAACGGCACGCGTGCGGATCGTGCACACGGCCTGCACACTCTCGGCGGTGATATGCCAGGTGCGTCCGTTGTCAGCGAGCACGGGGACGGCGCCACAACGACGAATCGCATGCGTCACCGATGCGCACACATACGTCGGGCAAACGACTTCGTCGCCGGATTCAACGCCAACTGCGAGGAGCGCGAGCACGAGCGCCTCCGTTCCGCTGCCCGCAACGCGCACGTACGGCGCGTCGAGGGCAGTCGAAAGCTCGCGCTCGAACGCACGCGCCTGCGAGCCGTGCGCGACGTGCCCATTGCTCAGAGCCCACGCCGCAGCGTCCAGTTCACGCGCGCCGATCCACGGCGCTGAATGGGCAAGGGTGCGAACAGCAAGCATCAGAATGCCGGATGGACTGGATGAACCGTGTCACACATCGTAGGCATGGACTCAAACGCGTCCTGCAACCCGGCCACCACGATCTCACACTCGTCGCCGGTCATGCCGGCATACATCGGCAGCGTGATCGACGCGTGCTCGGCAATGAACGCATTCGGAAAGTCTTCGCGACGATAGCCGTACTTCTCGCGGTAATAGTGCAGATGCGGCGGAGCGTGTGTACCCTGACGCGTTACTATCCCCTGCTGCTCGAGCGCGTGCATGATGTGATTGCGTTGTGCAAAGAGCACGTCGATGTTGGCGAGCGTCGGTGTCTCAGGTTGAAACAGGCACACGTACGATTGCTGACCGTGTCCATAGTCGGCATGACGAAAGGGCGGTCGCAGCCAGTCGATGCCCGGCAACAGCGCGTCATAGCATGTCGCGGCAGCCTTGCGCCCGTTCTGAATGCGATCAGCTTTGCGCATCTGCGTGACGCCGAGGGCGCCTTGCAGATCCGTCATGCGATAGTTGAAGCCGAGGTGTTTGTATTCGGCCAGCAGAAACGAATACTGCTGCTGGTGACGCTCGAGGTCGGAGCGACTCGCGCCATGGTCACGCAACGTGCGGCACAGCGACGCAAGCGCACTGTCGTTGGTGGTGATCATGCCCCCTTCGCCAGTCGTGATCGCCTTGCGCGGATGGAATGAGAATGCGCCGAGTGTACCGAGCGTTCCGACGTGCTTGCCCTTGTACCAGGTGTCAAAGCCGCAGGCGGCGTCTTCCATCACCCACAGACCGTGCTGCGTGGCCAGCGCGAGCAGCGGATCCATGTCGGCCGACAGTCCGAAGAGGTGAACCGGAATCATGCCGACCGTGCGCGGTGTGATCGCGCGCGCAGCGGCTTCGACGTCGATGTTGAACGTTTCGAGATCGACGTCGACAAAGACGGGTTTCGCGCCGAGATGCTCGACGATGTTGGCCGTCGAGATCCAGGTGAACGCCGGCACCAGTACTTCGTCGCCCGGCTTGAGGCCGAGCGCTGCCGCGCCGATGTGCAAGGCCGTGGTGCAGCTCGTGGTCGCCGCTGAACTGGCGACACCGGTGTAGTGGCAGAACAGCTCTTCGAACTCGCGTACATAGCGCCCCTGCACGACCCAGCCGCTCCTGAGCGGCTCGAGGATGAGTGCGAGATCGTCTTCGTCGAAGATCGCTTTGGTGATGGGAATCTGATGCATGCGAACTCCGTCGTTATGCGGCGCGTCGGCCACGCACGGTGAGACCGTACGGGTCGACTGTAGTGTGCACGACGCCAAGTTGCGCTTCCTCAAACCATGCCAGCACTTCGGCAAGGTCGTGACGCGTCGCGTCCTGCGGGTGATACCAGTCGTAGTTGATCGCGACATTCTCGTCGTGCGAGAGATCCGCGTTCCAGAAGCACTTCATGAAAAAGTGGTAGACGAACCGTTGCAGGTCGTACTCACCGGCTTCGATACCAAGCATGGCGACTGATGGAACGCTTACCAGCACCGGCAGTCCGTTCACGCGCGCCTCGGAGAGTGCGCGACCAAGTTCGGTGATTTCAGCGCTGACCGCGCGTGCCTGCGCATACGGCATCGCGGCAATGCGATCGCGCACGTAATCGTCGGTGAACTCGCGGATCGGAGCCTTCTTGCGATACACGTAGATCGCGATCTCGCCGCCCGGTGCCACGCGCCGCGACAGATTCAGAAACGCACCGCGCGCGTCGCCCGTGTGATGCAGCACTTCCTGACAGTACACGAAGTCGAACTCGCCCAGGTGCGCAAGGTCGTCACGCAGGTTCGCGGGCGCGACATCGACGTTCGGCAGTTCCGCGAGGTTCGCCCGCGCGACATCCGCGGCGACGAGATCGATCCCCATGATCTGCGACGTAGCCGGCGCAAGACGCTGCAACAGCGCGGTCACACGGCCGTTGCCACACCCGGCGTCAAGAATGCGCCCACGATCGACGAGATACGCGCGCATTGCGGCAGGGGATGCAAAGCCGTTGCGATTGAGGATCCATTGCTGGACCTCCGACCCTTCACGCAGCGTCTCATCAAACACGAGACGAGGATTCTGCGTCCATTTGTCGTCGAAGCTGCGCGCCGTGTTCGTGGGCGCCGTCGAAGCAATCATCGTGCTCACGCGGCACCGCGCACGGGCGTCTTGCGTTCGAGCGCACGCGCAGGATTGCCAACGACGATGGCGTTGTCCGCGACACTCCTGAGCACAACTGCACCCATGCCGACGATTGCATCTTCGCCGATGATCACCCCACCATCCATGATCGAGACACTCGGCGCGATCCAGGCGCGCGCACCGATCCGCGCGCTCCCTGCAACCATTGCGTTCGCAGTCAGCACGACATCGGCTCCGACCACCACGTTGTGCGCGATGTGAACCAGGTTGTCCATGCGCACCCCCGACTCGACAATCGTATCGGTAAGTGTTCCGCGCGATACACAACTGTTCGCACCGATCTCCACATCGTTGCCGATTCGTACACCGCCGATCTGTGGAAACTTCTCGAGCGCACCACTCGCGTTGCGCTCGTGTCCGAACCCGTCTGCGCCGATGATCACCCCCGCATGCAGCGTCACGCGCGCGCCAAGGCGCGTGCCGGGATACAGACACACGTGCGCGTGCAGCACGCAGCCAGGGCCCACCTGGCAATCATCTTCGATCACGACGTACGCGCCGAGGTAGACGTCATCGGCGACGATCGCATTGGAGTGGACCCAGGCGGTTGGATGACGTCCGCGACGCGGAGCCGGCGCAAAGAAGTTCGTCACGATGCGCGCGAACGTGAGTCGCGGCGACGGCGTGATCAGCAGTGCCGCGGTCGAATGCTCAACGAGTGCCGCGGCATCAGCCATGCACACCACTATGCCCGCGTGGCTCGAGTCGATGAGCGCGGCGCCTGCTGCACCGGCACGTGTGCAGAAGCTGATGTCTGACGAAGTCGCGACGCTGATCGGCATCGCGCCGTCGACCGCGCAGTGCGCGTCACCGGCGAGCGCGAGGATATCGAGCGACGGGTCGTCCGCGATGACACGCGCGCCGACGGGTACAGCCAGTCGTCGCGCGCCCTGCGCGACGAGCGAGCTCTGAACGGTGTCACGCTCCGACATTGGTTCTCCCCGCTTGTTGCATGTCCTCGCGGTAGTAGCGACGCATCGATTCTGCGCGCCCGCGGATGCACCGCTCGATGCGCGCCGCCGGCGACATCGCCTCGTCCGTCCACCACACCGGATGCGTCAACACCTGAAGCGTCCGATCCGTCGCGTCCCGGAGCACGCTTTCCAGCCGACGATGGCGCCAGTAGCCATTCGAATCGGAGACGTATCCGACGTCATGCTGGAATCGTGCCGCATAGGTATTGATGCGACCGCCGTATGTCTCAGCCTGGCAGCCCAGCAGGAACGGCGTCGGCTGGTGAAACGAAAACACAGACACCGGTCGCTCGAGCACGCGCTCCAGCAGCGACGATTCCCACGCGACAATGTCGTGCAGTGCGTCAGCGGAGGAGATGCTGTAGCACGTGGTGTCGAGATGCAGCCCGATATCGTGGCCGAGGCGCACAATTTCGCGGGCCAACTGGGTCACCGGCTGTTCGAGCAGGTTGTACAACTCGCTGTGCAGGCGGAAGAAGTAGGTGGCACGAATGCCCTCGTCCTGTTCGATCTGCGCGAGCGCGCGCGCAGCGTGCACGGAGTAGTCAACGTCATGCCGCCAGAGAACGGCGTACTGCCCATCGTCCGCGTCGACGTATTGTCGGAAGACGTAGCTCTGTTTCGCCAGTCGCAGCAGCTTGCGATAGTTGGTGCGCGTGAAGTCGGCGAAGTGGTACGTCTCCGCCAACGTCGTAGCGCTCAGCGCTTCGCTGAGTTCGGGGAACAGCGCGCTGGTCACGCCGCCATCTGTGCGACGTTGCCGTCGCGGAACTGGCGCAGCCACCATTCGAAGTTGAGCAGCGACCAGATCAGCAGACGATGATTCACGC
Organism: uncultured Gemmatimonas sp.; assembly: GCA_964456595.1. GTDB lineage: Bacteria > Gemmatimonadota > Gemmatimonadetes > Gemmatimonadales > Gemmatimonadaceae > Gemmatimonas. The sequence goes on along the minus strand of CAYWCJ010000230.1, from coordinate 1,419 downwards.
GTCCTTCCACATGCTCGTCGATCAGCGTATGCACGGTTCTGGGATCGATGAATTCATACAGGCGCGCGTCCTTGCGCGACAGCAGACGCCGGATGTAATCGATGCTCTCACCCTTGAACCAACTTCCATCGGGCGCCGAAAAGCCCTGTTTGCGGCCGTTTGCGTAACCGGCGGGCACGTACTTGGCGAGCGCCTTCCGAAGCAGCAGCTTGCCGTCGCCTGTTTCGGCAAAGTACTGCTGCTTCTTCGCGCCAGGCGTGTTCTCATCCATGCGGACTATGTTGTCGACGTGCTTGAGCTTGTACTTGATCGGCACGCGGAGCGCGAAGTCGACCAGATCGTTGTCGAGGAACGGCACGCGCGTCTCGAGTCCATGCGCCATGGACAGCTTGTCTTCGACAACAAGCAGTCCGTGCAGGAAGGTCGATAGCTCGAAATAGAGCGACGTGTTGATGTAGTCGTCCGGGCGCATCGCCAGAAACGATCGGCGACGCAACACATTGCGAAACGCCTCTTCAGGCCCGTTGGTCGGCATCGACGCATTCATGGAGCGCTGGAAGAACGACCCGCGGTGGCTATCTGGCACGAGGCGCTGCCAGTACGCGAAGTACTTGTCGATGTACTGCGCGGCATCGTCGTTCTTGAGCGCGCGATAGTAGCGCCACGGATAGCCGGCAAAGATTTCGTCGCCGCCAGTTCCGGCCAACACGACTTTCACAAAGCGCGACGCGAGCCGCGATACGTAGTAGTTGGGATAGCTCTGACCGACGCGCAGATCTTCCAGGTGCCAGACAAGCTTGGGCAGCACACGCTCCATGTCACCCGCCTTCAACACCACCTGATAGTGCTCGGTCTTGTATGCATTCGAGAGTTGCTCCGCTTTCGCGCGCTCATCAAATGCCAACTCAAGCCCCGACGCAGACGAGAGGTCAAACCCGGCGGTGAAGCTTTTCACATTGCGGAACCTGCGTGCTGTCAGACACGTCACTGCACCGGAGTCGATCCCACCGCTGAGATAGGTGCCGACTTCGACATCCGCCTGCACCTGACGCTCCACCGCCTGCTTGAACAGACGATCCAGCTCTTCGAGATACTCGGCTTCAGGGACGCCCTGCTCGTCCTTGAACGTGTAATCCCACCAGCGCCTGGTCTGCAACGATTCAGGATCGCCGAGTGTGAGCGTGAGCATCGTCGCACGCGGCAGCATCTTGATGCCGTCGAAGAGCGTGCGGTCAGTGAAGACGTTTTGAAACGTGAAGTACTCATTCAGTGCCGATGGATCGACGCGTACGGTGACCGACGGATGTTGGAGCAACGACTTGATCTCCGAACCGAACAGCAGTGTCTGCCCATCAAAGCGATAGTACAGCGGCTTGATGCCAAAGCGATCGCGCGCGATGAACAGCTTCGACGCGCGCG
>CAYWCJ010000229.1:0-7699 GCA_964456595.1 uncultured Gemmatimonas sp. | reverse complement strand
TCGCCGCCGACTTGAGGCGATCGGTGTAACGTTTGCTGTCGCGAAAACCGAGCGACACGCCGCCGGCAATCAGATTGCGAAGGCCGATCTTGAGTCCGAGCTGATAGAAGTAGACGTCGCACGACTTCGCGATGGCCTGCGCGAGCGAGATGTCCCCGTGCCCATTCTTGTCCCAACACTTGAAGACGCGACCGTAGTAGTAGCTGCCCGTGCACGCCTGCGGCATGTGCGTGTCCATCGTGACGAGGCCGCGCTGCAAGCCGATGATGGCGGTGGCGAGCTTCCAGGTGGACGCCGGTGCATACGTGCCCTTGAGCGCGCGATTGAACAGCGGCGTGTGGGGGTCGTCGAGCAAGCTTTGATAGTACTTGACCGGCACACCACCGATGAACCGATTGATGTCGTACGTCGGCGCGCTGTACATGGCCAGTACGCCACCCGTCTGCGGATCCATCGCCACGACGCCACCGCGCAGCGAGTCCCCGAAGTATTCATGAATGAAACGCTGCAGATCGAGATCGAGATTCGTGCGCAGGGGCGGCGGCGCCTCGGGCTGCTCCTCCGGTCGCACACCGTTGTCGCGCACGACGCGATTCCTCGCGTCCACTTCGACGAACCGTCTCCCTTCCTTACCACGCAGCAACGCCTCGTACTGCTGCTCCAGTCCCTGTCGCCCGATCTGTTGCCCGGCCTTGTAGCCGTCGTACCTGGGCAGCGCGAGTTGCGCCTCGGAGATCTCTCCCGTGTAGCCCACCAGCGCAGCCATTGCCGCGCCGTCCGGATAGTACCGCTTGGGCGAGCTCTGAATGATCAGCCCGGGAAACTCGACGCGTCGCTCCTCGAGGACCGACACGACCTGGAAGGAGGCGTCGTTGAAGATCACCGCTGGTCGTTGCGGCGCGCGACGGAACCGACGCACCGCCAACTCCTGTTGCGCCTGATCGATGGGAATGACCTTGCCGAGCGTGGTCAACGCACTGCGCAATGAATCTTCTGTCGGACTGAGAATCGATACCGAATACCCCGGCAGATTCTCCGCAATGATCTCACCCTTGCGATCGTAGATGATCGCCCGCGCCCCTGGCAGCGGCACTTCGCGCAATCGGTTGTTCTCCGACTGCAGCGTATACTGCGCATTCTGCAGCACCTGCGTGCGGAAGAACGCGCCGCCGAGCACCGTGAACGACAGCATGAGCAGCGCACGCGCCAATCGCGCCCGTCGCAGCAGTTCGTTCGGATGGTAGCTCACTGCTCGCTCATCGTTGGCTCATCGACTGTCACCGATCGCACATCGCAACGTCTCCGTCGTGAACTCACGCAACCTGCGGACGATACAGCGGTCGGAACGCGGTCAGCAGAATGATCGCCACCACGGCGGTCAGCGCCGCGGACAGCGGCGACCAGAGGAGCAGCTGTACCACCAGATCGACACCACGAAGCCCACCTCCAATCGACACGTAACCGATGTCGAAGATCCATTTGCCGAGAAAGACAAACAGTCCCGTCAGCGCGACGTGATCGGCGAAGAAAACCGCCTTTGTCCACGACGCGCCGAAGGCGATCGCGGTCATGACCAGCATGGCCGCGCCAAAGGTGCCCGGTGCCATCGCGTCGAGCGCCAGTCCGGCCGCGCAACCCAGCAGCGCTGCCAGCCCGGGACGGATGCGCACGGCCGCAAAGAGGATCGCGATCACGAGGAAGTCCACACTCGCGCGTCCACCCAACAGCGGGCGCACGCCAAAGTGTGCGGCAACCAGCAGCGCAAATCCGATCCAGGCGCGCAGTGCAGACGCCGCGCTGGAGGTGGTTGGTGGTCCTCTCATGACGGCGACGTCCGGTACACGTTCGCGTCATCCGGCGGCGGTGGCCCGGTGCGAGGCGGAACACTCGGCGGCGTGGTCGGCGGGCGCCGGGTCGTATCGGCACGGACCGCTCGCGCACGACGCACGCTGTCAGCACGCAGACTGTCGGCGCGGCTGAGCGGTGTACGCACGAGCGCGCTATCCGTGCCCGCACTGTCCGCCGAGGCCGAATCCAGCGCCGCGCGACGCGCCGACAATTCATCGAGCGCGGCTTTCCGCGCGAGTGAGTCACCCGCCGCGGCGATCGCACGCGCGGCGCTGTCTGATGACGTCACGCTCACCCACACGCCGTTCACGCCGCGCGCCGCGCGCGACGGCAGCAGCACCAGCACGGGGCCGATCGCCGCGGGCAGCACCGACGGCTTGAGGAGATACGTGCGCGCCCACTTCTCCGGTGTTGCGATCTCGCCAAGCACAGTGCCGATCGGAATGCTGCGCGGGTATGTGGCCCCCAGTCCTGAACTCACAATCAGCGTGCCGGTATCAAGCTTGGCGCGAAACGGCACACTGCGCAGCTCGAGCAGCCAACGCTCCGCACCGTCGCCGAGGTGCGGCTTGACGATGCCGAACGCAACCTCGTCGGTGCTCATCGCACTCACCGCAAAGTCGGGGTGCGCCCAGGTGATCGCGAAACTGGTCATCGCATCGACGCTCTGCACCATGCCAACGAGGCCATCGGCGGTGACGACAGGCGAAAAGGGCAACACGCCAGCCGACGCACCAACGTTGAGCGTCAGGGTGAAATCGCTCTCCACACCGCGTGCGGGAATCAACTCGGCCGCGACGAATCCATCGGCCAATCTCGAGGAGAGTCCCAGCAATCGTCGAAGCGTCACGTTTTCGTCAGCGATGCCTGGCGCAGCGAGCGCCTGCGTGGCGACGACGCCGCGGGCGACCAGTACATCGTTGCGCGCGGCAATCGCGGCACGGACGGTCGATGCGCGACTCTCGAGTGCAACCAACGGGGAGAGTGCGGTGCCGCGAATGGCCGTGGCGACCGTATCGCGGATGCGACGCGGCATGACCAACGCAAAGACGGACAGGGCGATGCAGGCCACGACGAGCCCGGTATCGAACCGCCCTCCGCCACGGACGCTGCGAGGCACCGCGACGTCAGGTCGTGAGAACCGACCAGTACTTCTCTTCGTCGTCGAGGATCTTGCCGGTTCCGCGCACGACGCACGTGAGCGGATCCTCGTCAACGTGAATCGGCAGTCCGGTTTCCTGACTCAGCAACACGTCGAGACCGCGAATGAGTGCACCACCGCCGGTCATCACGATGCCGCGATCGACAATGTCGGACGCGAGTTCCGGTGGAGTGATCTCGAGCGCGCGACGCACGGCATCGACGATCTGTTGAATGGGCTCCTGCACCGCTTCGCGAATTTCACTCGAATGCACACGTACGGTCTTCGGAATGCCCGACACGAGATCGCGACCCTTCACTTCCATCTCGCGTTCGTCGCCTGTGGGAAAGGCAGAACCGATCTGGATCTTGATCTGTTCCGCCGTCGGTTCACCAATGAGCAGGTTGTAGTTCTTGCGCATGAACTGCACGATGCTCACGTCGAGTTCGTCGCCACCGGTGCGAATGCTCGTGTCGCTCACGATGCCCGACAACGCAATGACCGCGATTTCGGTCGTACCACCACCGATATCGATGACCATGTTGCCGGTGGGCGATTCGACCGGCAATCCAACGCCGATCGCAGCGGCCATGGGTTCGGTCACCATGAACACCTCTTTCGCGCCGGCACCAAGCGCCGAGTCACGCACAGCGCGCTTCTCCACTTCGGTAATGCCCGACGGAACGCACACGATCACGCGCGGCTTCACCTTGAAGACATGCTTGTCGATGACGAGCGTCAGGAAATAGCGCAGCATCTTTTCCGTGACGTCGAAGTCGGCGATGACGCCGTCCTTCATCGGTCGCACGGCCATGATCCCCTCCGGCGTGCGTCCCAGCATGCGCTTCGCTTCGAGTCCAACACCGCGGATCTTCTTCGTTTCCCGATCGAGCGCGACGACCGAAGGCTCGTTGAGCACGATGCCTTCGCCCTTCACGTAGATGAGGGTGTTGGCGGTGCCAAGGTCCACCGCGATTGCGTTGGCCGGAAAAAACGAATTTGCCTTCTTGAAGGGCCAGAACATCCGAAAGTGTACTCGACGGCGCGACGCGCCAGAGAAAGACGGCAAAGGGCAATTGCAGACGGTAAGGTATCGGTGGAGACAACCCCGAACAAGCCGTTGCTACGTCATCACCTGGCGCTTCACGACACGCAGATCACACGCTGGATCAGACGAGAAAACTGCCCGGTTCCACGAATTCCATGCCGAACGACTCAGCAACGCCGCGATACGTCACTTTCCCATCGGACATGTTCAGTCCTTTGAGCAGCGCACCGTTCTCCGATAACGCCCGCGTCCACCCCTTGTTGGCCAGCTGAAGCGTGTACGGCAGCGTGGCGTTGGTGAGCGCCAGCGTGGACGTACGCGGTACCGCGCCCGGCATGTTGGCGACGCCGTAGTGAATGACGCCATCCACCACGTAGGTCGGGTTCTCGTGCGTGGTCGGACGGATGGTCTCGACACAACCGCCCTGATCGACGGCGACGTCGACGATCACCGAGCCGGGCCGCATCTTGGCCAGATCTTCACGACGCACCAGCTTCGGTGCCTTGGCGCCCGGAATCAGCACGCCGCCAATCAGCAGATCGCAGGTCGAGATCTGCTCGAGGATGTTGTGGCGATTGGAGTGAATCAGCTGCACGTTGGCCGGCATCACGTCCGAGAGGTAGCGCAGACGGTCCAGCGACAGATCAAGCAGCACGACTTTGGCCCCAAGTCCCGCCGCCATCTTCGCGGCGTTGATGCCCACCACACCGCCCCCGAGAATCACAACCTTGGCTGGCGCGACGCCCGGCACACCGCCGAGCAGTACACCACGTCCACCGTAGAGCTTTTCGAGGTACTTGGCGCCTTCCTGAACGGCCATGCGCCCGGCCACTTCGGACATCGGCGTCAGCAACGGCAAGTCGCGATTGGGCAACTCAACGGTCTCGTACGCGATGCACGTGGCACCACTCGCGAGGTGCGCGTGCGTGAGCTGCTCGTCGGCCGCGAAATGAAAGTAGGTGAAGAGGGTCAGATCGCGACGAAGGTATCCCCACTCCGGTTCGATCGGCTCCTTCACCTTGAGCAATAACTCCGCCTGCCCCCACGCCGTCGCGGCATCAGGCACAATCTCCGCGCCAACCGCGCGATATGCGTCGTCCTCGAACCCGCTGCCGATACCGGCCGTCGTTTCGACGAACACCGTGTGTCCGCTCGCCACGAGCGCTTCCGCACCTGCCGGCACGAGCGCGATGCGATTTTCGTTGGTCTTGATCTCTTTGGGTACGCCGATACGCATGGTCGCGATATCCGGAAAATGTAGAATGGTGGTGAGAACGCCTTGGCAACGGCGTGATCACGTGTGACGTCGATGTCGCGCTACTCGACGGACTGCGGTCCGAGGCTGACGAGAATCTGCGTGGTGGGATCGAAAAACTCCCGCGCCACCGCCAGCACGGTCTCGCCATCGATGGCATCGACGAGCGCCATCAGTTCGTCGATCGTCCGATGCGGCTCGCCGTACAATGCGGTCGTGGCCGCGCGATACATTCGCGAGGACACACCTTCCATCGACAGCACCAGTTGGCCGCGCAACTGCCGCTTGCCCGCAGCCATCTCCGCCGCAGGCAGTCCTTCCTGCAGCACTCGCTGCAGCACCTCGCGCACTGCATCGATCGCCTTCTGCGCCGTCTCCGGCGCGCTCGCGAGATAGACACCATGTACTCCGGCGTCGGCGTAGGACGAGCTGAACGTGCACACACTGTACGCGAGTCCAAGCTCCTCACGCACGCGTTGAAACAGACGCGAACTCATACCGCCGCCAATCAGCATGCCGAGCAGCGCAAAGGCGTAGCGTCGAGGATCGCTGTGCGCGATCGATCGTCCACCCAGCACGACATGCGTCTGCGCGATATCTGCGCGCTCCACATGCAGCGTGTGCGCGGCTGCCGGCACCGCCGGCGGCACGACAAACGGTGTCACGTCGCCCGACATACGCGACATCCAGCCGGTGCGCTCCATCGTCTCCAGCAACTGGTCGTGCTCGACACGACCGGACGCCGCCACCACCAGTCGACCCGGATGGTACGCGCGCTCGTGCAGTGCACGCAGGTGCGACACCTGCAGACTCTTCACCGTTTCACGCGTACCAAGAATCGGGAAGCCGTGCGAGTGCTCGCTCCACAGTGCGCGATTGTGCACATCGAAGATCACGTCGTCCGGCGTGTCATCGACCATGCTGATCTCCTCGAGAATCACCTTCCGCTCGAGTTTGAGATCCGATGCGCGCAACCGCGGCTCGAAAATCAGCTCCCCGATGACGGCGGTCGCGTCGCCCAGATGCTCGTCGAGCACGCGTGCCTGATACGACGTGTGTTCCCGCTCGGTGTACGCATCGAGCGACCCGCCCAGCGTTTCGAGCGACAGCGCAATCTCCCGCGCCGATCGCTTCGCGGTTCCCTTGAAGACCATGTGCTCGAGGAAGTGCGACACGCCCATTTCCTCGGCGCGTTCGTGCAGCGTTGCGGCGCGCACCCATGCCCCGAAAGCAACCGACCGCGCTCCCGGAACTGCTTCCGAGAGCACGGTCAGGCCATTCGCGAGGTCCGTGCGGTGCAGGCCGACTAGCGGCTCAGCGACGGCTGCGTCCACGATCACCGCCACCACCACTGCGTCCGCCACGATCGCCACTGTCTTCACGACGCGGACGCTCGCTCTGTGGCACTTCCTCAGGCATCCCCTCGGGGCGCGGCAACAACGCCTTCATCGACAAGCGCAGACGACCGCGCTCGTCGCGATCGACCAGCTTCACCGTGACGCGATCACCCTTCTTCACCACGTCTTCCGGCTTGTCCACGCGCTCGTGCTTCATCTCCGACACGTGCAGCAACGCTTCTGTACCCGGCATGATCTCGATGAACGCGCCGAACGCCGTCACGGTCTTCACGATGCCTTCGTAGGTCTCGCCGACGATGGCCTCGGCCGTGATGGCCATCACCATCTGTCGTGCCCGCTCCATTGACTCGCCGCCCACGGCTGCGATCGTCACGGTGCCGTCGTCGTCCACCGACAGTTCGGCGCCCGTCTCCTCCTGAATGCCACGGATGTTCTTGCCCTTCGGTCCAATCAGCTCACCGATCTTGTCGACCGGGATCTGCACCGTCACGATGCGCGGCGCGTACTTCGACAACTCAGCACGCGGCTCCGTCATCGCCTTGTCCATCTCGGCGAGAATGTGCAGGCGTCCTTCGCGGGCCTGCGTCAGCGCCTCTTCCATGATCTTGAGATCAAGACCTTCGATCTTGATGTCCATCTGGATGGAAGTGATGCCGTCCTTCGTGCCTGCGACCTTGAAGTCCATGTCGCCAAGGTGGTCTTCGGTGCCAAGAATGTCGGTGAGGATGGCGTACTTCTGGCCTTCCTTGATCAAACCCATCGCCACACCGGCGACAGCGGCCTTCATCGGGACGCCGGCATCGAAGAGCGACAGCGATCCACCGCACACCGTCGCCATGGACGACGAGCCATTCGACTCGAGTACTTCGGACACGATGCGAATGGTGTACGGGAAGTCCGCGAAATCGGGGAGCACGCCCTGCAGGGCACGCTCAGCGAGATTGCCGTGGCCGATTTCGCGTCGGCTGGTGCCGCGCATCGGGCGCACTTCGCCAGTCGAGAACGGCGGGAAGTTGTAGTGCAGCATGTAGCGAATCTCATACGTTGGC
>CAYWCJ010000228.1:0-7757 GCA_964456595.1 uncultured Gemmatimonas sp. | reverse complement strand
CTGCTCGTAGGACGTCGGTGTGATGCAGCCGTCATCGAAACTCAGCACGCGCGCGCCAGGAAAGCAGAGCAGCATCGGGGAGTGCGTGGCGATGATGAACTGCGCTACGCGCCGGCTCGCGAGTTCATGGATGATCCGCAGGAACGCGAGCTGGCGTTGTGGCGACAGTGCGGCCTCCGGCTCGTCGAGCAGATAGAGCCCGTCCTCAAACCGATGCTCGAACAACGCCAGAAACGCTTCGCCGTGCGATCGTTCGTGCAACGACCGCCCTCCGTAACGGCGAAACTCCGTGCCACTCGCCTCGAGCTGCGTGGAAAACTGGTGAAACGTTTCGGCGCGCAGAAAGAAACCATCCGTCGATCGCTGACGCCACGAGAGCGTGAGGGCCCGTCCGAGCGCGTGTCCCTCCGAATCCTCAACGAACTGATGATCCCGGCCACCACCGTGCAGTCCGAATCCGGTGCTCCACGCGAGCGCCTCGAGTAGCGAAGACTTTCCGGAACCGTTCTCGCCAACGAGGAACGTGACGGGTGTGGTGAAGTCGAGTGACAGTCCGTCGGCGAGGATCGGCAGCGTGAACGGATGCACGCCTTCCTGCATGCGATCCTCGCGCAGGGTCACGCGTGTGAGAAACGGGCTGCCGTGCACTCCGGTCGGGGACGTTGTACGCATACCAGTCGATAGGTCCGTGCGGAGCATTGCGCAACCGTCGGACCTCGCGGCAAGCTTGACGTGCCCGGTTTCGTCCTTCGCTCGCACCACTCGCCACTCCATGGCTCGCCCACTGCTGTCACTTGCCGCGCTCGCGCTGTTCACCAGTTCCATCGCGTTCGCGCAGGCCACGCCCGTGAATACGCTCACTGCCGCCGAACAGAAGGCCGGATGGAAGCTGCTGTTCGATGGAACGTCGCTGCGCGCGTGGCGTGGCTATCAACAGACGGAACTGCCGCCGGAGTGGATGGCGGTGGACGGCGTGATGACCAAGGTAAAGAACACCAATGACATCGTGACGCGCGAGCAGTTCGGCGATTTCGAACTGGTGCTCGACTGGAAGCTGCCATTGCGCGGCAACTCGGGGATTTTCTATCGCGCGACGGAGAAGGAGACAAAGGTGTATTGGAGCGCGCCGGAGTATCAGCTGGCCGAAGATTCGCTGACACCGGACAGTCGCAACCTCCTGACGTCAGTCGGGGCGGTGTACGGATTCTATCCGTCCAAGCGCGGCGTCGTGCGTCCAGCCGGCGAATGGAACACCACGCGCGTCGTGTGCAAGGGTGCGCACGTGGAGCATTGGCTCAACGGCACACTCATCGCGCAGTACGAGCTGTGGTCGCCCGAGTGGCAGCTCAAGCTGCGCGGTGATCCAGGCGACCCGACGAAGAAGCCGCTCAAGTTTGCGCCGTACGCCGACTTCGGCATGGCGAAGAAAGGGCATATCGCCCTTCAGGGCGATCACAACGGCGCATTGTCGATGCGCAATATCAGGATCCGCGAGCTCAAGTAGCGCGCAGCCTGCTCCCGTCCACAGACGACCACCGCGGCGTGGGCGATCTCGCGCCCCGCGGCTCGGGAGAGGTGGATGAATGGCTGAGTCGTGCGAAGCTCGGTATGCGTCGCGCGCGGCACGGGCCGCCAGTAGCTTGCTCCCGAACGCGGTGACATCCGCATGTGTTTGCGTGTCGCGCGCGGCGCCTACCCTTCGGACCCTCGACCCGATCCCGATGTCCATCATCCCCTCGCAGGCGATCGACTTTCCGCACGAGATGACGACCACCGGGTTTGAGCTGCCGGGACATCGCATCGACATGTCGCTCGGCGTGGTGCGCGGTGTGGTGGTGCGCTCGCGGTCGGTGTTCGGCACCTTGGGCGCCGGGTTGCAGACGTTGCTCGGCGGCAACATTTCACTCTTCACGGAGTTGGCGGAACGCACGCGACAGCAGGCGTTCGACACGATGCTGCACCAGGCACATCTGGCCGGCGCGAATGCCGTCATCGGTATCCGGTACGACGCAACCGAATTGATGAGCGGCGTGACCGAAGTGCTCTGTTACGGCACCGCGGTGCGCGTCGGGCCGGTGGACCATTGAGCATGCCGATGCGGTCGCGCGAGGGTCATGATGCCGACGCAGGGCGTAGCGATGGAATGTGACTGGTGACGTTGAGAACGTCGACGGACGGCCGGTCGAATCCTGCCTCATAATGCTCACGTAGTGAAACTCGCAACGCTGCAGCGATACTGGGCACTATTCGGCGGGCACGCGGTACGTGCCCGGAACGAGTGTGGTGCGTCTGCCGTGACCAGCCCGGCATCGCGACGGGCCGTCAACGGGATGCGATCAGCGACAGACGTGAGCAACGGCGCACTGCCTGAAGGCGCTGACAACAGCAACGCATGGTTAGCTGGCACGCGTTCACGTCGCCATGCCCAAATACTCGCGCCGAAACATGTCATGCTGCCGCGCAAGCGCGGGCGGGCCCAGTTCATACGTGGTGCCGTCGGTGCACCACGTGACGTGATCCGCCGCGTCCAGAAGCGTCGGGACTTCGTGGCCCGTGACCACGACCGCAGTGCCCTGCGACACGAGCGACTGGAGCGCCGCCGTGAGCACATCCGCATCCAGCGGAGAGACCCCACGATACGGTTCGTCGGCGAGCAGGCACCGTGGTTGGCGCACGAGCGCACACGCGAACTCGGCGCGGCGCCGCTCGCCGCCCGACAGCGTTTGCGGGCGCTGGTCCAGTCGGGCCGTGAGGCCGAGTCGCTCGGCCGCCGCGAGGATATCGCCTCCGGGAAACTGGCGCTGCACCATCGTCAGTTGCTGTCGTACCGTGAACGCTGGTGACAGGAGGTCGTGATCCGGCAAGTAGAACAAGCCTCGTGCGGCCAGCGCGGGTAGACGGACACTAAGCGCCGTCTCCCCGAAAAAGTGCACGGATCCGCCATCCGGTTGGATCCGCCCGGCGGCAATCTTGAGCAGGGTCGACTTGCCCATCCCATTGCGGCCGAACAGCACGCGGAACTCACCAGGCACCGCCCGGAGCGAGGCGGCGCTCAGCACACGGCGACCACCGTAGGACTTGGCGACGCACTCCACACGCAGGATCGGCGTCATTTCGTGTGCGTAACAAGCAGACGGAGCACCAGTTCGCCGGCAAGCGCTGGGGCCAGCAGCAGCGCACCCAGCATGGGCGGAGTCACGGACAGATTGCCGAGGAGCGCCCCCTCCCGATGTCGATACGATTCCAATGCGCCGAGCGCGCCGCACAGCAGCACGACCCCCACCATGGTCAGACCGTTGATGCGGAGCGCATCCACACCGGCCAGCACAAAAAGGACGCTCAGCGATGCCCGGACAACGATCCAGAGCGTCGCCGCGCGACGAAGATACGCGTGCACAACCAGTTGATTTGGAAGCATAGGGCACGGAGCCGTACCCCACGCCACCCGTTGGTGTGCCGCCTCACGCTTGCATAATCCCACTCGCAAAGGCCGCAGCGGAGACACTATGCGGCAGATTCTCGCGACATATTCGCCGCCACCACCAGCGCTTGCAACAATCGATCGCGTTGGTGCTGCGGCGTTTGCGCGCGCGAGCGTGAACATGCCGGCGTAGCGTTGTACGGCGCATAACGCGAGATAATGCGATTTCGCGCTGAGAGAGTCTCACCCCCAACCCCATCGATGCGCGCACGCGGCGACGCGGTGTTCAGCGAGACCAGTTCGGCGTCGCCACCTGCCAGAACGCATCGAACGCGTTGCGATTCCACAGGTCGTCGAACCCTTCCTGATCGAACGCGCCGTCCTCCACGCCGAACGTCCCCGCGCCGCCGGCCGGCGTCATCTTGTAGTTGTCCGGCGGGAGCTGGCGCGCGAGATGTTGCACGAAATAGTCCCAGCGCCGACGAATGAAATACGGCTCGTTGAGGCCGTGCGCCCGATTCGGCGCCATGACGAGATCGAAGGTCTTGTTCGCCTTGATCAGCTCATCGATCAGCTGCACGGTCATGGCCGGATGCACGTTGTCGTCCATGTCGCCATGCATGAGCATCAGGTGGCCGCGCAGGTTCGACGCATAGGTCTTGTTGGCCGACGCGGTGAAGTTGTCTTCGCCGCGACGCAGTGTGTCACGCTTGAGCAGTCCCTGATACTTCTCCGACCAGTAGATGTTGTACGAACGATTGTCGTGATTGCCCGCGCCGGACACGGCCACCTTGAAGAACTCCGGATAGCGCAAAATTGCATCGGTGCTGGCAAAACCACCGCCCGAATGACCGAAGATGCCCACGTGCTCGATGTCGATGTAGCGATAGCGCGAAGCGAGCTGCTTGATCGCCGCGATGTGATCGGGGAGACCGTTGTCGGTGAAGTTGCCGTAGTAGCTGTCGTGAAACGCCTTGCTCCGCCCCGGCGTGCCGAGGTGATCGATCTGCACGACGATGAACCCGAGTTCGGCCAGCGCGAACGGTTCGCCGCTGTGCTTGAAGGTCCACGCACCCACCGAGCCCACCTGCGGACCCGGATAGATGTGCGAGATGATCGGATACCTGCGCGTTGAATCGAGCTTCTGCGGCAGGTACATCACCCCGTGAATATCCGTCGCGCCGTCACGTGCCTTGGTGGTGAACGGAATGGCGGGCTTCCAGCCGAGGGCCGCGAGCTGCGAGATGTCCGCCTTCTCGAGCGTACGCATGACACGACCGGTGACGACATCCCGCAGTACGGTCACGGGCGGCGTGCCGATCGTGCTGTACTTGTCGACCACGAAGCGACCACTCGGACTCATGGCGAGTTCGTGATTGGCTGAATCGGTGGTAACGCGCACGAGGCTGTTGCCGTCGAGTCCCACGCGGTACATGTGCGTGTGGTAGACGAGCTGTCCCTCCTCACGACCGCGCGCCGAGAACGCGACGCTGCGACCGACTTCGTCAACGTTGAGCACCACGCCAACCTGCCATGGTCCGCTGGTGATCTGGTTCTTCACGCTGCCGTCCTTGTTCAGCAGCCAGAGATGCCCGTAGCCATCGCGCTCCGACCACCACACGGTCTCGCCGGTCTTGAGCACGTACCAGCTTTCCTGATCGCGCGGACTGGCAATCTCCACGTATGTCTTGCCCGTGTCTTTGGCGATGACCGTGGCCATACCGGTGTTCGCGTCGGCTTCGAGCAGATACGCGGCCTTGGATGCGCGCGCGATACCGCTGATGTACGCCTTGTCTGAACCCGCCGACCACACGGAGTCGCGCACGGAACCGTTGATGCTCGCGAGGGTCATGGCCACCGGGAGCGCCACCTTCGTGCTCTGCTTCGTGGCGACGTCGATGATGTAGAAGTTGGGCGTGGGGATGATGCTGTCACCCGGCAGCGCATACGGTTGCGTGAACAGGCGTGGCCGCTGCGATGTGTACGACACGTACGGCATGAGACCCACGCGCCGTTCGTCCTGTCGCGTGACGATCAGCTTCTTCGAATCCGGCGACCACCGCACATTCGGGCGTCGGCCCAGGGGGTTCGGACGCAGCGCCTGCTGCGGACGAATGGCGACGACACCATAGCTGAAATACTCCGCACCATCCGTCGTGAGGCGCACGCTGTCCCTGCCGCCGCGATTCCGCACATACAAGTCGTGTGCAACAACAAATGCCTCGCGCTTCCTGTCCGGCGACAGCACGAATGGCGCTTCGTTGTAGGTGGTGTCCTTCGCGAGACACTTGTATTGCACGATATCGCACGAGAATTGACGCCGGCCGGTGCGGAACTCGATCGTGCGTTCATCGTCACCATCGCTGCCAAAACGGAAGGCGCGAAACGGCAGTCGATCCGGATCGAAGGCAGTGTCGGCAGCGACACTCATGACCGCCGCCAGTCGCGCATGATCGAACAACAGACTGCGCGTGTTGGTGAGCGGATTGATCAACACGAACTCCGCGCCGGTGCGCGTCTTGTTGCGATACCAGAAGCGGTTCCCGTCCTTGAGCCACTGCGGTGCCACTTCATCACCGGTGACCAGACGCGCCGCGTTCCACGGCAAGAGCTGTTCGGCGCGCGCGTAATCCACGGCCGAAACCTGCGCCTGCGTGATGGCGGGAAGCGCGACTGCGAATGTGGCGACCAGCAGTGCGACGCGGGAGAAGAGCAGTGATCGAGCCATCGTACGTTCCGTCGGCGGAGTGAAATGAAAACGGGGAAGCACGCTGTTTGCGTACCTCCCCATCTTCGCGCCGAACCGTCGCCGCCGCTACGGTGTCACACCACCAACCACACGTTTCATCACCGTACCGCGCGCCAGATTCGTCGCCGCGTCGATCTCGTTGATGATGTACACCAGATCTGCCGCCACTGAGCTCGGATACCGCTGCACGAACGTCGCCCCGGACATCGCTTCGGAGAGCGTCACCAGCTGCAGCGTGGCTGGCTGTACGTTGAGACTGGCCTGATCGGTAAGCGGCCGGAACGAGCGGATGGCCGCATCCACTTCACCACCGCGCGCGCCCGCGGCTGCCGAGGTCATCAAACCGATCAGCAGAAACGTCTGACCGGCATGCTGCACGGCACCAACTTCACCTTTCAGCGTGCCCGACTCGGTCGTCGCATCGAACGTCGCGATGGCGGCGGGTAAGCCATTGATGGTGATGCTTCCACTCTGTCGCACGGTGATCCCCTGCTGCGCGGTGAACTGCTGCACCACCTGCGCCGGTGTGCCCTGCGCCGGCACCAGCTGCAACTGCGCGACGTTGTCGGGACTCTGTGACACGACGGCATCCGGCATGTTCGCGCTCTTCCATGCGTTCGGGAAACTCAGCACGAACTTCAGGTCGGGGTGATAGAACGTGGTCCCCTTGAAGTAGCCGAGCCGCGGATTCTCACCGAACACCATGCCCTGCAGGAGTTGCAGGTAACCGGCGCGATTGATTTTGGTGTTGTTGAGCGACGTGGTGGATGGAAGCGCGGCGACACGCTGCTGCGCGCGCTGCACGCGATTGCCCGGATCCGGGTGCGTACTCTGCCACTCGGGAAGGCGCTCGCCGCTACCGGAGAGGCGTCCGAGCGTGGTGAACACCTTGGGCGCCTCGCGCACATCATAGCCCTGCGCCAGCGAGTACCTGAAGCCCAACTCGTCGGCCTGCAGCTCGTCGTCACGACCGAACTTGAGGAACAGCAGCGACGCGCCGGTTCCCAGCAGATCACCATACTTGGCCGCCGTCGAGGAGAATATCGAGGCGCCGACCAGTCCGATCTGCGCAATCTGCTGCTTGCTCATCGACGCCACGGTATGCTTCGCGGTCACGTGACCGATTTCATGTCCAATCACCTCGGCCAACTCCGCTTCGTTCGTCAGATGCGTCATCAGACCGCGTGTGACGAAGATGAAGCCACCCGGATACGCAAACGCGTTCACCGCACCGTCGTCGAGAACATGAAACTCCCAGGGCAGGTTCGGACGCTCTGAGTTGGCCGCCATCTCGAGCCCGATGCGCTTCACCATGGCCAGAGCAGCCGGGTTATTGAGCTCTCCAACGCGCTTGAGATCGGCGGCAGACGCTTGTTTGCCCATCGAGATCTCCTGCGACTGCGAGATCAGCGACAGCTCGTTGCGGCCGGAGACGGGATTGGTGGCGCAGGCGGCGAGCAGGAGCGCGGGAAGGGCGCGGAGGAGGGTTCTCATGCACGACCGAGGCCGCAAGAAAGGTGCCGTCAGAGCGCGGCAAACGGCTGCTCGAGACTTGGCGATTGCGGCGTCATCAACTCGGCGCCGTTC
>CAYWCJ010000227.1:0-7785 GCA_964456595.1 uncultured Gemmatimonas sp. | reverse complement strand
AGAGCACCCGATTCGTAATCGGGCGGTCATCGGTTCAATCCCGATCTGTGGCTCTCGGCGACACACAGACAACTGCCCCGTGCAGTACATAGCAAACGGCCCTCTTCACGGGGGCCGTTTTGCGTTCAGGGAGCCGACGGTATCGCGATCGCGTCGGGGACGTCCTCACATCATCGTGGCACTGGCGCTGGTGATCGCCGCAGGCTTCCCGCCCGTCCGCAGGAATTCCGCGAACTCCTCCGGCAATCCGGCCTCGATCACGCTGCGCGTCACCGCATCCACGTCGTACGACATCCGCACAAACTCGACGCGCGTCTCCTCGTCGCCGAGTGCGAGGCGCACGTAGCCGGCGCGCCAGTCCCCGTCTTTGGGGCGGCCCACGCTGCCCGTGTTGATGAAGTGAATTCCCTCGACTTCACGATGCCACGGCTTGTGTGTGTGTCCGAACGCGATCACGTCTCCACGCTTGAGCGACACGGTCGCCGCCATCTTGAGACAGAAGTCATCGGAGCGATCTTCCGTCCAGTAGAGCGTGTTGAGCGTCGGGGTACCGTGTACGATCACCAGGCGCGGCCCTGCGGCGTGCCCGCCCAGTGGCCGCACGTCGAGCGAGAACGGCAAGCTCCCCAGGTATCGTTTGGTTTCGGTGGTTACCACGCTCCGCGTGTACTCGTAGCTGATGTGCGCGAGCTCTTCCTGTCGCGGTGTCTCGCTCTTGCAGCCGCAATGCTTGTAGTCCGTCGCCACGGTGGAATCGTAGTTGCCGGCAATGCCAGCGATCTCCCGCGCACGAAGCCGCGCGACGACCTCGTTGGGGTGGCTGGAGTAGCCCACCAGATCGCCCGCGTGGTAGATCGCATCGACGTCGCCGCGCGCGTCGATGTCGGCCAATACCGCGTCGAGTGCGTGCAGGTTGGCGTGAATATCCGAGATGAGCGCGATCTGCATCGGTCAGTCCGAAGTGTTGGTACGTGCGGTGGAGGCCGAGTGTTCGAGGGAAAGATGACCGGCGTCGCGTTCGGCTTCGCTCATGCGTGGGTCGCCGTTGGAATGGCGGTCGGTGCAGCGAAATAGCGACGACGTGCCCAGAGCGAGGCATACACGAGCCCCACCAACGCCGGCACTTCGATCAGCGGACCGATGACCGCCGCGAGCGCTTCACCCGACGCAATGCCGAACGTGGCGACGGCGACCGCAATTGCGAGCTCGAAGTTGTTGCCGGCCGCGGTGAACGACAGCGACGCCGTGGTTTCATAGTCGAAGCCCAACTTGCGCGACAACCAGAACGCGAGTCCGAACATCGCGCCGAAGTACACCAGCATGGGAATCGCGATACGCAACACATCGAGTGGCAACGAGAGGATCCGATTGCCCTGCATCGCGAACATGAGCACGATGGTGTAGAGCAATCCGAGGAGCGCAGTCGGCCCGAACCTCGGCATGAACACGCCGTCGTACCACGCGACGCCCTTTGATGCGACCAGCGCCTTGCGCGTGAGATAGCCGGCGATGAGCGGTATACCGAGGAAGATCGCCACGCTGCGTGCGATCTGACCCATGGAGACATTCAGCGTCGTGGTGTCCGCGCCAAACCATGCGGGGACAACAGTCAGGAAGAGCCATCCCAACACCGAGTACGTCAGGATCTGAAACACTGAATTGAGTGCCACCAGCACCGCCGCCAGTTCACCCGACCCGCAGGCGAGTGAATTCCAGATGAGCACCATCGCGATGCAACGCGCGAGACCGATCAGAACGAGCCCGTTACGATAGGCGGGCATATCCGGAAGGAAGATCCACGCCAGGGCGAGCATCAGAATCGGTCCGATCACCCAGTTCAGCAGCAGCGACGTGCCCAGCAGTTTCGTGTCGCGCAGATGCGGTCCGATGGTTTCGTAACGCACCTTGGCGAGCACGGGATACATCATCCACAACAACCCGATGGCAATCGGAACCGACACGCCCGCCACCTGCACGCGATCCAGCACAGCGCCAAAGTCTGGATAAAGCCGGCCGATGAGCAGCCCCACGCCCATGGCAGCAAAAATCCAGAGCGGCAGAAAGCGGTCGAGTGTGGACAGCCGCTGGAGAATTGGCGCGTCCGCCATCTCGGGAGCGGCGGGGGATGAGCGCACAGCGCCCACGTTGGACGCGCCCATCAGCAGGGCGCCTCGGCACGCGCCCGCACCAGCACCGCTGCCGTCTGGCGCTCCGCGTCGAGCGAGGGAACGCCCGTGAAGCAGGAGCGCACGCACGCCACGAGATTGCGGTGCACGGCGTTGCGCGGTTCGGTCAGGCGATAGTGGGCGAACTTCCATTCGCGCGTCGCACTGACGAGCCCCATGCGGCGAAGGTACGCCAGATGCCGGGACACCGCCGGTTGCGGCATGCCCAGGAGTTCGACGAGGTCGCAGACGCACAGCTCGCCCGCGGCAAGGGCGTTCAGGACGCGCAGTCGCGTGGGGTCGGCGAAGCCTTTGAAGAGGGCGTCCAGATCGTCGACGTGGATATCCGGATCGTTTGTGGAGTTGGCGTCCGTGTCGATGGCGCAGGCAGTCATGCGGCTCGGTTCGAGGGTGGTCGCATTCGCTTTAGCAGATGAAAACTGCCTAGGCGAATGTGATCTGTCAAACCTCTTCGCCGATGGAAGTTCAGCGCGGCCTGCAAACTGTTTGTCGGAAAGCGCAAGCCAGGAACGTCGGCGGTATTGTGGTTGTTCGGCGTGTCGCCTACTGCAAGGCAGCAGGGGGCGTCCCGTGAATGTGCCGCGAGATTCGAGGATGCCGTGCGCTTGTCTCGTCAACGACGAGTAGAGGCAATGGCCAAGTGGAGAGGCTGCGTTCGTCCCTTCAAAGGAGGCTAGCGTCGATTCATCGCGCGGGCATAGATTGCCGTTGTTGCTCGGGTCGAGGCCAGTTCGCTTCACCAACTCGACCACGGTCTGCGGGCGTAATTCAGTTGGTAGAATGCCAGCTTCCCAAGCTGGACGTCGCCGGTTCGAGTCCGGTCGCCCGCTCTGTTGTAAGATGAAGCCCCGCAACGACTTCCGTTGCGGGGCTTTTGTTTTACCACTCACCGGCCGATACGAGGGTAACCATCGGGTAACTGTCAGGACGGCTTTCGACGGGTCACGCGCTTGGTTTTGCCGCGATTCGCTGAGGATTTGGCGCGCCCATCCGTCGCCTCAGCCTCTTGTCGGTGCGCGACGAAGTCCCGAACCTCGGCCTCCACTCGGGAAATCGTTAACGCTAAGGGCAGCGAAAACCCCGACGGATCGAGGGGCGGGAACTTCAGATACCGCATCTTCCGGGCCTCGTCCTGCGACTGATCCGAGTTGACCTGATTCTCCAGGAGCACACCGAATTTGAGGAGCTTCCTGTGCAGCGACCTTGCGCCTTCTGTATCCTGTAGGTGGATACCCAGCTGTTGGATCCGCTCGCGGAACAGGCCCTGAGAAGCAACAAGCCTGGCCGGGGCTGATGTCGCCACCTCCATCCAATGCTTCGCCTCGGCCGTCGCCGCTGCCACGATATCGGCGAGCGCGCGATCCCCGTCAATCTCCGCAGGCGACCAAACCAGGTACCCGTTGGCTCGTAACGACTCGGAGATGTGCGCCGCGACGTCCGATGCGAGCTGATGCAACCCGCGTGACTGACCGCGCGATGCTTCACCGTGGCCGAACAAAATGTGGTCGGCTCGAACCGAGCACAGGTCGCAGAACTCGATCAACGACGAGCCGTCGGGAATTCTGACGGCGTCCCAATCAAGCTGACGAACAGCTCGGCCGTTTGGCTTTGCCTTCCATCGACGCTGAGGGGGAACCCAACCCCTGACGGTGGACGCGAGTGCTGTTTTGGCCTGCGCCTTCATCGCCAATTCGAAAGCGTAGAGCGTTCCATAGCGGTCCTCGATGATGAGCTGGATCCGGGTCGAAATCGACCGCTTCCGCGCTATTGGCTGGGTTCGTCTTGCCATGGATGCCTGCTGAAAGCGAGTGCTGTGAGGGACCGGTACAGAACGGGCTAAGTACCGCGATAAATCGCTATTTGTAATACCGATATCTAGCCTTTCCTTGCGATAGCGCCAAGTCATCGGTGCTGCCTAAGCTGGGTCATCGTCCCTCAGCTCACGATCTGATGCGGGACAATCACTCAAGCGTTGGAGCTCACGCGAATGCAGAACGCGAAGGTCGTCCTCGATCCGCACGCCACGTCGGCCTACCTATGCGTCGCCGTTCAGACCCTTGCTCGATGGCGCTGCGAGGGGGGCGGACCCGGTTATCTCAAACTCGGTTCTCGGGTCCGCTACGAACGCGATGTGCTGGACCGGTGGCTGGATGCACGCCGCCGACGATCGACGTCGGAGCGGCCGACTGACGGCGGCAGTGCCGTGCAGTAAGCCAGTGCCGTAGGGCCGCTCACGTCAGTCCCGACATACCCGTTGACACTCGGTGGACCCATCCACGGTCGGAACCCGCCGGTCAACGCGAGTTATCCACGCAGCGCCGATTGTGGCCTGTGATTCACCCACTTGGAGGCAGTATCCTGCCCATGCCGAAACGCAAGATGAAGCGCGCCACACTGGCGGACGGTACCGACCACGCTCGCCTTCGCGCCCTTCGCGTGGGCTGCGAGCAATACATTGCAGAGCGCGAGTGGGACTATTTCTGCACGCTCACCTTTCGCTTCGAAGTAACAGAGGTGGAGGCGGTGCGGGAGTTTGAGCAGCGATTCATCCAACGAAGTCAGCAACGCAGCCAAGGCCGAGTGGACTACTTCGCCGTGGCGGCGTCCACGTCCACGCGCTGCTGAAGTTTGTCCGCCCGCTCGCCTCGGCCTCTACAGCGAACGCGTGGGTGGCGGGGCAGGCAGATGTCCGGTCGTTTCATCGTAGAGGGGGCGCTGCCGGCTACATCGCTCAACACATTGCATTGCCTACCGCCGAAACGATGGTAAGGTGGCGAGACCCAATGCACTCGCCTGCACAGTAGGGCGACGAAGCAGAATGCAGCGAATGATGCAGTGGAGGTACGTCGACACCATGCCGTCAACGCCGATTGAGACTGAACGCTCCGGCTGACTGGGACTACAAACGGTGGTGGGGGCAGGCTCGGTGGTTGGTTCCTGGCTCCGGCGTTTGGTTCACGAGCCGAGCAGTGATCGCGACGGCCATCGGTGAGAGGCCAATGAGGTCAACCCTGTCTTCGAACGACGCGTTGCTTCTGGGGCCCGTCGCGGCGTGCGTTACTCGCTTCCGGAACGCATTAGTCGGGTAAATCAAGGTCTTTTGACCGCTGAAGTGAGCTTCTGTGCAGAAACTGTCAACTCGATCCTGACAGCCAAGTTCGATGGTGCGCGAGCCTCGTCGGACGTCACCTCCGCGAGGAATCGGCACGCCCCGGCGAAAGTCACGTATTTAGGAGCTGCCGTTGGGCGCGTGACTGCGCGGTCAATGCCCTGTCGGGGCCCACCGCCGGCAGCGCCGCGACGCGCTAGCCGTGGTGGCCGGTTATCCAGTGTCCACCGGCACCGCTCGGATTCGGATGCTCACCGACGCTCGGCCGATGCCAAGTGCTCGGCGGCGAGCGGCAGGATGAGTTGACCGACATGGAGCCACTCGAGTCCCACGCACGCGTGGCGACCCTGAGGACGCCTGGCGCGGCTGCAATATGACGCAGCCTTCCTTTGACCCTCCTGAAGTTCTTCGGCGTGCCGTACGTTGCCTTCCGGCTGGGCACGCATGGCGCGAAGATACGGAAGCAACCGCGAGCCAGTCGCGCCCCTCCCGCAGCTACCGAGATCACATTGAGTTTCAGCCCCAATGTTTGAGCAAGCCTTCCGGAATATCGACGACATTCTTCGAAAGGAGTCCGGCTGCACGACCGAGCTCGATTACACGGAGCAGACCTCCTGGCTGCTGTTCCTCAAGTACCTCGACGGCCTTGAACAGGATCGGTCCGATGAGGCTGCAATGGAGGGCAAGAAGTACACCTACATTCTCGACCAGGAGTACCGCTGGGAGAGTTGGGCCGCACCCAAGGGGAAGGACGGAAAGCTCGATCACAACAAGGCGCTGACGGGCGATGACCTGCGCGACTTCGTGGACCGGAAGCTTCTCCCGTATCTGCACGCCTTCAAGCAGCGGGCCAGCGGGCCGAATACGATCGAGTACAAGATCGGCGAGATCTTCGGCGAGATCAAAAACAAGATCCAGAGCGGCTACAACCTCCGCGAGATCATCGACCATGTCGACGAGCTCCGCTTCCGTTCACAGGCCGAGAAGCACGAGCTCTCGCACCTCTACGAAGCCAAGATCAAGAACATGGGTAACGCGGGGCGGAACGGCGGTGAATACTACACGCCACGTCCGCTTATTCGGGCCATGATTCAGGTGGTGAAGCCGGAGATCGGCGAGCGCATTTACGACGGTGCGTGCGGCTCGGCGGGCTTCTTGTGCGAGGCGTACGACTACCTCAAGGCCACGCACCCCAAGCGGACCACTGCACAGGACCGGACGCTGCAGGAGCGCACGTTCTTCGGCAAGGAGAAGAAGTCGCTCGCCTATGTCATCGCGATCATGAACTTGATCCTGCACGGCATAGAAGCGCCGAACATCCTGCATACGAACACGCTGACCGAGAACCTCGCAGACGTGCAGGAAAAGGACCGCTACGACATCGTGTTGGCCAATCCGCCCTTTGGCGGGAAAGAGAGGCCGGAAGTACAGCAGAACTTCCCAATCCGAACCGGCGAGACGGCCTACCTGTTCCTTCAGCACTTCATCAAGCTGCTCAAGGCCGGTGGCCGTGGCGCGGTGGTCATCAAGAACACCTTCCTATCGAACACCGACAACGCCTCGGTGAGCCTGCGAAAGAGTCTGTTGGAGAGCTGCAACCTCCACACGATCCTCGATTGCCCAAGCGGGACGTTCATCGGCGCGGGCGTGAAGACTGTCGTGCTGTTCTTCCAGAAGGGGTCGCCCACGTCGAAGATCTGGTACTACCAGCTCGATCCGGGTCGCAACATGGGCAAGACGAACCCGCTTAACGATGGGGATCTTGCCGAGTTCGTGGAACTTCAGACGTCTGAGGCTGACTCTCGGAAGTCTTGGACAGTCGCCGCGAAGGATATTGATCAATCGACGTATGAGTTGTCGGTGAAGAATCCGAATGGCGGCGAGGAGACCGCACACCGCGTTCCGGCAGATATCCTGGACGAGATCGCCGCGCTCGATGCTGAGAGCGCAGACGTCTTGGCGAGCATCCGGGCGCTGCTGTGAAGAACGGTTGGCAAACTCGCAGCCTTGGAGAGCTTTGCGAAGTCATTGGCGGCGGCACGCCACCGAAGGACGAACCGGCGTTTTACGGCGGTGAGATTCCTTGGGCAACCGTTCGTGATATGCGGCAGGATGTAATCACATCGACTGAATTTCGGATCACTAAGGACGCAGTCAAGAACAGCGCGACGAACATCATTCCTTCGGGGAGTGTGGTCATCGCAACTCGCGTTGGACTCGGCAAGGTGTGTATGCTAGGTCAAGACACTGCCATCAATCAGGACCTTCGCGGCGTCATTCCTCGCGACAAAGGAAGTCTGGCCGTCCGTTACCTTTTCTGGTGGTTCAAGAGCAGTGCGGACACCATCGTCAATGAAGGAAGAGGCGCTACCGTTCAGGGAGTCAAGCTTCCGTTCGTAAAGTCGCTCCAGATTCCCGTCCCGCCGCTCGCCGAACAGCAGCGCATCGTCGGCATCCTCGACGAAGCGTTCGAGGGCATCTCCACCGCGA
>CAYWCJ010000226.1:0-7824 GCA_964456595.1 uncultured Gemmatimonas sp. | reverse complement strand
CGCGGGCGCCCGCGTCGGCGACTGGAGTCTCGATCTGCGCACCAACGAGGCGCATCGGTCGCTGCGGCACGATCAGTGTTTCGGGTATCAGACCCTGCAGCCATCGTGGACGTATGAAACGTTTCTCGCCCACATCCAGCCAGTCGATCGCGATCGGGTGAGCGCTTCGTTTCAGCGAGGACTCACCGGTACGGGCGAGTACGACGAAGAGTTCCGCACGACGTGGCCGGACGGCTCTGTGCATTGGGTGTGGACGCGTGGCCGCTTCTATTTCGACGACGCGGGCGCGCCGTGTCGCGTCGCGGGCATCGTCATGGACATCACGGCCCGCAAGCACGCCGAAACAGAAATCGCGCGCGTCGTCGAGCGCCTCACGGAAGCGCAGCGCGTCGGTCGGATCGGCGACTGGGAATGGGACACGGCGACGCAGAAAATCACCTGGTCGCCGGAAGTGTTCGAGATCTACGGGCGCGATCCGCTACTCGGTCCGCCGCGCAGTCTGGCTGAGGTCGCGGAGTCACTGGATGCGCCGAGTCGGCAAATTCAGCAGGAGACCATCGCGGCGGCCGTCGCCGGAGTGACGCAACGCGAGTACGAGATGGTCGTCGTCAAACCGAATGGCGACCACGCCAACGTGTGTGCCCAAGTGCTCCCGCGCATCAACGACCGCGGCGAAGTGGTTGGACTGTATGGCACGGTACAGGACATCACCGAACGCAAGCGGGCGGAGTTGGCGTCGGTCCACCTCGCCAGTATCGTCGCATCCTCCGACGATGCGATCATCGGCAAGACTCTGCGCAGCGTCGTGACGAGTTGGAATCGCGGTGCCGAAAAGGTGTTCGGCTACACCGCCGAGGAGATGGTTGGAGCATCGATCACGCGCATCATTCCAGCCGACCGGATTGAGGAGGAGGACTTCATCATCTCGCGCGTGTCGAGCGGCGCCAGCGTCGAGCACTTTGAGACCATACGCCGCCACAAGGACGGTCGGTCGATCGAGGTCTCCGTGACGGCATCGCCGATCCGAGATGGCGCCGGCGCTGTCATCGGGATATCCACGGTAGCGCGCGACATTTCCGGGCGGAAGAAACTCGAGCAGCAGATGATGCGCGCGCAACGCATGGAAAGCATCGGTACCCTCGCGGGCGGCATCGCGCATGATCTCAACAACGTGCTCAGCCCGATCATGCTCTCGCTCGAACTGCTGCGGGAGAATGCAGTCGACGACGAGAGTCACGAGCTGATTTCAACGCTTGAACAGAGCGCGCGCCATGGTGCCGACATGGTGCGGCAGCTCCTGCAGTTCGCGCGCGGCGTCGAAGGCCAACGGCTCGATGTCGATCTGGGCGAGATTGTGCACGAGATCGAGCGCCTGGTCCGCGACACGTTCCTCAAACACATTGAAGTCGCGGTCGTCATGCCGTCGGCGCCTTGGCGGGTGCTGGGCGACCGAACACAGTTGCACCAGGTCCTGCTCAACCTGTGCGTGAACGCGCGCGACGCGATGGACGGTGCGGGACTCCTCCAGATCCGCGTCGAGAACGTCGTACTCGACGAGCACTTTGCGGGGATCAACCCCGACGCGAAGCAAGGGCCGCATGTGCACCTGAGCGTCGTCGACAGCGGCAGCGGCATTGATCCGGCCATCCTCGAGCGGATCTTCGACCCGTTCTTCACGACGAAGGAGTTCGGCAAGGGCACCGGGCTCGGACTGTCCACCACGATGGCGATCGTCAAGAGTCACGGCGGGTTTCTTCGCGTCTACAGCGAGCCAGGTCGTGGCACCACGTTCAACGTGTACCTCCCGTCGCACGCCGGCGAGCTGGCCGAGTCGGCACACCCGGTCATCGAACTGCCGCGCGGGCGCGGGGAGCTCATCCTCGTGATCGACGACGAGCCGACGGTTCGCCTCATCACCAAGCGGACCCTCGAAGCGTTCGGGTATCGCGCGATCGTCGCGGCCAATGGCGCGGAGGGCGTCGCCACGTATGCCTCGCTCGCCGAGGAGATCGGCGTAGTGCTCACCGACATGATGATGCCCGTCATGAACGGACCGGATGCCATTCGTCGCCTGCGCGCGATGAACCCGACAGTCCGCGTCATCGCGACCAGTGGCCTGCACGCCAGTGCGCAGCTCACCGGTCTTGGCGTGCGGCACTTTCTTTCCAAGCCATACGCCGCGGACCAGCTACTGGCGGCGGTGCAGCAGGCGATGGCCGAGCCGTAGTCAACCACTGCGGTGCACCGCGGTTGGCCGACGTGAAAAACGGGGACAACGTCATGTCGTCCCCGTTCCCGTTTGGTCGATCGTGACTCGCGTTCGCCGCGATTCGCTATCCTCGAGACCCTCAGGCCGCGGCGCGGCGTTCGCTTGCTGCGAGATCGCGCAGGAATCCGATTGCCTGCGGGCCGCGCATTTGACGCGGGTCGAACGCCGTCGATCCAGAATGGCGGAGCAAGAGCGCGCGGCGGCTGGCGGTCGGCACGTCATCCCAGCCAATGAGCTTCATCGACCACTCCGCAAAGTCGCGCGTGGTGATGGAGCGACCATCGAGAATCTGGCAATCGCCATGTCGCGGGTCGCGCGCGATGGAACTGTAGAGGCGATTGACGACGGTGCGATCACCCTCGAGCGCCTGCACGAAGATACCGCCGCCGAAGCAGAGCACACCGGTGAGTCCAGCCTCAGCGTTCCGTTCAACCGCGACGCGCAGGATGTCCGTGAGCCGGTCGTACTCCAACCCCGGCCGGGCGACACTCACATATAAGAGTCGAAAGAGAGTCATGTCTGCGAGTATCGGACGAAACTCGTGAAAATGCAGGCCTAACGCGGAAATATCTCGAAAAAAAATGCTAATTCGGACTCTGGGTACAAAACGCTAATGTTTGAGTAGCATATGCCGATAAAGGAGTTCATGGCGACGCAGCCAAGGTCCGACACCGCTGGTGAACACTCACGGTACGGTACATGGACGACCTCCTTCGCGACTTTCTAACGGAAAGCGCCGAAAACCTCGCGAAACTCGACAACGACATCGTCGAGCTCGAGCTACATCCCGATCAGGTCGCGCTGCTTAACGGCATCTTTCGCGCGATTCACACGATCAAGGGCACCTGCGGCTTTCTGGGCCTCTCTCGCCTCGAGGGGGTCGCGCACAGCGCAGAGAACGTGCTCGATGCGTTACGCACCGGTCGACTGCAGGTGCAATCGCAGCTGATCGGGGATGTGTTCGCTGCGATCGACTGCATCAAGGCAATTCTTGCGCACCTCGAGACGACGGAAGCCGAGCCTGAGGGTGACGATACAGCGCTGATCGCCACGCTTGACGCCTGGCTGGCGATTGCCGAGTCGACGCGTGCCGCCCAATCGCTCGAGGTGAAAGTGGAGGCGTGCGCGCACGTCACCGCCGGACCACCGGTCGTCGATGCGCCGGCCGCCGCTGCCTCAGTGGCGCCAGCGACGCCAGCAGCAGGAGCGCCACCAACGGCAATAGTGGCACCAGCGGCACCAGCGGCACCAGCCGGGCCAGGCTGGGATGGCCTGGACCGGCGCAAATCGCGCGACGAGGCGGACAATCACGCCAACGGGGAGCATCACGCCGACAGCACGTTGCGCGTCAGCGTGCATCTGCTCGATCAACTGATGAATCTCGTGGGTGAGCTCGCGCTCGGACGCAATCAGCTCGTGCAGCTGGGCGCGCAGCACGAGGACTCCGAGTTCGCGCATCCGGTGCAGCATCTCAATCGCGTCACCACCGATCTGCTCGAAGCGGTGATGAAGACGCGCATGCAGCCGATCGGGAACGCCTGGACCAAGTTGCCGAGACTCGTCCGCGATCTGTCGCATGCCAGTGGCAAGCAGATCTCGCTCGAAATGCACGGTGCCGAAACCGAACTTGATCGGCAGATTCTGCAGGCGATTCAGGATCCGCTCACGCACATGATCCGCAACTCCGCCGACCACGGGGTGGAGAAGCCGTCCACGCGTCGTGATACCGGCAAGTCGGAGATGGGTACGATCAGGCTGAGTGCGCGACACGAAGGTGGACATGTTGTTATCGAAATCTCCGATGACGGCGCGGGCATCAGTGTGGATCGCATACGTCGCAAGGCAATCGAGCGCGGGCTCGTGAAAGCCGAAGCCGCCGATGCGATGCCCGACGCGCAGGTACTCCGCTTCATCTTCGAACCCGGGTTCTCGACGGCAGAAACGATCACCAACGTGTCGGGACGCGGCGTTGGCATGGATGTGGTGCGCAGTAACATCGAGCTGATCGGCGGCACCGTAGAGCTCTCGTCGAAGGTGGGACGCGGCACGACGGTGCGAGTGAAAATTCCGCTCACGCTCGCGATCATCTCGGCGCTGCTCGTCGGCACGTCCGGCGAAACATTCGCTGTTCCGCAGATCGGTGTGCTGGAATTGGTTCGTGTGACGGGCGAACAGCATGCGCTCGTCGAGCATGTGCACGGCGCCCAGTTCTATCGGTTGCGCGACACGTTGCTGCCGCTGGTCTCGCTGCATTCGCTGCTCCGACTCGATGGGCCGCCCCCATCGGATACGTACAACGTCGTGGTCTGTCAGGTGGGCGAGGCGCGCTTCGGTCTCGTAGTCGAAGAGGTATTCGACACGCAGGAGATCGTCGTCAAACCGGTCGGCCGCCTGGTGAAGCATCTCCAGGCGTATGCCGGTTGCACGATTACGGGCGATGGCCGCGTGATCATGATCCTCGATACCGCGGGCATCGCCACGATGGCACACATCGCCGCACAGGACGAAGACCGCGACGCGAAGAAGCAGGCCCTCTCCATCGCACAGGACGACGCGAAGGAAAGCGTGCTGCTGTTCGACGCGGGCTTGCAGGCGATGCAAGCCGTACCGCTCTCGCTGGTGGCGCGACTCGAGGAGTTCCCACTCTCGACGATCGAAGAAGCGGACGGCCAGTTTCTCGTGCAGTATCGGGGCAGCCTCATCCCGATACTCGCCGCGACGCCGGGCATGGACATGCGGGCGAAGGATCCGCGGCCGGTCATCGTGTTCAGCGATCGCAATCGGACGATGGGCGTGGCCGTGGACGAGATTCGCGATATCGTCGAAGCGCAGATCACGCTGCAGCGCAAGGCATCGCGTCCCGGTGTGCTTGGCGTCGCCGTCATCGCGGATCGCGCCACGGAAGTCATCGACACCGACTGGTTCCTGCGGCGGGCGCACGGTGACTGGCACGTGCAGGCCGAAGCGACGAACCCACGCTCTGCGTCGCCGACGCTGCTGCTTGTCGACGACTCACGATTCTTCATTGGGTTGCTCTCGCCGATGTTGCGCAGCGCGGGGTATCAGCTCACAACCGCGCTCGATGGCAAAGAGGCGCTCGCCCGCTTTGAACGCGGTGAACGGTTCGACATCGTGCTCAGCGATATCGACATGGCAACGATCGGTGGCGTGGAACTCGCGAGCACGATCAAGGCGAATCCGCAGTGGAACGATCCGGTGCTCATCGCGCTCACCGCGCGCAGTTCGGCCGAAGATCGCGAGCGTGGACTCGCGGCGGGATTCAATCACTATCTCACGAAGCTCGATCGCGAGCTCGTCATCGCCACCATGCGTGACGCACTCGCCACCGTGCGGGCGGCAGCATGAGCAACGACGCGCGAACGGACCAAGGGACGGCACACTCCATCGAACAGGCAGAGTACGTCACGTTTCGCCTCGCCGATCAATGGCTGGGCATTCCCGTCAAGATCGTGCAGGAAGTGCTGGTCGCGCAGCGGATCGCACGCGTGCCCATGTCACCGGATGCCATCGCCGGCTTCCTCAACCTGCGTGGGCAGATCGTCACGGCGGTCGACCTGCGCGTAACCCTGCGTCTCGAGCCACGCGAGACGGATGCGGACGTGATGAACGTGGTGGTGCGCCATGAGGGTGAGCTGTTCGCCTTCATGGTGGATGAAGTTGCAGATGTCGTGACGGTGGACCGCGACAGTATCGAGCCGGCGCTCGCCACGCTCGATCCCAGGTGGCGAAGTGCGTGTACCGGCATCGTGCGCCGGGACCACGGATTACTCGTGATCATGAACGTGCACGAACTCCTCAAGCTCGAACAGACGTCGGTCTGAGTTCCACCACCTTCACGCACTGGACGCTCCAGCTCCGAGAGCCGACGCCGGCTTCGACAACGCGCCAGTCAGTACTCCCCGATAGGACCCCTTCCGAAAATGGCTACCACTCGTCTCGCCCCGAAGAACTCAGGTTCCCCGAAGTCCGCCCCGGCCAAAGCGACGCCCTCGCCAAAGACCAAGTCGCGCGCTGTCGAACGCGACCCGTTCCACGAAATGTTCGCGGAGTATGAAGCGCAGATCGCCGCAATCAGCAAGGCGATGGCCGTCATCGAGTTCGACCTCGATGGCACCGTGCTCACCGCCAACGACAACTTCCTGAAGACGCTCGGCTACGCGCTGGGCGAGGTCCAGGGCAAGCACCACTCGTTGTTTGTCGATCAGTCGTATCGCGCGAGTACCGAGTACACCGAGTTCTGGGCGAAGCTCAACCGTGGCGAGTACGATGCGGGTGAATACAAACGTATCGCGAAGGGCGGTCGCGAGGTCTGGATTCAGGCGTCGTACAATCCCATTCGCGATCGCGAAGGACGGTTGGTGAAGGTGGTGAAGTACGCCACTGACATCACGGCGCAGAGTGCGGCGACGGCAGACTATTCAGGCCAGGTCGCTGCGATCAGCAAGTCGAACGCCGTCGTCGAATTCAACCTCGACGGCACGGTCTTAACGGCGAACGACAACTTCCTTGCCGTACTTGGCTTCTCCCTCGACGAGATCCGTGGCAAGCATCACTCCATGTTCTGCGAGGAAGCGTACCGAAACAGCAGCGCCTACACGGAGTTCTGGGCAAAGCTCAATCGCGGCGAGTTTCACTCGGGCGAGTTCAAGCGCATCGGCAAGAACGGCAAGGAGTGCCACATCCAGGCGACGTACAATCCCATTCGCAATCGCGACGGCCGCGTGATCAAAGTCGTGAAGTACGCGACGGATGCGACAGCATTGGTGAAGATGCGCGCCGAGATGGAGCTGTTCAAACCGATGGTGGAGTCGGCGCGCGTGAACCTGATGCTGTGCGATCTGGACTTCAACATCAAGTACATCAATCCCGCGTCGCTCGCCACGCTCATAAGCATCGAATCGTCGCTGCCCATCAAGGCCGCGCAGGTGCTCGGCTCGTCGATCGACATCTTCCACAAGAATCCGGCCCACCAGCGCACCATGCTGGCGTCGGACAAGAATCTGCCGCACAACGCGAAGATCAAGATTGGTACCGAGCATCTCGATCTGACGGCGGTCGCGATCTACAACGCGGCCGGTCAGTACGTGGGCCCGATGGTGAACTGGTCGGTGATCACCGATCAGGTGAAGATGGCGGATGATTTCGAATCGTCGGTGTTCGCGATTGCGAACGTGGTCAGCTCGTCGAGCACCGAACTCGAAGCAAGTGCGCAAGGCATGGCGGCGTCGTCGGAAGAAACATCGCGCCAGGCCCAGACGGTGTCCGCCGCGTCCGAGCAGGCAACACGTAATGTGCAGACGGTGGCAAGTTCGGCCGAAGAACTCACAGCGAGCATTCGCGAAATCGCGGGCCGCGTGCAGGAAGCGTCGCACATCTCACAGGTGGCGGTACGTCAGGCAGCGGAAACGACGGAGACGATGGCCAAGCTCGGTGTGTCGAGTCAGGAGATCGGTCAGGTTGTGAAAACGATCACGTCGATCGCACAGCAGACCAACTTGCTCGCCCTCAACGCGACGATCGAAGCGGCGCGTGCT
>CAYWCJ010000225.1:0-7855 GCA_964456595.1 uncultured Gemmatimonas sp. | reverse complement strand
GTGAACGAGGGGGTGCTCGATCTGGCGCAGGCAGGCGAGACGGCGAGTGCAACGGCGCACGATGGACGTCCGTTGCGCGTGCTGGTGCGCGAAGGACGTCGCACGCGCTTCATTCCCTTGTCGGACGTCGATTGGTTCGAGGCGGATGGGAACTACATCCTCGTGCATGCTGGGGAGCAGCGATATCGGACGCGCGGAACAATCACAGCCATCGAATCCGGACTCGATCCGCGCCAATTCGTGCGCATTCACCGTCGCATGGTGGTGAACATGGATCGCGTTCGCGAGATGTCGCCGCTTCCCGGTGGCGACGGACTGCTGGTTCTTGGCTCAGGAACGACGCTGCGGCTTTCTCGCACGTACCGAGCCCGGGTGCGCTGATCATCACCGTTCGTCCCGAATTTCACACGACACGAGGCGTCGACTTACCGGTCGGCGCCTCGTGTCGTTTTGCCTTGAAATCCGTGTGATGAATTGGTGACTTGGATGGCAGCTGTGCTGTTCTGTTTGCACGTGTGCTGAGCGGCGCTGGACCGGGACAATCGCATCCAAACTGCACCAGCCTCGAACATTGACACGTTCGATGCCAACGCTAGCTTGCCGCCCAGTACGACAGCCCGAACGCTCAGCAATGAGCATTTCGGGTGCGTTCGGTCACTCCCATCCGCATTTGATCACACCCGGGCGTGCGCGCCGATTTTTGGCGCCTGCCGAGTGTCCAGACCTACTTCGCAGTTCGACCGGCGCGTGCCGCGCGTGACCGGTTTCCTCAGTGTCGAGTGAGTACCCGCAGGCTGCCTCTTGGTTGCCTGCGGGTGTTCATCGGCGTTGTACGCGTTCGGTGTGGCAAGTGCCACGCCGAACGTCAGACCCGTGGCAATACCCTCCCGGAGGATGAGATGAGGTCTCTCGGACGTCGTCGGTGGTTGATCGCGACGCTCCTGGGCGCAGCCCTTGCAGCGCCGATCACTGCCGCCCAGGCCCAAACCGGCAAGTTGACCGGTGTGGTGACCGATAAGGAAACAGGCAAGCCCGTGGATGGGGCCGCAGTGGTGGTGCAAGGGACGACGCTTGGTGCGACGACAAATGCGACCGGTCGCTACTTCATCATCCAAGTGCCACCGGGCACCTACACCGTGCAGGCGCGACGTCTCGGCTACCAGAGCGTGAGTGCCACGAACGTGGGCATTTCGATCGACGCCACGCGCGACCAGAACTTCCAGCTCCGCGCATCGAATCAGACGTTGCAATCGATCACGGTGCAAGCCGATCAGGCGCCTCTCATCGAGCGCAACCAGGTGGGCTCGCAGTCGGTGATCACCGCCGAGCAGATTCAAGGTTTGCCGGTGACCAGCATCGCCGGCGTGTTGTCGCTGCAGCAGGGGTTCACCGAAGTGCCGGCGAATACGTCGGTCATTTCGCTCGCTGAAGAACAGCGCAGCACGGTGCAGCCAGTGCGCGTGCGCGGGGGCCGTGGCGGTGCCACGCTCTCGATGATCGACGGTGTGCCGATCAACAACCCGCTGTTCGGCAGCGACGCGGTGAGTCTCAACGCGCTGGCGATTCAGCAGGTCAACTTCCAGCGTGGCGGTCTTGATCCGCAGTACGGCAACGCGCTTTCGGGCGTCATCAACCAGGCCGTGCGCGAAGGTGGATCAGAAGTCTCCGGCTCCATCGACTTCCAGAACTCGACGCTTCCGGGCGCGGTGTTCGGGAACAAGCAGGACCAGCTGCTTGGACTCAACCTGCTGCGCGGCTATCTCTCCGGCCCCGTGCCGGGCACGAAGAGCAAGTTGCGCTATGCCGTCTCCGGTCAGGTACAGAGCCAGGCGCAGCGCGTGCTCAAGTTCGACGACGACGTCTTCACAGTGAATGCGCCGGTGATCAGAGAAGACGATCTTCCCGCGTCAGCGCGCGACCTGAACGGTGGATGGCAGGGCCTTGGCGGGTCACAGAACTCTCAGGTCGTCGGCAAGCTGACGTTTCTGCCGTTCAACAACACCACGGTGAAGTTCACTGGTGTCGGCTCCGAGCGTGCCGTCCGCAACTACGATCGTCGCCTGTACTTCAACTATCGTGGCGATCCGTTGGCGCTGGTCACCAACCGCGCGGACTCACTGAACATCCTGACGGACGGCGGCAACATTCTGTCGCGTGACCTGATCCAGCCGTCGGTGAGCGACAAGGGCCGGATGTATGTCGCCTCGATCGAGCAGCGCTTTGGTCGCAGCAACGTGCAGCTGCGCGCGGCGCAGACGGACTTCGAGCGTGTCACCTGCCCGTATTTCCTCGGCACATGCATTCCGGGGCCGTTCTTCCGTCCGAACTTCAACCAGGGCTTCCTCAGCCCCGCGCCTGGTGTGTCGGGCGGCGATCGCGTGCCGGACGCAGGCATCGTGGACGGTGTGTACGGTGGTGAGAAGTTCACCACGCGCACGTTCAAGGCCGACGTGCAGTCACAGATCACGGACCACAACAATTTCCAGTTCGGTGCGCAGTTCGTTTCGCACGACATGAAATACAAGGATGTCGGCGCGTTCGGTCAGAACTCCGGCATTCAGCCGACGACGTCGCAGGTCTACCGCGCGACGCCGATCGAGGCCGCGGCCTATATCCAGAGCACGATCGAATACGACTTCATCACCATCAAGCTTGGCGGCCGTTTCGACTACGGAAAGGCGAAGGGACTGGGCTTCACCGACCCGTTCAATCCGTCCAACGGCACGACCGCGCGTGAAGTGTGCGAAGGCGCGACGATTGGCGGCAAGAAGCTCGTCAACGCAGCGGGACAGCCGTACGGTCTGGCTGCGTGCGCCGCGGGCCAGATCGATCCGAAGTCACAGCGCTCGGTGTTCCTCGACACGGCGACTGCGATCGCGCAGCTCGACGACTTCAGCCAGGCGAAAGCGCGTACGGCATTCAGCCCGCGCGTTGGCGTGACGTTCCCGCTGACCGAAAAGTCGCAGGTGTTCTTCAATGCCGGTCGTTACACGCAGGTGCCGTTGTACGGCAACGTGTACCGGAATACGGGCATCGGCACGGTGGCCGGCGCCGGCGACAACTACTGCTCAGCAGCGGCCGTCAAGCCCGGCACCAGGGAGTGCGTGCCGAACATCAGCACGAACAACCCCGCGTTCGTCGGCAATCCGAGCCTGCTGCTCGAAGAAGCGAAGGCGTACGAAGTCGGCTACAGCTCGGAAATCAGCCGCAACTACAGCATCAACGTGGCCGTGTACAATCGCTCCGAGACGGGGCTGTCGGGTTTGCGTCCGAGTCGCGCGATTCAGGATATCGGTTCCACGTACGATGGCTCGCTGCCGTCGTACACGGTGCTGGTGAACGGCGACTTCCTCAGCTCGCGCGGCATCGAGATCCAGTTCCGTCGTCGTTTGGCCGATCGCTGGGGCTACGATGTGAACTACGGCATGTCGCGTGCGACGACCAACTCGCGTCCGCCCGACCGCGCCAACGAAGTGCAGCGTTCGGACGAAAGCAATCGTCAGCAGTTGCTCGAGACGGTGGCCGACATCGACCAGCCGTACTCGCTCAACGCCACGGTCTTCCTGCAGGTGCGCGAAGACATCCCGTCGCTGCCGAAGAACGCCGGTCGTTTGCTGCGCAATTCACGCGCGACGCTGACGTTCAGCCAGCGCTCCGGCCTTCCGTACACGCCGGTTCGTGCGGCGTCGTTCGGTCAGGTTGGCGCGTTCGCCAACGCGTCGGACATCAACTCAGGGCGTCAGCCGAGCACGCAGCAGGTCGATCTGCTGGTGGACAAGGGTTTCCGCATTGGCGCGGTGCGCTATTCCGGCTTCCTGCGCGTATCCAACCTGTTCGACCGCGTGAACTGTGTGCAGGTGTTCGTGAACACGGGCACGTGCGACGCGGGTTTGCGCGACTTCGGCAACCGTCGCATCGGCAACACAGGTGACGCGACGACATCCACGGCATTCGACCAGCCGGAATTCATCGGAGCCCGTCGCAGCATCTCGACTGGCATCACGGTCAACTTCTAAGTCCCGACTGACCAACACCTCATGACTTTCGAACCATACAACAACGGCGTCGACACGGTTTCCTTCGGGATTCGTGTCCAGCGCTTGACTGGCGCGCGCGCCGTGATGACCGCCGTGGCGATCGTCGCGTGGTCGCTGGTGCCCGCACTCGTTTCGGCGCAGCGGCAGAACCCGACGGTGTCGACGACGATCGACAGCGTGATGGCGGACGGCACGATCAGGAAGGTGCCGATCAATACGTCCAAGGGCTTCAACCTTTTCGCCGCGGAAGATCTCGCGGCCGGCACGATGCGCATGGCGGGCACGTTCCGCACCGGTGTGACCAATCAGGGTGGTCCGGTCTCCGAGAATCAGGGCACCAGCATCATCGCGATGCACCTGGTGAACAGCGGCAACACCTATGCGATGTTCGAGATGGGATTCGTTGCCGGCGTGCCGCCGTCGGAGTTCCGCAAGATCCGCGCGGTGTATCCGGGCATCAACAACATGGCTGGCTCGCTCGGCTACAACGCGCACACGTGGCAGGTGCTCGTGCCGCCCCAGATCAGGCGCATCGGTGCGGCGGACGGACAGTTCGGCAAGGTGTTCTCCGGCGTCACGTCCACGTTCAACAGCTCCTGCCGCGACGACCCGCGCTATCTGATTCAGGGCTTCTCGCTGCTGCCGCAGAAGGACTGCCCCGACACGTGGGGCACGGAAGGATTCCGCGGCAAGCTCGTAGTGGCCGACTCCGTGTGGGCCAACAGCTTCAATGCCAACAAGGCCAACTTCCGTTGGGATGATTGGCGCCTGTCGCGCACGCGTCTGGATGCGTCGAACTATCTCGGCACCCAAAGCATCTACGGCTTCATGTCGGACTACTACCGCGAGCAGAAGCTTCGCTATGGCTCTGTCGTGCCGGGCGGGTCGGGTGCGCCACTGGAGCCCGGCTATCCGCTCGGTCTCGAGATGCGCATCGACTCGTGGCAGTTTGCCGCGCCGGCGACGCGCAACACGCAGTTCTATCAGGTGACGATCGTCAACCGGTCGGCCGATGTGTACGGCACCGGCATCGACTACGACTCGCTGTATTTCGGCCTTGGCCCGGGCTTCGTGTTCAACGGCCAGAATCCGTCGGCCTATTGGGACTTCAACACGAACACCCAGATCTTCTCGGGCGGCAACATCAGCGGGCAGTGCAACGCGACGACATTTCCGCGTCGCTATACGAATGCGACGAACAACGGCTGCACCGGTGCGGCCAGCTCGATCTATACGATCACGTTGCTCAAGTCGCCCATCGGTGACGTGCGGAACAAGCTGTTCAGCGACATCAACAGTCCGTACTACAATCCGACCAGCCCGATGGCGGATGACACGATCACGTTCAATCACTGGAAGTCGAACTCGTTCGCGCAGAACTCGCAGAACGTCGGCCGCTCGCATCGGTCGTCGTTCGGCATGATGTCGAGCACCGAAGCGAACTATCTCGACGGTCGCAATCCGTCGGACCTGACGTTGGCGAACTACGCGACGCTCTTTCAGCCGGAAGACTGGAGCGGCACGTACCCGACCGTGCCGGAATTCAACAAGTTCGTACCGGGCAACCAGACCAACCCGAACACCGGGCTGCCGTTCGGCAAATGGGACTACAACAACGACGGCGTACAGGACACGATTTCCGTGCCCGGGTGCGGTCGTCAGGGGTGCGCGGCGTTGTGGAGCGACAGCATCGCGGGCGGCTATCGCACGTCGGTCGGCAACATCCTCAACATGACGACGGCTGGTCCGTTCCGTCTGCGTGCCAACGACACGACGCAGTTTCTGTGGGCGTTTTCGTGGGCCGCCGATACGCTGACGATCCGTCAGCAGATTGAAGGACTGACCACCAGCTACCTGACGAACTACTCGGGCCCGCAGCCGTTCCCCTTCCCGACCGTCACGGTCGGCAAGACGTACACGATTCAGTCGGCCGAACTTGTCGACTCGACGCGCTTCGGCATCGCGGACGTGAGTATCGGTACGCAGATCACGGTGCGCCTGCCGCAGATCAGCCCGATCGATCCGTTCATGGTGCAGTTGGTGAACAAGGTGCGCGCCGACTCGACCGCCGGTGTGACGTCGGTGCGTCGCATTCTTCGACTGAACCCGGGATTGCTTGGCCGACTGTCCGTGCGCGCCAACGACAATCTGGCGTCGGTCGTCATCTTCAAGTCGTGTGACGGTGGCATCACCTTTACCACGACGTCGGGCAACTCGGGCACCTGTACCTCCGCGCCGACGCGCACGATCGACACGGGCGCCAACGCGTTCCCGTGGCGTCCGTGGAGCAGTGTGGGTTACGCGAACGGTGTGCCGGCGACCGGCGCGATCACCGAATTCGTGCAGGCCGGCAAGTCGTACCTGTATTCCTTCGTCACGCGGTCGCGCGGCTTCTCCGACTTCCGCGTGGTCGACTCGACGGCGGCGGGCTTTGTGGTGACCGACGTGCAAGCCACGCTCGGCTTCCCGGCAGACACGATCAACTCGGCGCTCTCGACCTCCGGGCCGTCGGTGATCAACGTGTATGCGCCGATCACCAATGTGGCGGGTCGGTCGTTCGCCTCGGTGGATACGGCGACCATCTCCGGCAACTCCACGCAGTCGCTCGTCTACGGATCTGTGTCCAACGATGTGACCGGTACGACGCGGCTGGTCTACGGCAACCAGTTCATCGTGCGCAAGACGGTGGATACGCTGACCAGTGCGGCGACGACGACGGTCAACGTGCGATGGGTGATTCCGCGCGCGGCAACATCGGCGACAGGCGCGCCGACCACCAACTTCGTGGCGCGCGAACAGGCCTTCACGACGAACGCGAACATCCCTGTTCGTATTGGCGCGAACGTGCTTGTCGGCACGGTGCGCGGCACCACGGGCGCCTCGCGGATCTTTCTTGATACGCTGAATTCACCGGCGACGTATCCGGGCTACGCGTGGGTGACGGGCGACAATCGTCCGATCTTCGTCATCAACGATCAGTACGCGGCCAACCGGGAGCGCGATCAGCAGGCGTCGCCGCTCAATCCCGGTTACACCGTGGTGCCGCGCGACTCCTCGAATGCCGCGACGGGATTCCGCACGGAGCTCACTGCTGGCGGCGTGACACGCGACCGCAATTTCGTGATCCGTGGTCCGGGCGACACGCTGTCCGCCGCTGCACGCACATTCATTCCGCAAGTGTCGTCGGTGGCCATCGCGGGTGCCAAGCGCGTGAAGGGTGGCGCGTACGAGCTCACGTGGCTGTCCGATCCGTGGGGGCCGCGGGCACCGTTCAATCTGGATCCCGTCACGTCATTGGGAGCGACGGTCGCGTCTTCACTGATCGAGGCGGCCGCCAAGGCGACGACGATCACGGAAACGTCTGCGGCCACAGCGGCGCTGGTCAGTGCAACGGCGGCTCGTCCGCTGCAGCGCGTGCGCGTGCCGTTCACGATGACCTTCAGAGATGTCGACGGGCGCACGGAGAATGTGCGCTTCGCGATGCTTGCGCGGAGCAGCAACACGCGCCTGTTCGGCTCCGGCAACGATACGGTACGCGTGGCGATTCCCGATTCGATCTGGACCCCCGGTGACACGCTGATCGTACTCCAGAAGGTCGAGCGCGACAGCTCGGTCGGTATCGGTGCGGCGCGATTCGTGGTCGTGCAAGCCGACGGCGCGAACGCGTTCCGTCCGATCCCCGTGCTGGTGGACTCGATCGGTCTCAACCGGTTCCTCGTTGCCTGTATCGGCGGCGCGACCGGTTCAGGCGTGCGCCCAACCGCCGACGCCGTGACCTGCAACCCGCTCACCATCCTGTCGCGCGGTTCGTCGGCGTC
>CAYWCJ010000224.1:0-7881 GCA_964456595.1 uncultured Gemmatimonas sp. | reverse complement strand
GGGCTACACGTACATGGCGATGGCGTTCTCGGTGATCGTGGAGATGCTCAACATCCGTGCGCGCAAGAAGAAGTCGGACGCGGTGAAGTTGCGCGGCCCGCAGATGCCCGACGAAGTCGCGGAGTAATCCGCGGCGGAGCACACGATGTCGCTCGCCAACTGGCGAGGCGGGTGACACCGATTCTCACACTGGGGTGAACGAGGCGAGAGGTGGAAAAGCTGTTGCAGATGTATTCACACGCCCTCATTCCGCGTGCCCACCGCGCCGCACTCTCACACGCTTACCGGAACGGCAGCAACACACTCGGCGTGGTCGTCGCAAACCAGATCAACCCGTCGTAGTCCGCCGGCAGCATCGCCTGCTCGAAATAGCCGGACGCGCCGGCGCTGCTGTAACCCGCGCCGATCGATCGCATGCGCAGCGGACCCGCGTTGAGTGCGGCTGCACCGCTGCCACCGGAGGCAATGCGGCGTGCGTCGAAGATGAGCCGTGGCTGCGAGGTCGCAGCGAACACCGCCTCCAGCGCGGTCGGATCCACGGCGGTAATCGTGTGGCTGCGCAGTGTGGTGAATGCGCCAGCCGGAGTGACCTCGACCGCGTTGAACTGCCCGGTGCCGAAGGTGAAGCCCACGTTGCGATAGTCGGCACCGAGCCGCTGCCCCGCGAACTGCCCCATCGTGCCGGGCCTGCGGCTGACGTGGTAGTTGTGTGCCCAGGCAAACACTCGTGCCGCCGGATTCTGCTGCGTGACCCAGATGAGATTGTCGGCCATGGCAGCATCGCGCAGCACACCGCTCTCGCTTGATGTCGCTGAGCGCGCAGATCGCTCCCATTGCCGCACGAGGGTGACGTACTGCTGCAGCCAATCCAGCTCCTCGGCGGGCATGCGTGCGCTCCACTGCGGGCGAGCCGCGGCAACGGCGTTCCCCATCGCGGCCAGCGAGTCGCCGCACGCGAGGCGCTGCGCCTCGGTGGTGCCCGCGCGATAGAGTGCGTACGTGTACTGTCCGGTCCGTGCATCCCGGCCGGTCACGATGCACCCCATGGCGTTACGCGCGCGTGTCGCGAGCGGCACGTCCAAACGACTGAGCAGCGACAGGACACTGTCGACCGCCTGATGCGGCGCCTGCATGTCGAAGCCCGCAAAACGCAGCCGCGGTGCTCCGACGCGCACGTTGTACGCGCGCATCCAGCGTACGAGGTCCAGGACTTCCTGCGTGTTCCAGGTCCAGAAGTAGAGATTGGAGAGCAGCTTCTCCGGATCACCTTCGCCGAGCGTGACGAAGCGGTCCATCGCGCGCGACTCCGGCATGGTCGCTTCGATGGTGAAGTGCGTGAAGCCGTGCCGTTCGACGAGATACTCGAAGGCGCGATGCTTCATGCGGAAGAACTCGCGCGTGCCATGCGTGGCTTCACCGAAGGCCGCCACCCGCGCCGTGCCGATAATGCTGCCAAGCTCCGTGAGGTCGTCCAGGTTGGTGCCTGGCGCATCGGACGTAAACGGCTTGGCCACCGACGACAACCAGCTGGCG
Organism: uncultured Gemmatimonas sp.; assembly: GCA_964456595.1. GTDB lineage: Bacteria > Gemmatimonadota > Gemmatimonadetes > Gemmatimonadales > Gemmatimonadaceae > Gemmatimonas. The sequence goes on along the minus strand of CAYWCJ010000224.1, from coordinate 6,348 downwards.
GTCGACGCGGCGAGTGCGGGGATCCCCTCGAAGTCGAGATTGACCGGTGTGCTGGCCTGACGCAGCGCGTTGTTGGTTGCGGAGGCGCTGTCGCCGAACTGCGTCCCGGGCGCGGCGGTCCCGGTGGTCGGGATGTTGGTGTCTACCGTCCCGAAGCTGATGTCGTCCACGCGCAGCGTACCGGGTCCGGACAGGAGCGCGCCCAGTGTGATGGCAATGGCGCTCTCCGGTACGTCGAGCACGACTGAGTACGCCGCCCAATCGCGCGAACCAAGGATGCCACGGCCGAAGCTGATCATGTTGTCGAAGCCCAGCGTTCGCGTTGGCCCGTCCACGCGCATCCACAGGCCGGCGCCCGCCTCGCTCACACTGTCGACCTTCACCATGCCGGTCAGGCGCACGCGCCTGCCGCGGTACGGGATCGCCGACACCGACTGTCCGATAGTGGCGAATGCTGCGCCGCCGATGGGGCTGGTCCGCGAGCGCAGGTAGGCGGCGGCCAACCCGCTGCGACGGATGCCCCGGTCGATGCCGACCTCAAACAGATCTGCTCGCGACGATCCGCCAAACCACGGAGCGGGCGGACCGGGTCGAAAGTCCGCGAGGGGTCCGAGGGGCGCGGTGGGCGGCAGCGGCGGTGCCGTACTCTCGCCGGAGGAGCAAGCTGCGGCGAGGAGTGTCATGATGAGCACAGCGGCAACAGCGCGAGGCGTTCTACAGGATGACGACATGGGCACATTCTCACAGGACACAAGGGGAACGGCATCGGCTACTGACTGGCTGATAACAGTCGAGTCCGAAAAGGTTCCGGGTCGCCATTGTTTCTGCCCGGTGAGGTCCCCCGAGATTTCGCGCGGTGTGGCATGCCGTGCCAATCGCGATGCTGCCCGCCATGCGCATCTGGTGTTCCACCGGGCTGTGATGTACGACATGCTCGCGCGGCAGCCGATCTCGATGCACCCGCACCCGATGCACGGCGAAACCGCGAAGGAAGCGGCACTGAGTGCCTTGGCGCGCGATTCACATGCACCTGATTGACACGTACCTTTCCCGCACTTCGCATGCCCCACGCCTGACACTCCGGAGGATGTAATGTGGTCTCCCCCGCTCTTCGTCTCCGCCGCCGTGCTGAGCGCCGGCCTTCTCGCGACACCGACTCAGTCGGGCAAGTGGTTCCCGACCTGACGATCGAACCCCGGAACGACAAGCAGTCGCGCGCGAAGCTCGCCTTTCGCAACGGCAGTCGCGACATGCGTATCGCCTGGGATATCGTCGCCGGCAATTGCAACGACCAAGGGGCGCCGATTGCGCCGCAGGCGGCCTTTACGCAGGCGCAAACCCAGATGGATGGGGGTGGCTCGGTCACGGCCGTGATCCCCAAGCTCGAAAGCGGCAAGCGATACTATGTGCGCGTGTTCGATCCGCAGGTGGCGCCGAACGATCAGAACGTGTGGGGCTGCGCCAATATCAGCGAGAAGCCGTAAGCAACGCCCTGGAGGCAGGGCCGCTGGTAAACGACCGAGGGGGCCGTGCATCGTGCGCACGGCCCCCTCGTTGCTTAGAACCGGAACGGTCTTTACGGAGCCGTGCCCGGTGAACCGACGCCGCCAAATGTGTAGAAAGGCAAGCCGAGCGAGATCAGCTCACGACCGGACACGGGGTTATGGAACGGCGTGCCCGAAACCAGCTTGCCCCAGCCACGCGCATCGAACCACGGGATATCGCCTTCGGTGGGATACAGTTCGATGCGCTTTTCGTACTGGATGGCGTCGAACAGATCGCCGCAGGCGCCGTTGTCCTTGCGCGGCACACAGTCGCGTCCGGCAGGTGGTCCGTTCGCGTCCACCGGACGCAGTCCCGCCGCCACCCGCGTTGGGTTGATCAACGCCGCGGCGTCGGTGAAGCGCCCAACCCGGAACAGCGCCTCGGCGCGGATGAACTTCATCTCGTCCAGCGAGATGACCTGAATGAAGGCACGATTGCCGGAATCGGCCGCCGGATTCAGGTAGCGGGTGGAGCGGTACCACGACGTGAGATAGGCACCGTTCGACGCGCTGGCCATGGTCGTTGTCAGTCGCGTAAAGCGCGTACCGGCAACGTTATTGGTCGCCCCATGAATCCGACGGTCCGGCGTCGTGATGATGAACGCGGTCCGATTGGCAATCGGCGCGGCGACCCACGCCTGGTAGTTGCCGGAGGTATCCGCGGGACCAAGGAGCCGGTTGTGGATCCGGACCGTACTCTGCGCGAATGAGTTGTTGATGTACGTCGATCCAGTGCCGGCCACTGCCGGATCAGCCTGGAAACCGAAATCCCGCGTGATCCCGGAGTCCAGGCGCGCGAGCACCGCGCCCCAGTTCACGGCGGACCGTGCGGCGGGCGTGCGCGGCGAGTACACATCGGCCCGCACCAGGAACGAGTACATCACCCGCACCAACTCGTCGCGCGTGATCGGCCGGGCGTTGATGAACAGCGCCGGCCAGGTGAAGTTCGGTGCGGCCTTCGCTTCCGCGATCGCCACGTTCAACTGCGCCTTCGCGTTGGCCAGGACATCCTGCCACGGTACCAGCGTGACGTTCGTCTGGTTCAACCCGGGCGAGATCGTATCCGTGATGTACGCCTGGTCGCTGGTGAGGGCGACCTTGAGCTGCGAAATGGCAATGATGAACTTCGCGAACAGTCGGCGACTGGGCGTGTCGGCTCCATTCGGCGTGGCGGCATTGATGATGCCGAACTTGAGCTCGTTATCCCGGATTCCGATAAAGGCTTCACGGGCACCCGCCGACGCCTCGTAGGGGGTCCAGTACGAGTTGCGAGTGGCGCAGTTCACGTTGTCGCGGTTGTTGATGGGCAGCCGCGGCTCGGTGGCGAAGTCGAGGTACGTGACGCTGGTGGTCGTGATGTCGTGACCCCAGAGGCTGTAGATCAACGTGGGGCAGGTACCGCGATTGACCTGGGTATAGGCCTTCCAGGAACCAATCAGCGCGGCTTCGGTATTGGCCGCGTTGTTGAAGACGGTGGCGATACTGAGGTTGTTGGGATCGGTGACGGCGAGATCCACGCAGCCCGCGACGGAGGCAGCAGCAATGGTACCAATCAAAACAGCGGCGCGGCGGCGGACGGCGACCGGGCGGGACACAGGACTATGCATGGATGCGGCCTCGGTCAGAAGGTGAGCGTGACGACGCCGGTCAGCGTGCGGGTCATCGGATAGGTGGCATCGTCGAAGCGCACGGTGGGCGAGCCCGCCATGACATTGAGCCCTGTGTAGTTCGTGAAGGTGCGCATGTTGCGCCCGATCAGATCGACCTGCGCGCGGGACACGCCCACCTTCGACAGGAAAGGCCACCGCTTCGCATCCGCGGTGTAGCCCAGCATGAGCTCCGAGATGGTCAGATGCGTGGCGCTCTCGACGAACTGCGCGAGGAACAGGTTGTTGTTGTTCGACACGCGATTGTAATACGCCACTGGCTTCTTGAGCTCATCGGGGCGACCGAACTGGTCGACCACCGGATGGTCACCCGAGGCGTAGTAGGTCTGGTTGCTGTTGGCGTACACATCGCCGCCGAACTGCCCCGTGGTTTGTACGAAGAGGCGGAAGTTGCGGAATCGGAAATTGTTCTGGAAGCCAAAGCGCATGAGGGGCTGACTGTCCCCGATGCGGTCGTACCAGAGTTGGCCGGTCGAATCGCGTCGCTGGATCGGCAGCCCCCAACCATAGGACGTACCATCGATGTTCACGGAGGTGCCCCAAAGGTTCTTGGCAACACCGTCGCGCCACGTGTTGCCAACACCCACCGGCACCACCCAGCCGTCGTCGTTCACGTCGAACTGCGTCTGCGAGTTCGCGTGCCTGGCCTCCAAGTGCGATTTGTCCCTGATGTTCTGGTTGCCCCACATCTCGCTGAGCGGGATGCCGTCGCACTTGTACTGAAGGCCGTCATCGAAGCAGGTACGCCCGAAGCTGCGCGTGAACTGCGACTGGTTGTCGGCCGTCACGAGAATGTCCCAGCGCAGCCCCTTTTGGTTGGTCAGCACCGCGCCCTGGAGGGTCATTTCGAGCACGTTGCCGCCGATATAGGCGGGATTGGTACGTACCAACTGGTACCCGGATACGGCCGGCGCCGGCACGTTCACGAAGACATCCTTGCTGTCGTTCCGCACGTAGGTGACCGTCGCCGACAGGCGTGACTTGTACGCCAGGTCGATGCCGATTTCCTGTTCCTTCGTAAACGTCGGCGTGATGTTCACGTTGCCGAGGTTGCTGCGGCGAATAGCGCCGGTCCCATCGTTGGTCATCGCCTCGTACTGATCGCTGAAATTCGGGCTCACGCCAGTCACGCCATAGCTGTAGCGCAACTTGAACTGATTGAATGCAGGCATGGGGAACCAGCTTTCCTCACTCAGAATCCAGGCGGCCGAGGCGCGGCCGAAGGTATTCCAGCGGTTGGCAGCGCCGAACAGCGAGTTCCCTTCACGACGCCAGAGGAAGTCGCCGATGTAACGCTCCTTGAAGCTGAGCCCAAGGTTGGTGATAGCGCCCAGCACCCGAAAGTCGTTGATAAGGTTGGCGGTGGTACGGGTACGCGCCTGCGACATGGCCTTGAGCCCTTCGGTGCCGAAGTCGGTACCGGTGGTCGTGAGGCTTGGCGCGTACTCGCGCCGCGTCTCGCCGCGCTGCGACAGGCGCGCGGTGAGGTCGCCGATGGCCTTGGTGGCCGAGACGGTGCCGGTGATGATGTAGCCGTCGGTGACCTCGCTGATCTCCCGCAGGCTGCCGGTGCTCTGGCTGAGCGTGCCCAGATTCGACGCGGCCGTCGACACGACCGGGGTGCCGCGCGCCGTGTACGTCGTCCGAGCATAATCGCCGCGATCGTAGTTGGCATCACCCGCGAGTGAGAGCCAGCTGAAAGGGCGATAGCTGGCGTTCGCGTTGAGCAACGTGCGCGCGCGACGGATGACATCGTCGGCGATGAACTGCTGGTACAGCGGATTCGCGTACAGCGATACCGAATCCGGAACAATCTTGTACGGAAAGCCGACCTGAGGAAACGGTTCGGGTTCCTTCAGGTTCACGTCGGTATCGATGCGATAGAAGTTGTTGAAGCTCGGGCTCGATGCGTCGTCCTGGCCACGCGTGTGGTTTGCCGACACGCCCACGTTGAGCTTTTCATTCAACCGCGAGTCGAGGTTGACGCGGAGCGTTTGCCGGCGATACCCCTCGTTGTTCTCCATCACGCCGCCGAACACGTTGCGGGTGTACGCCAGGTTGTAGTTGGTCGCAGCCGCGTTGCCCTGCACCTGTAAGCTCTGAATGGTGGTGCTGCCCGGACTGAAGAACAGACTGGGGTGATCGTACGTCTGCGACGTAAACGGGGCGTCCATGATGCCCAGCGGCTTGAGCGCACGCTGGGCCCGCGGCACGATCTGATCCTGCGCGTTCAGCCAGTTGCCGTTGGCGTCCTGGCGGAAGGCATGGTGCTGGTTTTTGGGAAGGTTCGTTTGGAACTGATCAGTGCCGGTTTCCGAGCGCGCCTGAAACTGCGTCGTGCCGAGGGCAAGGCCCTTACCGCGCCTGGTGGTGATGGCAATGACGCCAGCCGCCGCGCGCGATCCGTACAGCGACGCCGCCGCCGCTCCCTTGATCACCTCGATCGACTCGATGTCCATCGACTCGATATCCTGTGTGGTGGTCGCTTGCGCCTGATTGAGGAACACGCCGTCGACCACGAATAGCGGTGACGGTGGGACACCATCCTGGGTGATGCCGGAAATCGGCGTGCGCAGCACGATATTGACGCCGCTGCCCGGCTTGCCGCTCGGGCGGGTGATCGCGACACCCGCCACCTTGCCGGCGATCAGGCCCGCGGCCGAACCGGTGGGCATCACCGGGATATTCTCGGAGGTGATCTTGTCGACCGTGATGGTGGACTTGGCCACCGACTGGGCATCCATGCTGCCGGACACCGTCACTTCGTCGAGGCGCGTGGAGGTCACGCTGAGCATGACGTTCACCGTGATCAGGCTGTCGGCGATCAGCCGGACGCTGTTGATCCGTTGCGGGCCATAGCCGAGCCGCCGCGCATCGATATTGTAGATACCCGCCGGGGCGCTGGGAATGATGAAGCGACCGTCAGGCCCGGTGGTCGCCGTGATGGGGGTGCCGACCAGGAAAATGTTGACGCCGGCCAGCGGTTGCTTCGTGGCGACATCGGTGACCAGCCCGACGACGCGCGCGCGCCGGGTCGGTTGCGCGGCCTCGGCGGCCGCTTGGGCAGAGAGCGCCGCGAGCGGCGTCGCGCACCAGGTAAGCATTGCTGCGAAGGTCGCGACGCGCGACCGACAAGT
>CAYWCJ010000223.1:0-7918 GCA_964456595.1 uncultured Gemmatimonas sp. | reverse complement strand
CTGTGGCGCAAGGTGAGGCCGCGGCTCTCGGCCGGCCGCGTGCAGAGCGTGGCCGTGCGGATGATCGTCGACCGCGAAAAAGAACGGATGGCGTTCCGCAGCGCTACCTATTGGGACTTGCTCGGCACGTTCGCCGCCGAATTCGAAAAAGCGGGTGGGTCGCACACCACCGGCCGCCTGCAGGCCGATCTCGTCAGCGTCGACGGGCGCAAGGTACCGTCGGCTAAGGATTTCGACGCGTCGACCGGGCGCATCAAGGACCCGGGCTTGCTCTTGCTCAACGAGGCCGGGGCCGCGGCGCTTCGCGAGCGGCTCTTGTCGGCCAAGTTCCGCATCGGTTCGATCGATGACAAGCCGTACACGTCGAAGCCGTACGCGCCCTTTACGACCAGCACGATGCAGCAGGAAGCCAACCGGAAATTGAGCTTCACCGCCAAGCGGACCATGCAGGTCGCTCAGAGCCTGTACGAAAACGGCTACATCACTTACATGCGTACCGACTCGACGAACCTGGCGACGGTCGCCATCGAAGCGGCCCGCGACCTGGTGCGTTCGGAATACGGCGAGAAATACCTGCCCGACTCCCCCCGCACGTATGCCACCAAGGTTAAGAACGCCCAGGAAGCGCACGAAGCCATTCGTCCCGCGGGCCACCCTTTCACCCTGCCGGGCACGCTGCGCGGCGAGCTGACCGACGAGCAATACCGCCTCTACGAGATGATTTGGAAGCGAACCGTCGCCAGCCAGATGGCCGACAGCACGGGGAGGCGTATTTCGATCACCGTCGAAGGGGATGGCGCGATCTTCACGGTCAGCGGCAAGACGATCGATTTCCCCGGTTATTTACGAGCCTACGTGGAAGGGACCGACGATCCGCAGGCCGAACTGGCCGACCGCGAAACGGTGCTGCCGCCGGTGGTAATGGGGCAGTCGCTGGAGTGCCGCGATCTGGAATCGAAAGTGCACACCACCCAGCCGCCGGCCCGCTTTAATGAAGCGACGCTGACGCGATCGCTGGAAGAACTCGGTATCGGCCGGCCGAGCACCTACGCCTCGATTATCGACACGATCCAGGCCCGCGAATACGTCTACAAAAAAGGGAACGCGCTGGTCCCGACTTGGACGGCCATGGTCGTGGCCAAGCTGTTGGAAGAGCACCTGCCGAAGTTGGTCGACTACGGCTTCACCGCGCAGATGGAAGAGGAGCTCGACAAGATCGCCGACGGCGAAATCGAGTGGCAAGTTGCGCTCAGCGACTTCTGGACGCCGTTCCAGCGCACGCTCAACGACGACGATCTCGATGTGCTCATCGGTGAAGCCTACGACTTGTCGAAGCTCCCCGATGAGCGGTGCCCGCTCGATGGCGGCAAGTTGGTCGCCAAGGGCGGCTTCTTCGGGCCGTTCATCGCCTGCGAGAATCATCCGAAGCTTTGCAAGTACACCCGCCCTATCAAAGGCGAAAAGCAGCCTGCGGTACTCACGAAGTACCTCTGTCAGGAGTGCGGTGCGCCGATGGTCGTTCGTCACGGTCGGTCGGGCGATTTCCTTGGCTGCTCCAAGTTCCCGAAGTGTCGCGGCACGCGGTCCATGCCGACGGGCGTCTTCTGCCCGAAGGACGGCGGCGAGATCGCCGAACGGCGGAGCAAAAAGCGCGGTAAGGCGTTCTATGGCTGCGAGAACTATCCCAACTGCGATTTTGTGGTGTGGGATAAGCCCGTCGCCGAAACGTGCCCTGAGTGCGGCTATGTCGGCGCCGAGATGAAGAGCAACAAAACCCGCGGCGCCTATCGCAAGTGCCTCAAGTGCGCAAACGAGTGGGACGTCGCGACGCCTGAGGAAGCCGAAGAAGTGGCGGAAGTCGCGTAGACGTTCTTCGTCTGGGTTTCGGGTGAACGGTCGCGCGGACTTTGTGTCTGCGCGACCGTTTTCTTGCGTGGTGCTGCCGCACCGGCGAACACCGCGATGAACGAGGGCTGGTGAGCGGCTCATGGTCCGGCTGGAGCGCGCGGTCGAGGGGCTCGAGGCTGAAGGGCAATGCAGAATGACGCTGCGAGGACGCCCCCTCCTACCGTGCACCCATGCTTCGGAAGACAGTCCTCCTGACCATCCTGGCGGCAAGCGCCTGCAGCGGCCGCTCCCTGTTCGCCCAGTCAGCTGCACACCCGTATCTGCGCACCGACATCGCGTTCGCGGAATGGAAGCAATCCGTGCGTCCGATACGCATCACGTGCCCTGCTTCCACGGAAATGGCGGGAAAGGTGCTGTCGGACGAGGGACGCTCTGCGTGCACTGTATTGGCCATGAGTGGGTTGTCCTCCAGGGCACGGCTGTTCGTACCTGGAATCAGCCCAAATTACCCACACGAAATCCCGAAGAGCCTTTTCACTGAGGCTCGTGAGAGCTACGATGATGTGTACTCGACATATTGGGGCAGCACCGCAGCCCTTGCTGCCGGGCTGCTGGGGAGGTGCCGCGTCCGCGGCCGGCGGTGCATATATCCTTTGGACCAAACGGATGATCTGGAAGCCGCGATGCAGGCGAATCTCGTGACAGTGTCCGCCACGTCCGACAACCACGTCGCCGCCGGGTGCTGAACTCCGGTTTCACTCACCCACTGCAATGATGCCCACTCTCTCGCCGGCCATCGCGGCATTGGTCGTTCTGGCATCGCTCGGCTACGCCACCGGCTCGATAGATAAGAGCAGGCAGCGATCTACGGTTGGCCGCTTGATGCATGGGGTGGCGATCGTCGGCTGCGCGACCGTCATGTTTCTCGGCTTGGCGGCCCTCCACGACGGCCAAGTCGTCATTTTTTCGGCAGGCGCACTCCTCGCATATGGTATCGGAATGCTTGCGGCACGCTCGAGGTTGCAGCGCAATCGCAGCACCCCGTCGTAAGCCAAGGCCATAGTCACCCGCTAGGGGTAGGAGACCGCGTGCGACAGTATCGCGCACGCGGCACCTCACGGGCGACGTCAGCGAATCGGCGTGCTAACTTCCCCCGATGAGCAACGAAGTCCATGTCATCGGCGGTGGCCTCGCCGGAAGCGAAGCCGCGTACCAACTCGCGCAGCGCGACCACGACGTCGTGCTGCACGAGATGCGTCCGGTGCGCGGAACCGCGGCGCATCGCACCGAAAAGCTCGGTGAGCTCGTCTGCTCCAACACGTTCAAGAGCACCGAAACCACCAACGCCCACGGGCTGCTCAAAGCCGAGATGCGGGTGCTGGGGTCGATGGTGCTAGAGTGTGCCGACAGCGCGCGCGTTCCCGGCGGAACCGCACTCACCGTCGATCGCGACATCTTTTCGCAGGCCGTACACGATCGCGTGCACGCGCATCCGCGCATCACCGTCATGCGCGAGGAAGTCTCCACAATTCCGTCTCCGGGTATCATCGCCACCGGTCCGCTCACGTCCGACGCACTCGCCGTGTCTGTCCGTGCGCGGCTTGGCGTCGAGTCGCTGGCGTTCTACGATGCCATCGCGCCCGTCGTCTCCTTCGAGTCTGTCGATCCGGATATCACGTTCCGCGCCTCGCGCTGGGGCAAGGAAACGATGGACAGCGCGGGAGAGGAGGGCGCCTATCTCAACTGCCCCTTCACGAGGGACGAGTACGACGCATTTATCGATGCGCTCACCACCGCCGACCAGTTCACGGCCCATGAGTTTGACGCGGTGCCGTATTTCGACGGGTGCATGCCGGTCGAAGAGATGGCGAAGCGCGGCAGGGAATCGTTGCGCTTCGGGCCGATGAAGCCGATCGGTCTGCGTCACCCGAAGACCGGCAACAAACCGTGGGCCGTCGCACAGCTGCGTATGGAAGATCGCGCCGGTCGCATGTGGAATCTGGTCGGCTTTCAAACGCGCCTGCGCATCCCCGAGCAGCAGCGCGTGTTTCGCCTGATCCCCGGCCTCGCCGACGCAGAGTTCCTGCGCTTCGGCTCCATCCATCGCAACTCGTACGTCAACGCGCCTGCGGCACTGTCGCCGCACCTCGCGTTGCGCGATGCGCCGCAGACGCTGTTCGCCGGACAGATCACCGGCGTGGAGGGATACACCGAAAGCACGGCGACTGGTCTGCTTGCGGGCATCAACCTCGCACGCATGCTCGCGGGCGAGGAGCCCGTGGTGCCGCCGCCCACCACAATGCTGGGTGCGCTCTATCGCTATCTGCGCGAAGCCGATCCGCGACACTTTCAGCCGATGAACGCCAACTTCGGCCTGCTCGACGAGCTCGAGGGACTTTCACGCGAGATCATGCGCGACAAACTCGGCAAGCGTCGGCACTATGCCACGCGTTCGCTCGCCGATCTCGCCGCGTGGTGCGAGTCGTCGCGTCTGACTTCCACGGTCGCACGCGCCACGTAGCGGAGCGATACAGCGTGAACGACGCCGAGCGCATGGACGAAACTCCGTTGCCGACCGAGATCAGCGAGTTCCTCGTGCATCTCGCCAAGGAACGCGACCTCTCGCCCAATACCGTCAGCGCCTATACGCGGGATCTACGCGCGTTCAGCACATATCTCGCGGGCACGCGCGGCATCGCCGGATGGGATTGGAATGCGCTTGGTCGCGCGGACATTCGCGGCTTCATGGCGCACCTCACGCGTCGCGGACTTGCCAAGCGTTCCATCGCCCGCGGACTCTCCGCCGTGCGCAGCTTCTATCGCTGGATGCATCGTGACGAGCGCGTGGACGTGAACCCGGCGCGCGCGGTCGGGTCGCCACGGCTTCCGCGCACGCTGCCCACGTATCTCGATCAGCATCAGGCGGAAACGTTGATGGAGTTGGCCATCACGCGCTCGCATTCGGGCGAGTTCACCGACATGCGCAATCTCGCGTTGATGGAAATGCTGTATTCGTGCGGTCTGCGTCTGGCGGAACTCCGCGGCATCGACCTCGGCGATCTCGATCTCGTCTCGCAGCAGGTGAAGGTGCGCGGCAAGGGACGCAAGGAGCGGATCGTGCCGCTTGGCGATCACGCACAACGTGCCATGCGCAACTATCTCTCGAAGCGGGACGCGTTGCTGGGCAAGCTCGGCGGCGTGAAGGGCGGACGACTCGCGCGCGGTGCCGTCTTTCTGAGTGTACGCGGCACCCGAATGAGTCCACGCGCCATTCAACACGCGGTGGTCGGTCTGCTCTCCGCGGTGGACGAAGGCGCCGGCCTTTCCACACACTCCATGCGACATACGTTTGCCACGCACATGGTGGACGCCGGTGCCGATCTCCGCGCCGTGCAGGAGCTGCTTGGCCATGCGAGTATCAGCACGACGCAGATCTACACACACACCAGCGTCGAGCGACTCAAGAAGGTCTATCGCCAGGCCCACCCGCGCGCCTGACGGCGTGCTCGCTCACTCACCGTCGGCCAGAATCTCCCGCAGTCGCGCCACATCGAGGTTGCCGCCACACAGCACGATCCCTACCGTCTTTCCCGCGAGTCGCGAAGACAACGCACGCAACCCTGCCAACCCCGCCGCGCCTGCTCCTTCCGCCAGGTTGTGCGTGATGCGCAGGAGGTCGCGCACAGCCTGCGCGATCGCATCTTCGGTGACGAGGACAAAGTCGGTCAAGCCGTTGCGCAGCGTGTCGAAAGTGAGTTCGTAGGTCGAGCCGGTCGCAATCCCTTCGGCGAAGGTGTTCGCGTCCACGCCGGCTCGCGTCTGCCCATCGTGCCAACTGTGGTGTTGCGCCGGTGCACCGTGGCTCTGCACCGCGAAGACCTGCAGCGACGGCTTGATCGCGTCGCGCGCCACGATCGCTCCCACCGCCTGCGATCCGCCGCCGAGTGCAAAAATCAGTGCATCGAGCTCGGGCGCCTGTTCGAGAAACTCGGCGGACATGGTGCCCGCGCCGGCAATCACGTCCGCGTTGTTCGTGCTGTGGACGAGCGTGAGTCCATCACATGCGGCCAGCTCCGCGCACGCAGCAGCGGCAGCGTCGTACGTCGTACCCGTTTCGATCAGTCGCGCGCCGAATGACCGAATGACCGCGTTCTTGTCGGGATTGTTCCCCTCAGGGACGCAAATCGTGACCGGAATCCCCAGACGTGCGCCCGCCCAGGCGAGCCCTTGTCCGTGGTTGCCCGTGCTCGCGGCCACCACGCCGCGCGCCGCCTGCTCAGCGGAGAGTGCGGTCAGGGCAGACGTCGCGTTCCGCACCTTGAACGTGTTGACGGGCAGATGATTCTCGTGCTTGATGAGCACGCGAATGCCATGGCCCACCAGTGCGTCCAGCAGCGGATAGTGTCGGACCGGCGAGGGCGCGAAATGCGGCGCGAGACGCGCGCGCGCACGCTGGATATCGATGTAGGTGATCGGCGGCATGCGATTGGCGGAAGCGGCGAATGCGGTGCGCAGTGCTATTTTGCAAGATGGCACTTCCTCAGATGCGCGCCACCACCATTCTGGCCGTGCGGCGCGACGGCAAGCTCGCGCTGGGTGGCGACGGACAGGTCTCGGTCGGCGACACGGTCGCCAAGTCGCACGCGGTCAAGGTGCGCACCCTCAAGGGCGGTCGTGTGCTCGCCGGCTTTGCCGGTTCCGCCGCCGATGCGCTCACCCTCTTCGAGAAGTTCGAGGAGAAGCTCGATCGCTATCCCGGCAACCTGCCCAAAGCCGCGGTGGAGCTGGCGAAGGAGTGGCGCAGCGATCGCGTCCTGCGCCGCCTCGAGGCACTGCTCATTGTCGCCGACGTGGATAACGGCCTCATGATCTCCGGCAACGGCGAGATCATCGAACCGGACGACGGCGTGCTGGCGATCGGCTCAGGCGGTGCCTATGCCCAAGCGGCAGCGCGTGCACTGTTGCGCGAAACGTCGCTGCCGCCAAAAGACATCGTGCTCAAGGCGCTGACCATCGCCGGCGAGATCTGCATCTACACCAACACGAACATCACGGTCATCGAGCCCGGCGCGTAGCACGGCGCCAGACTTCGTGCGTCGTCAGTTCACCGACCTCTACGTGAACCGGACCGCGGGGGCTGCCAGGGCGAGCTGGAATGTCATGGCAACGGATAGCGGTAGGGACATCGCCCAAAGCCAGGCGACAAATTAGCGTTCGACATGCCTTCCCCCCGCACTGAACAGGCCATCGCGCGTCTCGCGGACCTGACGCCACGCCAGATCGTGGCTGAACTCGATCGCTACATCGTTGGTCAGGCTGACGCGAAAAAGTCCGTCGCGATCGCGTTGCGCAACCGTTGGCGACGTCAGCGCGCACCGGAGAAGATCCGCCAGGAGATCTCGCCCAACAACATCATCCTCATTGGTCCGACCGGTGTCGGCAAGACCGAGATCGCGCGTCGACTGGCGAAGCTGTCGGGCGCGCCGTTCACCAAAGTCGAAGCCTCGAAGTTCACCGAGGTGGGCTACGTCGGTCGCGATGTCGAATCGATGGTGCGCGACCTGGTCGAGGGCGCGATCGACATGGTGCGTACCGAGCGCGAGAGTGAAGTGGAGGATCTCGCCAACGAGAAGGTGGACGAGCGGTTGCTCGATCTCCTGCTGCCTCCACCCGTGTCGCTCGCTGCGGCGACCGCTGCCGCCAGCACCGAGACCGAGCCAGCGGCCGGTGCGACGCACGGCAGCGATGACCATTCGTCGGCTGATCGCTACAAGCGTACGCGCGACAAGCTCCGCCAGCTGTTGCTCGACGGCCAGCTCGATGCACGCGAGGTGGAGATCGAGGTGACGCAATCGAGCCCCGGGCCGAGCGGAAACGTCATGACGCCCGGTGCACCCGAAGGCATGGACAGCATCGCCGAGTGGTTTCGCGACATGATGCCCAAGCGCAAGAAGAAGCGCACCGTGAAGGTGAGTGAAGCACGCCGCATTCTGCTCGACGAAGAACTCGACAAGCTGATCGATCTCGATGATGTCACGACCGACGCACTCGAACGCGTCGAGGCGATGGG